>CALMYC010000177.1 GCA_937873385.1 uncultured Flavobacteriales bacterium | reverse complement strand
GGCGGCGCCCCCCGAGGAAACCCGCCCCACGAAGCGCGAGCTCGACAACCCCTCCGCGGAAGGCCCGCTGGCCGTCCCCCCCGCCCCCCCCCCCACCATGGGTGCCCCCCCCCACCACCACCCCTCCCGGGCTCATCAACAGACGCCATCCCCCCCCCAATTCCCCTTCTCCCCGCACACTTACATCCCCGCCACTGGGCGAGGTTGTTGTTCCGGCGATAAGGAAGTTTCCCCCCCACGCCATGGCGGAGCTGGCATTGTCCGAACCCGTTCCGCCGTAACACTTCCGCCATACAACAGCACCTTGTGCATCCAGCCGGAGTACCCAGACATCAAAGTTGCCATGGTTCCCTATGGCATCCCCGTTGATGGATTGCGTGGAACCTGTTATCAAATAACCATCCGTGAGCGGAAGTATGGACTTGACATGGTCCGGCCCCGATCCACCATAGGCATGCTGCCACTGTGTGTTGCCAGCCGAATCCAGCTTCGTTACTTGGGCATCCCAGTTGCCTGAAGGAACACCAATGGTCCCGCCCATGACCACTCCGCCGTCCGCAGTGGTCAATAGTGCTGCACCCGTGTCAAAGCCATCCCCGCCCCAAGTGCGTTGCCAAAGTGCATTGCCGTCCGCATCCAGGGCGGCGATCCAGGTGTCATAGCCGGAAAACGCACCTGCCACATCACCGAGGTGGCCGGCAACAAAACATCCCCCTTCCGCCCGTGCTGAAACCGCAAATCCGGCCTCGCCCAGGTCCGGTTCCCCAAAACTCCGCTCCCATAGGACCGTACCCGCCGGAGACACCTTCACGATCCATACGTCCGTGTTGGTTTCCCATGCCGGGACCCCGTCCGGGGCGGACTTTGTGCCGATGAGCACATAGTTGCCATCGGTCATCAAGGCGCCTTGATTGATCTGATTGCTCGCGTTGGTACCGATGCGCGTGCCCCAGGAATAGTTTCCCTCGCTGTCCAGGCTCATGATCAACACATTCCCCGGGCCGGTTTCGCTGCTGTCCGGCCAATCCGGCGAACTGCTGTTCGCAACCATGAAAAATGTGCCGTTAGTACGCTGGTCCACATAGATGCCCTCGTCCGAATAAGCCCCGCCCAGCGCGGTGGTCCACGTCACGTCCAAGTGCTGGCCCAGGCAAGTGATGGCCAGCCCGTGAAGCCAAAGGCAATTGAACCACTTTCCCATCCGATCCATGTTCCAGTGCCGAAATTAGGCCATGGCCCGGAAGAAAGCACCCGGCATGCGGCCCAATGATCCGGCCACGGATGGCCGGTCCCCCTGCCGTTCCGCACTTCGTTTTTTGGATCAGCGGCCTGGTCCGCAACAGATGCCCGTGCAACTTGCGCCCAACGCCGGCTCACTTCAAATGCGAGCGCAGCATCCAGGCCGTGGTCTCGTGCTGCTCCATCAGTGAAGTAAGGTAGTCGCTGGTGCCGTAGGCAAGTTCGACCTCCCTGCCCAGCACATGGATGCTCTCGCGCAGGTACACGATGATCGCATCATGGTCCGAAAGCAGCGCCTTCATGTAGCTGATGCTGTCGTTCTTTTTGCCGGTCCCTTCGGTAAGGTGCGTAAGGGAAAGGTATTCCTTCATCGTCGCCGGCGCGTAGTGGCCGATCTTCCTGATCCGTTCCGCCACATCGTCCACCACGGTCTCAAGCTCCGTGTACAGTTGCTCGAAGTAGACATGGATGGTATGGAAATCGGGCCCCTCGATGTTCCAATGTGCGTTCCGGGTCTTCAAGTACAGGAGGAATTCATCCGCCAGGAGGGGCTTGAGCATGTCCGCGATGATCCCGGTTTGCTTCGGTGTGATGCCGATGTCTGCTTTTTTCATGTTCTTCACTTGTTGGGTTGAGGACTTTGTTTTACGGGCATGACCGGTGATCTTGGGAACGCAGGGCCCCTGTTGTTGACCCATCGACGGGGATTGCACCATGACCGCTCCCGTACCCCCGGACATCCGGCTGAACACAGCCTGCGCGTTGAGGCACTGGAACCTTTCCTTTTCGCGCATGCACAAGTACGGCCGGCTCCATGCAGATGGTGAAACAACCATCCCCCTTCCTTGTTCATCCTTGAGAACCCGGACAGTGGCCATGCGGGTCCATGGCCCGGCCGACCATGGATCGCGCGTCCCGGCGCAGGGGCAAGCCTGAATGCCACGCCCGTGGGATGCTCCGGAAGGGCCCCGTGCAGTAAGTTCGTGCCTTGAAACTGGCGGGATCCGCGGCGCAGGCCTCGTTCCTTGGCCTCTTCCACGCCCACGCGCCTCCACATGAAGGCATTCCGCCGCCTCTTCGCCGCCCTCTTCGGCCTGCGCTTTTACTTGAGGATGGTGAGCCGGACCTACATCATCCTCACCAACCGCGGCTTCCTGCGCAAGCAATACCCGGAGTTGTTCCACTTGGACAAGTTGATCCAACCACATTGGACCTGCATTGACATCGGGGCCAACTTGGGCTACTACTCCAACCGGATCGGGAGAAATTTGAAACAAGGCCGGCTGTTGGCGGTGGAACCGGTCCCGCTTTTTGCCGAGATCTGGAAGTCCAACACGAAAGGCTTGCGGTGTGAAAAGCAATTGATGCAAGTGGCGCTGGGAAATGAGAACAAAAGCGTCACCATGTCCATCCCGGTGCGCGACGGCATTGTGCGGCACGGGCTCACCAAGATCGATGACGGCAGCGTGGCCGACGGGCAGAAGGCGTTGAGCTTCGCGGTGGACCTGCGCAAGAGCGAAGAGGTGTTCAAGGACCTTGACAGCGTGCACTTCATCAAGATCGATGTGGAGGGTTACGAGCAGCACATCATCAACTCCCTGCAGGGGATGCTGGCGCAATTCAAGCCGGTGATGCAGGTGGAGCTGACGGGCATGGAGAACAGGGCCCGTTCGCATGCATTGCTTTTGCAGCTGGGTTATACGGCGCACAAGCTGGGTGAAGGGAAGCTTTCGGCGGTCCCTGAAGACGAGGTGCGCGCGATGGCGCAGGACTTCTATTTCGTGCACCCCGCGAACCCCTTGGGCGTTGATGCCGGGCATTAGCACCGCACAATTTCAACCGGACCTTGTTGTAACTTGGTGTTCCATGGGAATGGGAAGCCACGCGTCCATGGATCTTTAATTTCACCGGCATGCGCAGACTCTTCTATTTGATCGCCCTTGGCCTATTTCTGCTCGTTGCCCTGACCGGACTGCTGGACCACCGGTATTTGTGGGCGTACGCCATCCTGGTGCCGTTGTTCCTGCTGGGCGTGTACAACACCCTGCAATCGCGGCATACCATCCTGCGGAACTTTCCGGTGCTGGGCTACTTCCGCTATGCGTTCGAGTTCATCTCACCGGAGATCCAGCAGTACTTCATCGAGCGCCATACCGACGGGCGGCCCTTCAGCCGGCAACAGCGCTCCCTGGCCTACCAACGCGCGAAGAACGTCATGGACACGGTGCCCTTCGGCACGCAGCTCGACATCAATGCGGCGAACTACGAGGGCATCCGCCACACCATCTACCCGAAGGAACACCCGGCGGAACCGCCCCGGGTAAAGATCGGCGGTGCGTATTGCAGGCAGCCGTACCAGGCGTCCTTGCTGAACATCTCGGCCATGAGCTTCGGGGCCTTGAGCGACCATGCCGTGCTGGCGTTGAACAAGGGCGCGAAGATGGGCGGGTTCTACCACAACACCGGCGAGGGTGGCCTGAGCGACCACCACCTGAAGGAAGGCGGCGACCTGGTATGGCAGATCGGCACCGGCTATTTCGGCTGCCGCGACAAGGACGGCAACTTTGACCCTGGGCTGTTCCGGACCAAGGTGGCTGCGCACAAGCAAGTGCGCATGATCGAACTGAAGATCTCGCAGGGGGCCAAGCCCGGCCACGGAGGTGTGTTGCCTGCGGTGAAAAACACGCCGGAGATCGCGCGGATCCGCCATCTGGAGCCCCACACCACCGTGATCTCCCCGCCGGGCCACACCGCTTTCCATGATGCCACGAGCCTGCTGCAGTTCATCGGAAAGCTGCGCGAGTTGAGCGGCGGGCTTCCCGTCGGGTTCAAGTTGTGCATCGGGCGCACCGAGGAGTTCACGGAGATCTGCGAAAAGATGGTGGAATCGGGCATGCGCCCCGATTTTATCACGGTGGACGGAGCCGAGGGGGGCACCGGCGCTTCGCCCTTGGAGTTCACGGACAGCGTGGGCATGCCCGTGGAACCCGCCTTGATGTTCGTGCGCCGCACCCTGGAACGGTACAAGTTGCATGAAGAGGTCAAGATCATCGCCAGCGGAAAAGTGCTCACCGCCGCCAGCCTGATGAAGATGCTGGCCCTGGGTGCCGACGTATGCAACAGTGCGCGCGGTTTCCTGTTTTCGTTGGGCTGCATCCAGGCGCTCCGCTGCAACACCAACACGTGCCCCACAGGCATCACCACGCACGATCGCGGCCTGGTGCGCGGCTTGGTGGTGGCCGAAAAGTGCACGCGCGTCCGCAATTTCCACGACAACACCCTGAAGGTCCTGATGGAGCTGCTCGCCGCCTGCGGCATCAGCCATGTGGAGGAGGTGGGCATGGGCCACTTCATGCGGGGTGATGAGTTTGTGAAGTTGGCGGACCGTTATTTCCCGGACGGGCTGGGCCAGGTGATGAATACGTCGCCGGGCGCAGGGCACTGAGGCATGGAGTCACCCGAGGGATTCCTCCACGGGCTGTTGGCGGCCTTGCGGGAGCGGGAAGTGGATGTTGAAGGCCTGCGGTTGGACCACGTATGCTACCGGGTGGCCACCTGCCGGCGGTACAGGGAATTGTGCGCGGAGCTGGGCACGGAGGCCACGCTGCTTGGTGAACATGCCGTAGGCGGAAGGCCCATCGCCGTGTGGCTGATGCACCGGCCGTGGACCGTTGGAAGCCTTTCCATCGACGTGTTGGAGTTGCCTGCCCCGAAGGCCGGAAGCCCCTATCCGGAAGGCTTTGAACACGCCGAATTCGTGGTGGGGCAAGACCTTGCGGCATTTGTGGCGCGGCATCCGAATGCCGGGTGGGACCTCAGCGGCTTGATGAAGCAGGCGAATGCGGACATACGGTTGCGGCTCGGGAACGGCTGTGCCAAGTTCCACAGGCAGGCGCTGCGGGATGTGATCGCCATGGAGCACAAGTCCCCTCAGGCGTAACGCGCGCAATCCACCTCCGGGTCCAACGGTGCGCCGTTGAACAAGTGGTCCAGCAGGTGCGCCGCGCACCATGGGGCCTGCATCGCCCCCCGTGCCCCGAGGCCATTGAACACGGCTTGGTGCTGCCCGGTACGGCCAAGGAGAGGCTTGCGGTCCCGCGCTGCAGGACGCACGCCGGCGCGGTGGTCCACGACCTCCACTTGTGCGCTGGTCATGTCCGCTACGCGGTCCAGCATCCAGCGGCGCGCGGTTTCCGTCGGGCCTTCCCAGATGTCGTTCCACTTGAAGGTGGAGCCAACGCCCCATAATTCCCCGCCCGCAGGCAGCATCCCGATGCCGCCATGCACCAAGGCGTGCAACCGCATGCCGGGGATGTGCACCAGGAGCGATTCCCCCTTCACCAATGAAAGGCCCCCAATGCCGTGGAAAGGGCCCGTGCAGCGCACGAGCAGGCTGCCGCCCAGGCTGCCAATGCGGATGCCATGGGGTTCGATCCGGACCTCCGCTTCCGCCACATCGTGTTCGGTGAGCCGGTTCATGGCGAGCAGTGCATGGCGCTGCGTTTCCAGGAAGGCGGCCATGTCCAGCCGCGCGGCGCCGGGCACCAAGCCGTACCCGAATGGATGCATGAGCGGGGCCGCGTCCACCACCGCTGGACGCTCGGTGGAGAAATAGGGTGCACGGCCGGGGTCGGCCGCGGTTTGATGCCAGTGGTCGGCTGCGGCCGCGCTGGCAAAGAGCTTCACCAAGGGAAGGTCTTCCCAGGAGGATGTGCCGTTGCGCCGGTCCCAGGCCCGGTAAAAGGACCGGGCCGCGGACATGAACTCCGCGCCGCGCCAACACAGGATATCGCGCCGCAGTATGACCGGGTTTACTGCTCCTCCGGCCGCCATGGTGGCGTTGCCCCGGCGTTTATGGTCGATCACATGGAAGGAAAGGCCGCGCAGTTGGCAGGTCTCCGCCAGCACTGCCCCGGCGATGCCCCGGCCCAGGATCAACACGTCGTATTCCACGGCCACAAAAGTGGCGAAACTCCATCCGGTATGGATCCGCTTCAGACGGTAGGCGCGCAGGGCGGGTGCTCCCGTCAAGCTGCCAGAAGGCGCTGCATGCAGGCAAGGAGCTCCTCGCCATCGAATGGCTTTTGCAGCAGCTCATTGGCCCCGGCGCCCCGGATCGTGTCGCGGAGATGGGGAAGCTCGTATGCGGTGATGATGACCACGGGCGTGGTGAAGCCCTTTGAACGCAAGCCCTCCACCAGCGAAAGTCCGTCCACGTGCGGAAGCCCCAGGTCGATCAGCAGCAGGTCGGCAGGTTCATCCTGCATCATGCGCTCCAGGTCGCGCCCATCCTGCAAGGTGGTTACACGCCATTGTGCATCCATGGCCCGGTGCGCGATCAGCATCCGCACAAGGGCATCGTCCTCAACAAGCATGACATGTGGCATGGCGTGGTGCTTTGCACGTTCCTACGCAAGGCGTTCGCACAGGTTACCCCCGGTGCACCCTCAGCTCCCCTCAGATCTTGCACGCCTGGCCGTTGAGGTGCGGGTTGCAGGCTTCCGGAACGCAGCTACAACTTCCCGGTGAAGAGCTTCACGATGTCGTGCCCGTTCACTGCGATGATCACCGTGAGCAGGAACACCATGCCGGCCATCTGTGCATACTCCAGCACCTTCGGGTTTGCCGGCTTCCGCGCGATCCATTCATAGAGCAGGAACACCACGTGGCCCCCGTCCAGCGCGGGGATCGGCAGGATGTTCAGCACGGCCAGGGCCAGGGAAAGGAAGGCCGTCATTTCCCAGAACCGCTGCCACACCCAGTGGGGCCCGTACGCCTTTCCCATGGCGATCAGCCCGCCCATCTGCTTCATGCCCGCACTGCTCCCCAACAGCTTGAAGGAGTTGATGTTGTCCTTCAACCGCTGCCAGCCGTATTTGATCCCGGCCGGGATGCTTCCCATCAGGCTGAAGGTTTCCGTGGCATAGGTGAAATAATCGCCGGGTGCCTTGGGCTGAAGGCCCACGATGCCGTTGGCGTCAACTTCCACGGGCACCTCCACGGTGTGGCCCTCCCGCAGCAGGGTCACCTGCACCTGTTGCCCCTTCCTGTCTTTTACGGCCTCCACGAAGTCCTGGAAATAGCGCGCCGGCCTGCCGTCCACGGCCACGATCCTGTCGCCCTTGCGGAAGCTGCCGGTCTCCTGGGCATTGTGGCCGGCCAGCACGGAGTCCACATAGAACGGGAAGCGCGGACTGAAGAGCATTTTGTCATTGCTTTCGAGGATCCGTTCCTGCACGTCCGCGCTCAGCGCTATGGTCTTTTTCCGCCGTTGGCCCGTCGAGTCCTCGCGTTCCACCGTCACTTGGCGTGCACCGTTGATCAGGATCGCCAGGGAGACGTCCCCGAGGGTTTTCATCTCCTTGCCGCCCACGTCAATGATCTGGTCGCCGTCGCGGAATCCCTCGCCTTTCATCAGCACGCTGGGTGAAACGCCGTAGGTGAGGTTCTGCACCGGCAGGTACTCCCGGCCCCATACGTAGAGCACCATGGCGTATATGGCGAAGCCCAGCAGGATGTTCACCGTTACGCCCCCCACCATCACGATCAGGCGCTGCCATACGGGCTTGGCGCGAAATTCCCACGGCTCGGGCGGCTTTTTCATGCGCTCCTTCTGCTCGGCATCCAGGCTTTCGTCCACCATGCCCGCGATCTTCACATAACCGCCGAAGGGCAGGCATCCAATGCCGTACACGGTGTCGCCGATCTTCTTCTTCACCAGGGCATAGGGTGCATCAAAAAAGAGGAAGAACTTGTCCACCCGCATGCCGAACAGCTTGGCGGGCAGGAAGTGGCCGAACTCGTGCAGGGCCACCAGAATGGACAGGCCCAGGATCAACTGGCCGGCATAGATCAGGATCTCCATGTCGTGGATTTCATCAATTCGCGTGCGGCGCGCCGGGTCTCGGCATCGCTCGCCTCGAGTGCTTCAAGTGTGGGTGAGGGTACAAAGGTCGCCTTTGCCAGGCAATTCGATATGAGGTCGGACATGCCCGGGAATCCCACCCGGCCTTGCAGAAAGGCATCCACGGCCACCTCGTTCGCCGCATTCAGCACACAGGGCGCGTTGCCACCCCGTTCCAGGGCCTCCAAGGCCAGGGCCAAGTTCGGGAAGGCTTCCAGGTCGGGAGCCTCGAACGTGAGGCTGGGGTATTGCGCAAAATTGAAGCGCGGCCAGTTGGTGGATAGCCGCTCCGGATAGGCCAACGCATATTGGATCGGCAGTTTCATGTCCGGCAGTCCGAGCTGGGCCTTGATGCTGCCGTCGCGAAACTGCACGAAACTGTGGATGATGCTCTGCGGATGCACGATGATCTCGATCTGCTCCGGCACCAGGTTGAACAGCCACCTGGCCTCAATGGCCTCCAGCCCCTTGTTCATCAAGCTGGCGCTGTCGATGGTGATCTTGGCGCCCATGGCCCAGTTGGGGTGTTTCAAGGCCTGTTCCCTGGTCACCGTCACCAGTTCACCCTTGGTCTTTCCGCGTAAGGGGCCGCCACTGGCCGTGAGCATGATCTTCTCCACGGGGTTGTCCCACTCCCCGGCCAGGCACTGGAAGATGGCCGAGTGCTCGCTGTCCACCGGATAGATGTTCACGCCGTTTGCCCGCGCCTTTTTTGTGACGAGTTCACCCGCCACCACCAAGGTTTCCTTGTTGGCCAACGCGATCGGTTTGCCTGCATCGATCGCCGCCAACGTGGGGCGCAGCCCGGCATAGCCCACCATGGCGGTGAGCACGATGTCGATGTCCTCCATCGCCACCGCCTGCTCAAGGGCAGCCGCTCCCGCAAAGACCTTCACGCCGAGTGGGAACAGGGCATCACGCACATCCGTGTAGCGCGCTTCGTCACCGATCACCACCGCGTTCGGATTGAATTCCTTCGCTTGGGCGATCAACAGTTCCGCGTTGCTTCCCGCTGTAAGCAGCTCCACTTGGAAGTGTGCGGGCTGCTGCCGCACCACCTCCAGGGCCTGGGTGCCGATGGAGCCGGTGCTGCCGAGGATGGCGATGCGTTTCGGTGCGATTTCTGGGGGCACTTCCGGATGGTTTTGGGCTGCGAAGTTCGGGTTTGCCGGAGAGAATGCTGAGGGAGTGCCCTTTACCGGCCTCGGGCATTGGAGGAAAAGCAGCCCTGTTCAACGCCGCTTGGCGGCGGCCCGGCGCAGGCGGTCGTTGATCGCAGCGCCCAATCCTTCCTGCGGGAACACTTCCGCCAGGATCACATCCACATGGCCCTGGTCCAAGCGGCGCAAGGCTGCAAACAGATGGCGCGCAGCCTCGTTGATGTCGCCGCCATCCGACAGGACCTCGTTTTGCGCGGCACCAAAATTTTTTGTGAAGGAGATGACACCTGCGCGTTTTCCTTTTTGCAGCGGAAGTAATCTCCGGATATCGCCGATGAATACCGGCCTGCTTGGCGCATAGCGGCTTTCCAGCATGCCGGGTGACACGGGCAAGGGGCTCTGTTGCGGCAATGCCAACCGGCCGATCACGGCTTCGATCTCCTCCTTGGGCGTGCCACCCACGCGGTACAACATCCAATGCCCCGCCTGCCAGCCGATGATGGTGCTCTCAACGCCGATCGCGCACGGTCCGCCATCAAGGATGTAGGGGATCTTGCCGCCAAGTTGGTCCGCCACATGCTGTGCGCTCGTGGGGCTCACGTAGCCGAAAGGATTAGCGCTGGGCGCAGCGAGCGGGAAATCCAGCATTTGCAGCAGGGCCCGGGCCATGGGGTGCGTGGGCATGCGCACCGCCACGGTGTCCAAGCCGCTCGTCACCAGGTCGGGTACGCGATCGGTCTTCGGGAGCACCAAGGTCAACGGACCTGGCCAGAACCGTTCCATCAACAGGTCGGCACCTTGCGGCAGGTGGGAGACAAGTTGATCAACCTGGGCGCGTTCGTGCACGTGCACGATAAGCGGATCAAAGCTCGGCCTCTGCTTGGCTTGGAAGATCTTCAGCACGGCCGCCTCATCAAAGGCGTTCGCCGCAAGGCCGTAAACGGTTTCGGTGGGGATGGCCACCACTTCGCCAGCGCGGAGCAATGCCGCAGCTTCTGAAAGTCCGGTGCCGATGGGCATGGTGCAAAGGTCGCTCTATCCCAGGCCCGCAACGTACTTCCTGTCGTTCCCCAGGCGTGGCACCTTGCTTTGCGCATCGTTCATGCCGCGCGCCTTCATCCATGCGGCGAAGCCGCCCTGCGCCACCGGCGTGATCACCAATGGCTGCAGCACCTTGCCGGTGATCAGGTCCTTGTAGTACGGGTTGCGTTGTTGCAACGCGGCATCGATCCGCAAAGCGAAAGCAGGCATGTCCACAGGCGCAGCGGCGAACTCAATGAACCACTCGTGGTAGGGCAGGCCTGAGGCAGGAGCGAGTTGGGGGGCGACGGTGAACTCGGCCACTTCACAAGGGAACGCCTCCATGGCTTCCTTGAGCGCACCTTCAACCTCTTCGGCAATGACGTGCTCGCCGAAAGCACTGGTGAAATGCTTGGTACGCCCGGTGACCACGATCCGCGGCGGGTTCAACGAAACGAACTTCACGGTGTCCCCCAGCTCGTAGCCCCAGAGACCCGCATTGGTGTGCAGCACCAATGCGTAATTCACGCCCAGCACCACTTCGCCGATGGAAAGCCTTTGCCGTGTTCGGGAAGTGCCTGTCGCGGTAAAGCCTGGCAACTGTGAACCAGCAACGGGCACATGCTCCTGCGGAATGAACTCGAAATAGATTCCGTTGTCCAGTACCAACAACAGCCCTTCGCCGGGGCCTTGGTCCTGGTAGGCGATGAAGCCCTCGCTGGCCGGGAAGGTCTCCACGCGGTCCACGGGGCCGCCCATGAGCGCTTCCATGCGGCTGCGGTAGGGCTCGTAGTTCACGCCGCCGTAAACAAAGAGGGAGAAGTTCGGGAACACTTCGCGCACGTTGGCCTTGCCGGTGCGCGCCAGCAGGCGTTCAAAGTACATCTGCACCCACGCGGGAATGCCGCTGATCAAGCGCAGGTCCTCGTGCATGGTCTCCCCCACGATGGCCTCCACTTTCGTTTCCCAATCCGCAATGCTGTTGGTGGCAAGGCTTGGCAAGCGGTTCTTCAACAGGTAGCGTGGCACGTGGTTCGCCACGATGCCGCTGAGCCGCCCGCTGGGGATGGCACCTTTGCGGTCCAGCACGGGGCTGCCCTGGAGAAAGATCATTTTGCCGTCCACGAAGGAGGCGTTCCCCGTTCTTGCGATGTAGGCCAGCAGTGCACGCCGGGCTGTATCGATGTGGTTGGGCAGGCTGGCCTTGGTGATGGGAATGTATTTCGCACCGCTGGTGGTGCCGCTGGTTTTGCACAGGTAGAGGGGAACGCCGGGCCACAACACATCGCGTTCGCCCTTGATGATGCGTTCAATCCAGGGGCGGAACCCCTCATAGTCGCGGAGCGGCACGGCCCTCACCAGACCGGCGTGGTCCGTTACATCCCCCAGGTTGTGCGTTTTGCCGAATGCTGTTTTCGCGGCCCCGCGCATAAGCCTGCGCAACACGGCCGCCTGCGTGGCAGCCGGATCTGCCGCGGCGCGCATGGTCCGTGCAGCATCGCGCCGCGCAAGTAGCCTGGCCGCCTTCTCCTTCAGCCCCATCACTTGAAGTTGATGTAGGTCTGTGGGTCCACCGCCTTGCCTCCGCTCCACAGTTCAAAATGCAGGTGAGGTCCGGTGGTCAGCTCGCCGCTGTTGCCCACAATGGCGATCACCTCGCCGGCATCCACGCCGTCCCCCACCTTCTTCAGCAACACGGCGTTGTGCTTGTACACGCTGACCAGGTCGGTCGTGTGTTGGATCTGGATCACATAGCCGGCATCGCTGGTCCAGCTGGCCATGATCACCGTGCCGTCCAGGCAGGCTTTCACCGCTTCGTCAGCCTTGGTGACGATGTCGATGCCGTAGTGCCCTTCGCTGGCGTTGAAGGTGCTGGTGACCACGCCGCGCAAGGGGGGAAAGAAAAGCAGCCCCGGCAGCCCCAGCCGGTCCATCGTGCCAGCGGGCCCGGTGCTGTGCACGCTATAGGCTTCCTCTGCACGGACCCCTTCGCGCATCAGGCTGTCCGCAGCCGACGGCTTCAGGTCCTGCGCGGTTGGCATGCCCGTGGTGGGAACCGCCAGCGTGGCACTGTCGGCAGGCAACTTCCCGCTCAGCACGTTGCGCAGGTTGTTGATGTAGGCATCCCGCACGGCCATGGCTTCCTCCAGGGAATCCGCTGCGATCAGCGCGCGGTAGGCGTTCATCTTCACCTTTTGGTCGGAATAGCCCGGTATGTATTCCTTCAGCGGGGTGAATACAATGACCGCAGCCACGAAAAGCGCGTTGAAAATGAACAGCCCGATGGCGAGCAGGAGCACGTTGATGCGCGAGAGCCGCAGGCTGAACCGCTCCTCGTAGGTGGATTCGTTGATCAGTACCGCACGGTACTTGTTGCGCAGCTTGCGCAGCAGTTGCCTGCGCTTGGCCTTGCGGCGTTGACTGTCGGAGCGGGCGGTCATGGGTCGGCGCAAAGGTGGGGCACGGCCGCCAAGTGTTGGTGCCACCGCCCATTGCGCCCCGGTATCTTCGCACCTTCCAACGCCATGGCCGAACACATCGTGATCCCGGACACCACCGACCGCGCGGCGCTGTACAATGCGCTGCAACCGCAGATGCGTGCCTTGCTGGCCGGTGAGCAGGATGCCATTGCCGCCATGGCGAACTTCTGTGCGGCCGTGCAGCAGGTTTTCGGGTGGCATTGGGCCGGCTTCTACCGTGTGGTGGGCCGTCAGCTGGTGCTGGGTCCGTTCCAGGGGCCGGTGGCCTGCACCCCCATCGCCTATGGCAAGGGCGTATGCGGCGCCGCATGGGCACGGAGCGAAGTGATCGCGGTGGCCGATGTGGATGCTTTCCCCGGGCACATCGCGTGCAGTGCGGCGAGCAAAAGCGAGCTCGTGGTGCCCTTGCGCGGAAGGGGCGGGGAGGTGGCTGCCGTCTTCGATGTGGACAGCAGTGAACCCGACGACTTCGGGCCGGAGGACGAAAAAGGCATGGCGGCACTCTGCCGGTTGATCGAGCCGCTGCTGCCATGAACAGGCTCTCACCGGCTTTGCTTCCCGTGTTGATCTTCGCTTCTTGCGCCCAGGTGCGGGAACCACAAGGTGGCCCGAAGGACACCATGGCGCCGCAGTTGGTCTCCGCCGATCCCGCGGACGGCAGTACGAACTTTGCCGGAACCCGCATCCTGTTGCACTTTGATGAGAGCGTGAAACTGGACCGCGTCCGCGAAAAATTGCTGGTGTCCCCGCCCTTGGCCGTAGCCCCGGATGTTGTCGTGGAAAAAGGAAACAAGGTGGTGATCCACCTCAATGCGCCCCTCGCGGCCAACACCACCTATACCTTCAACATTGGCGATGCCGTGCAGGACCTCAGTGAAGGCAATCCGGCGGCGGGCCTCGCGTTCGTGGTTTCCACCGGCAGCCACGTGGACAGTCTTGCCGTTCATGGCCGCGTGATCACGGCGGCCACCGGACTGCCCGCCAACGACGTGCTGGTCCTGCTCCGGGCCGTGGGGGATACGGGCAGCGTGCGGACAGCCCCGCCGGACTATTTCACACGGACCCATGCAGACGGCAGCTTCACGCTCAGCCACCTGCCCGGAGGCCCCATGCGGATCTATGCACTGAAGGACCGCAACGGCAATTACCGCTATGACCTGCCTACCGAGGAAATTGCCTTTTTGGATCACCCCATTGATCCGGCGGACGGGCCGCAGGTGTCCTTGTTCCTCTTCCAACCCGTGTCATCCTTTCAATTTGTCACAGAGGCCAAGGTGTTGGAGGAACGTGGCTGGCGCATGGCCTTTGCCAGACCGGCCGGGGACATTGCGCTGCACCCGTTGGACCGCCAAGGGGGAAAGCTCACCTGGTGGGCCGAATGGAACCCGGGGCGGGACACAGCCGTTTTTTGGCCTTCGGACACCACCCTGCTGAGCGGGCAACGATTTGCGATCAGCGAGGGTGGTTCGGTGTTGGATACGCTGAACTACAGGCCCGCAGCGGCAATGCCGTTCTACCTTACCGTCAATGCCTGGCGGGATCCACTGACCAAGGAAGTGAAGCTGATGAGTTCCCGGCCTGTGGCCCGATTGGACACGGCATTCACCACCTTGATGGTGGATTCGGCGAGGTCGGAATGGGCTCCGCGACTGGATACCACGGCCCAACGGACCATTTTCACCGGGTTGCACCCTGTGCCCCACGATGAAATTTCCCTGGTGCTTTACCCCAGGGCGATCACGGGCGCCATGGGCGGGACAAATGATACCACCAAGCTGCGCGTGGGGGCCCCGGACCCGCGCACATTGGGAAAGTTGAAGGTGGAGCTCAGTGCGGACAGCAGCTTGGCCACCACGGGTGCGTGGGTGCTGCAACTGATCACGGACAAGGGCCGGTTGGTGCGTGAAGCCGTGTTGGACAGCCTGACCACAGTGCAGTGGAAGGACTTGGAACCCGGCGCTTATGTTCTGCGACTGATCGATGACCGGAACGGGGATCATCGTTGGGATACCGGTTCATTCGCGCCCCCGGTACAACCGGAGCGAATCTACCGCTTGCCGGACCCGGTGAAAGTGCGTGCCGGATGGGCTGTGGAAACGACTTGGAAGCTGTCCAACGCATTGTGAAGCCATTCGTCGAAGAGAATCGAATTCCGGCCAAGCTGCCCGGGGCAGTGGTAATTGCCTGAAGAACAGCGGTTGAAGCTCCTTGAAAGCGTTCTTGCCTGCTCCAAAGGCAACCTTGGCATGTACGGTGTCGTCTTATTCGTCGAATATATTTGCACATTCGTCGAAACAAACCTTTGAAAGCCTTGACCCGTAGGAAGGCGACGAATCCGATCCATCACCCCGTGAACCTGCCCGAGCATTCCATACGCCCCTTGCTCTGTGCCTTGCTCCTGCTTGCAGCTGGGGGTGCCAAGGCACAATCCGGCCCGCTGGACACCCGGGGGCGCGAGTTTTGGCTCGGCTTCATGCAAAACGCATCGGGCACCCAGCAACTCTCGGTGAAGATCGCATCGGCCACGGCCACCACGGGATCGGTGAGCGTTCCCTTGGCGGGATGGAGCACCACCTTCGTGGTCCCGGCCAATGGGGTGGTTTCCGTGGCAGTGCCGAACTTGTATGAAACCACCGGGTCGGAAGCAGCACAGGACAAGGGGGTGCGCATCACATCCGTGGACCCCGTCACCGTGACGGCGGTGAACTACCAGAACCAAACCACGGATGCATCCCAAGTACTTCCATTGAACAGCTTGGGTACCAGCTACCGCGTGGATGCCTTGCCCGGGACTTCCACGGCGTATCCCAATGGCACCTACATCTTCAGGAGTGAATTCATGGTGGTGGCCACCGCTGACGGAACCACGCTGAACATCACGCCCACCACGAACACCACCGCAGGACATGCACCGGGCGTGCCGTTCACGGTTACGCTGAATGCCGGTCAAACCTATCAAGTGCAGGCATTGAACGGCCTCACCGACCTCACCGGAACATTGATAGAAGCCACGGCTGCGAGCGGCCCTTGCCGCCCCTTCGCCGTTTTTGGGGGCAGCATGTGCGCCGTGGTGAATTGTGCCGCTTGCGACCATGTGAACGAACAGATGATCCCCACCAATACCTGGGGAACCAACTTCCACACCGTGCCGCTCGCCAATCTCACCGCTTGGGGCTTTCGCATCCTTGCCGGCCAGAACGGCACCTCCGTCACCATCGACGGCGGGCCCCCCATTCTGCTCAATGCCGGGCAATACCACCAGGTGCTGAACACGGTGCAGCCCAAGTGCATCGTGGCCAGCAAGCCCGTCAGTGTTTCGGAGATCATGGAGGGGGCCACCTGCTCCGGCAGTGGCGACCCTTCGCTGCTCTTGCTCACGCCCGATGACCGGACCAGCAACTCGGCGCTCTTCACCACGCTATTTTCCACGCAGGCGGTCATCAACCACTACGTGAGCTTAATTACGCCCACTGGGGCCATTTCGCAAATGCTGCTGGACGGCACTCAGGTGCCGTCCGCCTTGTTCTACACTTATCCGGCCTGCCCAGGCCTTTCATACGCCAAAGTGCAGGTTGCGGCAGGTACGCACAGCCTGGCTTCCGCTGCGGGGTTCATTGCCTATGCATACGGCTTGGCCTCCGGCGAAAGCTACATGTACGCGCTGTCCAACAACATGGTCGCGCCCGCTCAAGCCGATTCCGTGATCTGCTCGTCCGGGCCGGTCACCCTGGCCGCCCCCATCGTACTGGCCAATGCGCAGTGGACCATGGCCAGTGATCCGCTCACCGTGCTGGCCACGGGCAACAGCTACACCTTTACACCGGACCACAATGACATCTACCGCGTGGACGGCGAACTTTCACCCAGTGGGTGCCCCAAGCATTTTGAATTCCAAGTGGGGTTGCCGGTGGACCCGCAATTGGACCTGCAGGTGAACGGACAGGCCACCACCACCGTTTGCCAGTTCACGGCCGTGCAGCTGGGTGTTGCTTCCGTGCTCGATGCACAGTGGTTCGACCTGAACTGGAGCCCGTCCGCCCAGCTTTCCGACCCGGGCATTGCCAACCCGGTCGCCTACCCCAGCACCAACACGTGGTTCAAATTGCAGGTCACCAGTCCGGTGGGTTGCGGTTCCGCCGTTGACAGTGTGTTGGTGACCGTGAACCCCAGCTCCATTTTTGCTGTGAGAGCCACGGTTGCGAATGACACGATCTGTTCAGGCAACAGCACCACCCTGCATGCGGAAGTGGAGCGCGTGCTGTACGCGGATGCATTTGAGGGGAATTGGGCGCCCTGGTGGCAAAGTGTCCAGGGCGGGAGCATAAGCGCGGCTTGCGGCTCGGTGACCGGCTCCGCGCTCTACTTCAACGGGGCCGGCGTGCGCACCGCAACCACTCCGGCAATGGACCTCAGCCAAGGGGGAATGGCGCATTTTGCCTTGAAGATCGCCAGCGGGGCACCGCCATGTGATGATGCTGAACCGGGCGAGGACGTCGTGCTGGAGTATAGTACCAACGGCAGTGCGTGGACCGTGCTTTCCACCTTCATGGAAAATGCGTGGCCTTCATTTGCGCAGGCGGACGTGGCCATCCCCGCACTGGGCAGCACAGGCGCGAACACCCGGTTGCGCTGGCGGCAATTGTCCAATTCCGGCGCGGGCCAGGACAACTGGAGCATGGACAACCTGCTCATTACACGATTCGAGGATGCCACTTCACAGCTCACATGGATGCCCTCCGCGGGAGTGAGCAACCCTTCCAGTGCCACGCCCAGTGCATCCCCCGTTCAGGATACGTGGTACAAGGCCGAGGTGGCCAACTCATCGGGATGCCTGTATGTGGATTCCGTCCTGGTGCATGTGGCCCCTGCCTTCAGCATTGTGCACATGGCTGATACCACGCGTTGCGGCCTGCCGGGCACTCAGTTGCATGCACAGACCACGTCGGGAACGGGTGTTTCCTGGTCTTGGGCTCCCGCCACGGGATTGAGTTCCACGGGCACCCCCAACCCAATTGCCTCTCCGGCGGGTACAACGGCCTATACGGTAACAGCCACCAGTTCGCTGGGCTGTACCGATTCGGAATCCCTCACGGTGGCGGTGAGCGGGTTGACCTCCGTGACCACCAGTGCCACGGAGGCCACACTTTGCTACGGCGAACAAGTCGGGCTTTCCGCGAACATCACCTCTTCCTCACCCTATTCCATCAGCTGGTCGCCGGCCAATGTGGTCGCAAACCCGGCCTCCGCCCAAACCAATGCCACCCCGACGGGCACCACGGAGTTTGCTTGCATGGTAACGGACACGCAGACCGGCTGCACCATGACCTCCACCACCACCGTAGGCGTAAATCCGCATTATAGCGTGCAAATGCCCCACGACACCACGGTTTGCACGGCGTTGGGCATGCAACTGCACATCAGCCACAACCTTGCTCCGCCGTTCCAGGTCGCGTGGGCGCCGGCAAGCCATTTGAACGCGGCCAACATCGCCGCGCCAACGATCATGGTGGACACTTCGACCACATACACCGTGACGCTCACCGACCAAGGCGGATGCAGCGTCACGGATTCAGTGACCATCGGTGTGGCTTTTGACAACCTGATCACACCTGTGAACGTGAGCGCATGCCAAGGGCAGCCGCTGTTGCTCGACGCGGGCTTCCCAGGCTCCACCTACGATTGGAGCACGGGCGATAACTCCCAAACCATCACCGTGAACCAACCTGGGCAATACGTGGCGACGATCACGGACACACAGACGTGCCAAGCGATCATGACCTTCCTTGCCACCTTCAATCCGCTGCCTGTTGTGGACCTTGGCCCGGACCTGGCACTTTGCGGGCAGACCTCCCACACGGTTGATGCGGGCAATGCGGGCAACAGTTTGCTCTGGAGCACCGGCGCCACCTCGCATCAGATCACGGTGGTTGCAAGCGGCACCTACAGCGTTACGGCCACCACACCCCAAGGATGCCAGGCCGGCGATGCAGTTTCCATTTCACTGGACCCTCTTCCCGTTGATGTGTTGCAGGATGTAACCGCTTGTGAATCTTCACCGCCGGTGCTTGATGCAGGCAATGCCGGATGTACATACCTGTGGAACACGGGCGCCCAGACAGCAAGCATCACCCCAACTTCAGGCGGGACCTATTCCGTGACGGTCACCACTCCGCAGCAGTGCAGCGCCACCTTCGATGCACTGGTGACCTTGATGCCACGGATCAACATCGACCTCGGCCCCGACCTCGTAAAGTGCACCGGGGATACCGTGGTGCTCGATGCGGGCAACATGACCGCCAATTTCCATTGGAGCACGGGCGGCACCTCGCAAGCCCTGGTGGTGACCGCATCGGGCACATACATCCTGGAGGCCACCAACGGATATTGCACGGATGCAGACACGGTGTACGTACTTTTCAACCCGTCCCCGGTCAACAACTTGAGCGACCAAACGGCGTGCATTGGACAACCCGTATTGATTGACGGAGGCAACCCCGGGGCATCCTTCTCATGGAGCACGGGAGATACGGCCCAAACCATTACCGTGGGCACCAGCGGCCAGTACAGCGTGACGATCACCGGGAGCAACGGTTGTGCGTCCACCTTCCATGCCATGCTCAGTTTCATCCCGCCACCTGTGGTGCAACTTGGAGCAGACACGGTGCTCTGTGCCAACCAGGTGTTGATGCTGGATGCGGGCAACCCCGGGAATACGTACCACTGGAACACAGG
>CALMYC010000176.1 GCA_937873385.1 uncultured Flavobacteriales bacterium | reverse complement strand
AGAAAGGTCACCGCCGTGTAGGGGCCGTCCGTAGCGCCGCGTTTCACTTCGACGCGTTGGAAGGTCATGCTGCCCGCTGCCGCATCGTGGTCGTGGCCTTCGCCTTCGGTGTGGCCCGTGCCCTTCTCCTTGCCATGGTCGTGGCCATCTCCTTCCTTGTGTTCGCCCTCTGGCTCTTCGCCGTGATCGTGGCCATGGTCCTCACCTTTGGCATGCGCGGCCTTGTTCTCCTTCGCGTGGTCGTGCGCTTCGCCTTCGGTGTGCTTGTGCGCCGGTTCTTCCTTATGCGCGGGCTCTTCCTCATGCCCGTGCCCGTGCTCTTCCTCACCTTCCGTCCTTATGAACACGAAGTCCTTGCCTTCCATGCTCACAATGGCCTCGGTGAGCACGGCGGTGGTGGTTGCGTTGCCCACGTCGATGCGTGCGGTAACCCCCATGCCGTGGATGAGGCCCACCTTGTCGCCGGTGATCTCGGCATGCACGGGGATGGTCTTCGTTTCGCTCTCGAAGGCACTGCCGATGGCGAATACCACGGCTGTGTAATTCTTGCCGGGCAGGTTGGTGAGGCTGATGTCGATCTGCTGACCGGCCTTCACTTTGGCGATATCCTGCTCGTACAGGAAGAGGTCCACATGCAGCTTGCTGTTGTTCACCACGCGGAACATGGTGGCATCACCACTCACCTTGCTGCCCACGTTCACGGCAATGTGCGCCACGGTACCATCGATGGGGCTCACGATGTTACCGGTGGAGCGTATGCCGTCGGCGTTGAGTTTCTCCGGGTCGATATTGATCAGGCGCAACTGTTCTGCATTGGCATTCATACTGGCGCGTAGTGAGGCATGCTCGGCGGTGGCTTGTTGCAGGGTCTTTTGCGCGCTTACGTTGGCACCGGCCAATGCGGTCTGGCGATCCAGTTCGGCTTGGGCATAAGCAAGACGCGCCTTGGTATCCACATAGTCACGTTGGAGGTCGATTATGGCTTGGTCCGTGATCGAGGCAAGGGCCTGCCCTTTTTTCACATGGTCGCCTTCTTGTACCAACACTTCGCGTACGGTCCCGCCAAGTGCAGCCGTTACATCGGCGATGTTCTGCGGGGGCACTTTCAAAAAGCCGGTCGCTTTCAATGCGGTGGTAAGGTCCTTCATTTCCACCACGCCAAGCTTGCCTTCTATGGCGGCGAACTGTTGCGGTGTTACGGTAACGGTGCTGCCACCGCCATGCCCTTCCTCTTCTCCGTGGCCGTGGCCTTCTTCTTCGGTGGCCGCGCCGCCACCACAGGCGACGAACAAAAGTGTGATAAGAAGGAGGCCCAAACTGTGGGTCAGATGTGCATTGGCACGATCGATCTGCTGTGATCTCATGTTCATGAAAGGTTAAAGCCCTTGCAGGGCGCGTAGATGAAGGACGGTAAGGGCGAGCTCGTAACGCACGCGCAGATGCTCGGCGTTGAGTTGAAAGGCCTGCTCTGTGCCTTGGGTGAATTGGAAGTAGTCGGCTTGGCCCGCGCGGTAGGCACGGTCGGCATCATCGAACAGGTTAGCGGCCAAAGCGGCCCCACTGCTTTCGAAGTAGTCCAGGCTTACACGCAGTTGCGCGAGCTGCGCGTGGGTGTTGGCAAGTTCGCTGCTCCGCTGGCGGCGAAGGGCATCCAACTCCTCTGCAACGATCTCACTGCGCAGGCGTGCGGCCTTGGTGCGCCCACCTTGCCCACTGCCGGGGAGCGGTACGGATGCGCCGATCAAATAGCCGGTGAAGGGTGCTCTGCCATCGAAGGTCTGGTAGAAGCCACCGCTTTGCAGGCTGGGTGCCCACTGGCTG
This sequence comes from uncultured Flavobacteriales bacterium, assembly GCA_937873385.1. GTDB lineage: Bacteria > Bacteroidota > Bacteroidia > Flavobacteriales_F > PHOS-HE28 > PHOS-HE28. The sequence goes on along the minus strand of CALMYC010000176.1, from coordinate 38,565 downwards.
CGTTGGAGTTTCCAATCCGCTTCGGCCACTTGGGCTCGTTGTTCCATGGTGACCAAGAGTGGATCATTACCCCCCCCGGGGTCGGGTGCCCGTGCTGTATTCAGCAATTCTTCCGGAAGCGGTATGGCACCATTGAGCGGGCCTGTCCAGCGTTCCACTTCAGCCTGAAAGGCGCGCAGATCGGCTTGGGCCTGGCGTAAGCGCACCTTCACTTGTTCGGTTCGGCTTTGCGCGCTGGTCTGTTCCAGCCGCCCCGTCTCTCCGAGTTCAAAGCGCATTTTTGCAAAGGCCACCATGGATGAATAAGCACTGTCCAGCTGCTGCAGCATACGGACCTGTTCGAGACCCATGGCCCATTGCAGATACGCTCCCCCGGCGCTCTCTTTCACATAGGCGGTGGTACCCAACTTTTCGCTCTCGGCCAAATGCAAGCTTTCTTTCAGGTAGGCTGCACGCCTTGCAATGGTGGTAGGAAAGGCGAAACCGGTGGTGGCCTGCAGGGTAATATCCTTGCGAAAAGGCCCTTGGGTCTGGCCTTGTGAGAATTGCGCATTGAGCGGCTGTAAGTTGAGGGCCGTGCTGCGCAGGGCATTCTGCTCCTCTACACTTAGGTCAGCGGCCTTCATGCTCGGGTGCGAACGCAAGGTGCGTGCGATCACCGAATCCATGGTTATGCGGTCTTGCGCCATGGCACTGCTCGCAGCGAACAGGAGCAGGAAGGTGGTGAGCACAAGAGGCGCGTTCGATGTGCCGCCTTTAGCGTTGCTACGCTTCCGTCCCGCACCCATGAACAAGAGATAAAGGACCGGCAGTACCACAAGGGTGAGGGCCGTGGCGGTGATGAGCCCACCGATGACCACCGTGGCCAAGGGCCGCTGCACTTCTGCACCCGCGTTGCCGCTCAAGGCCATTGGCAAGAAACCGAGCGAGGCCACAGCGGCCGTCATCAACACCGGCCGCAGCCTGATCCGTGTTCCCTTCAACACGCGTTCTTTCAGGTCGGAGATACCTTCCTTTTCCAGTTGGTCGAAGGTGCCGATGAGCACGATGCCATTGAGCACCGCCACCCCGAAGAGGGCGATGAAGCCAACACCCGCACTTATGCTGAAGGGCATGTCACGGGCCATGAGCGCCAACACCCCACCGATCGCGCTCATCGGTATGGCGGTGAAGATCAACAGGGCGCGTAGCACACTATTGAACGTGAAGAACAGCAGTATGAATATGAGACCGAGCGCGACGGGCACGGCCACCATTAAGCGCTTGCTGGCAGCTTGGAGGTTCTCAAAGGTTCCGCCGAAGGTGTAGAAGTATGCGGTGGGCATGCGCACTTCAGCATCGAGACGCCCTTTCAACTCCTCCACAAAGCTCTCTACATCACGACCGCGGATGTTGACACCTACAGCGATCCGGCGCTTGGCATCTTCCCGACTGATCTGTGCTGGGCCGGGTTCGAGTTCCACACGTGCCACCTGTTGCAACTGGATCTGTCCACCACCGGGCAGGGCCACGAAGAGGGCTCGCACATCATCGATGCTCTGCCGTTGCTCCTGTGCCAAGCGCACGACAAGATCGAAGCGACGCTCGTTCTCGTAGATCACCCCCGTAGCCTCGCCAGCAAAAGCCGTACGCAGGGTGCGGTTCAACTCACGGATGTTCAGGCCGTATTGGGCCACACGGTTCCGGTCATACGTGACCGTGATCTGTGGAAGACCCACTACCTTTTCCACCTGCGGTTCACCGGCGCCCTGCACTTCGCCTATGATGCCCGCGACCTGTTCCGCGATCACTGCCAAGGTGTCCATGTTCTCCCCGTAGATCTTCACGGCCACGTCCTGCCTAATGCCGGTCATCAGTTCATTGAACCTCATTTGGATGGGTTGTGTGGCTTCGTAGAATACGCCGGGTACTTGCCTCAATGCTTGTAGCATGGTGTCCTGCAAGCTCTCGCGGTCGTGCGCCGTGGTCCACTCGTCCTTGTCCTTCAATACGATCATAAGGTCTGTGGCTTCGGGCGGCATCGGGTCGGTCGGTATTTCCGCACTACCGGTACGGCCCACCACTTGTTCCACTTCGGGGAACTGGAGCAGGATCTTCTCCACCTTGGCGTTGTTGGCGATGCTCTGGCTTAGCGACGCCCCCTGTGGCAGGATACTATGGAAGGCGAAATCGCCCTCTTCCAAGGTGGGGATGAACTCGCCACCCATGCGTGCAAATAGAAAGACCGATCCGACAAAGAGCGCCACGGCCACACCCACGGTCTTAAGCCGGTTGCGCAACGCGAAGCCGATGATCGGATCGTACCACTTCTGGAAACGGTCCATCATGCGATCGCTGAAGTTGGGGGCGTGCGCCGTGTTGCGCGGCAGAAATAGCGCGCTCATCATGGGCACATAGGTGAGCGATAACAGCAAAGCGCCAAGGATGGCGAAACTCACCGTGAGGGCCATGGGCCGGAACATCTTGCCCTCGATGCCCACCAACGTAAGGATGGGGATGTACACGATAAGGATGATGATCTCGCCAAAAGCCGCACTGCTCCGGATCTTGCTGGCGCTCACGAACACCTCCCGGTCCATCTCTTCCCGGGAAAGGATCCTGCCCTTGAAACGCGAATGGAGATGATGAAGAGTGGCCTCCACGATGATCACTGCCCCATCCACGATAAGTCCGAAGTCGATGGCACCAAGCGACATCAGGTTGCCGCTCACGCCAAAGGCGTTCATGAGAATGACAGCGAAGAGCATGCACAAGGGGATGACCGATGCGACAATGAGGCCCGCGCGCCAGTTTCCAAGAAAGAGCACCAGCACGAAGATCACGATCAGGGCACCCTCGATCAGGTTGGTCTTCACCGTACCGATCGCGCGCTTCACCAGGTCGCTACGCACGAGGTAGGGCTCTATCATCAGGCCTTCGGGCAATGCTTTCTGCACCGTGGGAATACGTGCTTCGATGTCCTCGACCACTTGTGCACTGTTGGCTCCCTTCAACATCATTACAGTACCGCCCACCACCTCGCCTTCGCCATTGCGCGTAAGTGCGCCATAACGTGGTGCGGCACCATAGCCAACTTCGGCCACATCGCCTACCAATAAGGGCACGCCGCCAAGGGGCGTTTTCACCACCACGTTGCGGATGTCCTCCAAGGTGCGCAACAACCCTTCGCCCCGGATACTATAGCTGTTGGGTCGCTTCTCGATGTAAGCCCCTCCCGTATTCTCGTTGTTGCTCTCCAGCGCCGCGAACAAATCGCTAATGGTGACACCCATGCTCCACAAGCGCTTCGGATCCACACTTACTTCATACTGTTTCACCTCACCACCGTAACTGTTCACCTCGGCCACGCCGGGGGTGCCCAGCAGCTGGCGAACCACGATCCATTCCTGGATCGTGCGCAGCTCGCTGGGACTGAACTTGCCCTCGAAACCCGGTTTAGGATGCAATACATACTGGTACACTTCGCCCAGGCCGGTGCTCACCGGTGCCATGGTGGGTGTGCCAACTCCCGGAGGGATCAATGCGGTCGCTTCGCCCAAGCGTTGGTCCACCAGTGTACGAGCGAAGTAGATGTCCACATCCTCATCGAATACGATGGTCACTAGACTTAGCCCAAAGCGGCTGATGGAGCGGATCTCTACCAGATCCGGCAAGCTGGCCATGGCGCGTTCTATGGGGGCCGTTACGAACTGCTCCACCTCTTGCGCGGCAAGTGTCGGGGTGGTGGTGATCACCTGCACCTGGTTGTTGGTGATGTCCGGCACGGCATCTATCGGCAACTGCGTTAGCGAGTAGGCCCCGTACAGTACCAGCACGAGCGTGAATAGCCCGATGATGGCCTTGTTGTGAATTGAGAATCGAATGATACGATCAAGCATGGGAATGCGTTAAGCGCCCCTGTGGGGCAAAAGCAAAGACCAACAAAAGAGAAGTTCACACGGGGCAAAGCCTCACCGTGCGTGGGCGTTCAAACGCCTTATGCCTGTTTCGGCGGATTCCAAGCCGAACCTGAAAAGCCCTCAAGCTGGCGCGTGATCCAGAGGGAGCCCAACGCGAAACCTTCGCTCCGGACACTCAGCATCACACCCTGTTCCAGAGGAAGGAACAACGCACCCGTGCAGGCGCAGAACACTTCATGGCAACCGTCATCGAAGGGGTCATGATCGCCGTCATGCGCATCATCCTGGCTATGCTCAGCATCGTGGTGGCCCAAGACACTGTGGTGCTCCAACAGGTGCACGAACACCTGCGGTACCCGCACCCACTCGTGCATATCCATGGCGCTGAAGCCATAGAGAGCAAGGGTGAGGGTGAAGAGCAGGGTGCGCATCGCGGGGGCAAAGATAGCCTACCCTCGGAATGCCTGCCCGCTTCGCTGCGGAACAGGTCCCGCCTTTGCACAAATTGGGATGTACGGTTCGTTCCTTTTCCGGCACGGCCGATCACCCACCACTTGACCATTGTCCATCAACCAGCCCAGCCCGCCCCACAGCCCCCAACGTCTCCAACAACCGCTGCATCTCATCCACCCGTTTCTTGCTCCTCTTCCCTTCGAAGTGCCCAGCGATCTCCTCCACACTTGCGGGTGCAGCCAAAGTGCCAAGCACTTCGGTAAGGGCTGCGGCTTGGGCCGGTAGTGTCCACCCAAAGGCGGACTAACTCAAGCCTTGGGAGGGTTCCACACGTTGCCCGAGAAACCGCAAGGTGCAACGTTCAGCACATGTGGACCCACAGCAGTAGTGATGGGTGCAAGGGAGATCTGCAAGGGATCGTTCACCGCCGAAAGTGCCACCAAGCCACTACACGCGCAGAACTCGCCGTGGCAATCCTCGGCGAAAGGATCGTGATCGCCGTCGTCGCCGTGGTGCTCGCCGGTGTCCTCGTCGTGGTGACCCAGATCACTGTGATGCTCCACCCAATGCACCACGGTGGCTGGCACATGCGCCCACTCGTGCAGGTCCAATACGCTGAAGGCGTAGAGGGCGAGGGTGAGGGCGAATAGGGGTCGCATCGGGACAAAAGTAGGCTTTCAACGTTGTACGATAGCGCTTGGGTTATGCGTGAGCGGGCGAAGCGGCAGCCCGGCGCGGGCAGGGCCTTGCGGATGCGAGCAACGAGGAGGCGACGAAGGAGCCCCCGGAGTGCCGCAGCCGCTGGCCCTGACAAGTCCGGCTAAAGCGTAGCACGCGACCCGGCTGCATTTGAGCCGGGGCACGCCCAACCCTTCGACAAGCTCAGGGCGGGCATAACCACCAGGCGCAGAACAACGATCTTCAGCACCGAGCCTGCCTACCGGACAGGCAGGTTCGCGCTGCGCTTGATGGGCGACGTGCAGCAATACTTCATCGACAAGAAGGTCCGCAACTTCTACAGCGTCAGCATCAGCGGCTACCACATCGCGGAGGCCGGCGCCAACCCCATCTCGCAGCTCGCGTTCACCCTGGCCAACGGCTTCACCTACGTGGAGTACTACCTCAGCCGGGGCATGGACATCAACGCCTTCGCGCCCAACCTGAGCTTCTTCTTCAGCAACGGCATGGACCCCGAGTATGCCGTGATGGGCCGCGTGGCGCGCCGCATCTGGGCCAAGGCCATGAAGCTCCGCTACGGCGCCGACGAGCGCAGCCAGATGCTCAAATACCACATTCAAACCAGCGGCCGCAGCCTCCACGCGCAGGAGATCGACTTCAACGACATCCGCACCACGCTGCAGGCGCTCTACGCCATCTACGACAACTGCAACAGCCTGCACACCAACGCCTACGACGAGGCCATCACCACGCCCACCGAGGAAAGCGTGCGCCGCGCCATGGCCATCCAGCTCATCATCAACAAGGAGCTGGGCCTGGCCAAGAACGAGAACCCGCTGCAAGGCTCCTTCATCATCGAAGAGCTCACCGATCTGGTGGAAGACGCCGTGCTGAAGGAGTTCGACCGCATCACCGAACGCGGCGGCGTGCTCGGCGCCATGGAGACCATGTACCAGCGCAGCCGCATCCAAGAGGAAAGCCTCTACTACGAAACGCTGAAGCACAACGGAGAATACCCCGTCATCGGCGTGAACACCTTCCTCAGTTCGAAGGGCTCACCCACCGTGCTGCCGAAGGAGGTGATCCGCGCGACGGAGGAGGAGAAGGAAGCGCAGATCCACACCGTGGAGAACGTGCAGCAGGCCTACGCCGAAGAAGGCAAGAAAGTGATCCACGATCTGCAACAGGCGGCGATCAAGAATGAGAACATGTTCGCGGTGCTGATGGAGGCGACGAAGTATTGTTCACTGGGGCAACTCACGGCGGCGATGTTTGAGGTGGGGGGGCAGTACAGAAGGAATATGTAGAAGGTTTGGGCGTTCCGGCGCTGATCCCTTCGCATCGCAAAGCCTCAGCTCGGGAGCAGCGCCGTCGGGCTTTCCCCTTCAAGTCCTCGCCGGTTGCTTCGTCGTGCCTCCTCGCAATGACCGGCTGTGGGCTTTCCGCTGCAATCGCTCATGCGGAACCCGCGCCACAACCTATCTTTAAAGTACCACAAGCATTGGCCATGGCGTTCAAATCAGACAAACCGGAGATCAGTTATTCGCAAGTCGCGGAGCTTGCCTTGAGCCTTTCCACCAAGGACCAGCTCAAGCTTGCCGAAGACCTCCAGCGCGCTGGGCTGAAAGCCAAGTGGGACGAGATCCTGGCCGCATTCCGTATTCCATATCGCACCCATTACCTTGAGATTGCGCGTCACTTTGACTTGAGCTGCTGGAATAACGTATCCACTTGGTGTTTCAACTCTTTCAAGTCCTCGTGCTGAGGGTCATCCGGTATTATGCCCACTAGTTCCATTACTTCCGGAACGTACTCGGAGTTGACCATTACCTCCTCGCGTGCATAGTTCAACATGGCAAGTCGAGTGAAATAGGGCTTCTTCAACCTGTTCGATTCGTCAATAGCCTGTTGGTACAGCTTCCTTCCGACTTCCACAGTGCCATTTCTGAAATGTACAAGACCTCGGGTAGCTAAGAGGCAAACCCTAATTGTCTCATCCATGGATTCATGTGGTCGCACTCGTTGAAGATAATGGAATGCCTCGTCCGGCTTATTATCTAAGGCCAAGGCGTATGCTATGTTGTTCACGATTTGTGGATCGTTCGGATGCGAGACCAAGCCTGCTTTTAAGAACTCAATAGAGACGTCCTGTTGATTAAGTAGAGTACTGGCAATATGAGATCCCAGCATGACGGGCCGTCTGGCAAACGGCATGTCCAGAAACCATTGTGCCGTGTAATCCAGTGCTACAGCGAAATGTCCCTGCTGGTAGGCCTCGAGAGCTGAAGCCTCGAAATCGAACCTAGCGCTTGCACCAATGACATTAATCCCGATGGCAGGTTCCTTTCGGACTGCCCACTCGGCTTGTGCGAGTGAGTTGTCGTTAGGCGCAGTGAGCGCGAGCTGAAAGAGCTTGCGACTTTGTTTGAGCGTTCCGTCGGTTAGTTGCACGGTACCCAATGCGCTGGCGAGCTCCGTACGACTGAAGGGTGATAGGCTTGTTGAGTCTACCAGTTTCAAACCAGCCTTCAAGTGCCGCGAATTCCGACCTCGCAGTGTGGCAAGTGCGATGTCCGCTGATAGCAGCCATGGGTCATGAATGAGGTTGCCGGACTTGGAAATAACGTCATGCGCTAATTCGAGTTCATCAAAGTGGGTGAACAAGCGGACAGCCGAGCGAACTATGAAGCGGTTGTTCGGGGCCAGTTGAATAGCACACTCCATTGCGCGTTTGGCCTGTTGAGCTTGGCCGAGGATGGAGTAGCAGCGCGACAGCTCAACCCACATCACTGCGTTGTTAGGGAAGCTCCGCAAGCGAGTCTTAGCCTCTCTGATGCGCAGAACTACAATGTCGCGCTTGATGAAATCGTGCAGGACTGCACTCGTGATGCGCTCCAGCATGAAGCCAGCATTCTTCTCCTGGTGGTTTCGCTTGATCGATCGTGCGATTTCCCGTTGTGCTTGTGTAGAGTCCTTTGGGTTGGCTAAAAGGTAATCTGCCGCAGCGACCACCGCAGTGCCCTCGAAGTGCCCGTTGACCAGCGCCGCACTGACCAAGTCCGCAGCACTCATGATGGAGGACGAGTGGCCCCAGCTCTCCAAATACTCATTCAGTAACGCACCCGTAACACGGCTGGCCCCACCAGTGTGCAGCGGGTCCAATTCTCCCAGAATGGTCGTCTTGCGGAACGAGCGCCAATTGGGAATGACCCTTCGGTCCTGGGGCTGAAAGAAATTGGCCACCTCAGTTGAGTTTCAGATACTGGAATCTTGTATACAGCAAGTCAAATCTCGCCACGAAGCGTTCAAGATTATAGTTATCGGCAATGGACGCAATTGTCTTGGGATGACCGCGTCTCTCCGGTCGTGGATCACAGAGCTGCTCAAGCAGGTTAGAAAGGTCGTCCTGTAGCCCATTGACGTTCACATGTGTACGAAACTCATCAAGAGCTTGGCTGAACGCTTCCATTAGATAGGGCATCACCTCATCGCTGTGCCCTCGCCAGCGCTCCCATCGGAACGCCTCGGGCACGTGCTTCATTAGTAACGCGGACATACTTACACCACAGAAGTAGTACACAATCATGCTTCCTAGGAGATAGCAGTCAGTTGCCTTGACCCGTGCATACCATTCCGAGGCGCAGTAACTGTACATGATTTCGGGTGGGGCGTAGTTGTAGTCACCTGAGAAGTCCTGATTTGAGTGGGGGCCTTCCATTTGATCGCAAACGGAGCGTCCGAGGTCACCGAGCTTTGTTGCCTTATCGAACAACAGAACATTTGAGGGCTTCACATCTTGGTGGGATACCCCAATACAATGAAGCTGCTTGAGACCCACTGCCATGTCGTGCAATGACTTCAGGCGCCATGCGATATCAAGGTCCTGTGAAAAATCCATTCGTGACCTCACGTCGCCGTCAGCTAAATCGAATATCAGGAATGGAACTACCGCGACACTATGGTCAATGACCGACTCTTCGCCAGAATCGAGCACGAATGCCACCTTAGTCACGTGTCCTTTCTTGCATAGCGTAGAAAGATCACGCTCATACCGAAAGGCATCAATCATTTCGGACATAACGTCCATCACACTTTGTCCTGGAACGCGCTGCTGAAAGAATCGTCCAAAGTCAAAGGCCTTGAGAAAGCAAACCCGCCCATCCTTTTCAACTTTGTAACTCACAGAGAAGAAAGATCCAGTTGCTGAGGCTGGCTTGGACAACTTCTCCACCACCTTCCAGCCTGAGGAGAGGGTGCGGCCGAGGAGGTGGTGGGCCGCATTGGTCTGATCAACGTTCGGCGTAGCCATAGTTCATTAGTTGCATTTTAGTGTCGAAAATTCCGTCGAAATCGAAGTTCACAAGATAACTGGAATCCTGTCGCCTTGTACCCGAGTTTTCCACAGTCCGGTGACTTACTTTGCCACTCGCCAAGGAAATCGGCACCGCATGATGCCCTACCTCGAAGAAATCAATGAACTGCTGGTGCCATGCCACACCGAACAGGCCGTGGTCCTCGACCTCTTCGCGGGCTGCGGCGGCTTGGCCTTGGGCTTCGAGGCCGCTGGCTTCAAGACCATCGGCTTCGAGATGGACGGACCAGCGGCTGAGAGCTACCGCCACAACCTGGGTAGCGAGTGCTACGCGGTGAAGTTGGAAGTCGGCTTCGACTTTCCACAGGCCGACATCGTGATCGGTGGCCCGCCGTGCCAGCCCTTTAGTGTTGGCGGCCACCAGCGCGGCATGGAGGATGCCCGCGACGGCTTCCCCATCTTCATCGATGCTGTGAAGCGCCTTCAGCCGAAGGTCTTCATGTTCGAGAACGTGCGCGGCCTGCTGTATAGCAACAAGTGGTACTTCGAGCTGATCTTGGAGGAGTTCCAGAAGCTGGGCTACTTGGTCGATTACAAGTTGCTTAACGCAGTGAACCACGGAGTGCCACAGAACCGTGAGCGCTTGTTCGTTGTGGGACATCGTTCTTCGTTCAGCTTCCCGGCCAAGGAGAAACACCGGATCACCGTGGGCGAGGCCATCGGCGATCTGATGCACACCGTTCCGCCTGAGAGCAAATTCCTGAATGCCACAATGGACGCGTATGTGGCGAAGTACGAGAAGGCGTCGCACTGCATCAACCCGCGCGACCTCTATCCCGATCGTCCGGCCCGCACACTGACATGCCGCAACCTCGCGGGTGCTACGGGCGACATGCACCGCGTTCGCTTGCCGGATGGACGCCGTCGCCGTGTGATCGTTCGTGAAGCAGCACGGCTGCAAAGCTTTCCGGACCACTTTGAGTTCAAGGGCAACGAGACGAACCAGTTCAACCAGATAGGCAACGCGGTTCCGCCGATGTTGGCCTACCACCTCGCGCAGTCGATCAAAGCGTGCTATGCGCTTCCCGAAGGTGATGCGAAGGCGATCAAGCGGAGCAAGGTGAAGGCGAATCGGGAGCTAACGCTGTTCTGATGAAGGATCATTTGGCTGAGAGTACCAAGAGCACCGCTGTCAAGCGTGTGCTGAACGAAGCCTTGGACATCCTGATCTCGGTTGGCATTCCGGCCGCGACCGAGCCCATCCGACGTCGCGAGCGCATGGCCGCTTGCATGTTGGCCGTGGCGGGTGTCACAAAGAAGTGGAGCGATGCCAAGAGTACTCAGGACGGCCGGCACTTGAAGACCCGCGAAGTGATACCGTTCGTCAACAAGCACTTCGAGGAGAACATTTCGTCGGGTTCGTATGACGATGTGCGCCGGAAGGACTTGAAGTTGGCCGTTGTCGCAGGCTTGATCGTGAACAGTGGCGATAATCCGGGCCGTGCGACAAATGACCCCACGCGCGGCTACGCGCTTGCGCCGGACTTCGCCGCGCTCATCAGGACTTACGGCACACCGGCATGGGCCAAGAACTTGGAGGCTTTCAACAAGAACCGCCCGAGCCTTACCGAATCGCTCTTGCGCAAGCGAGACATGGAGCGCATTCCAGTTACCCTTCCCGGAGGAGGGAAGCTCGAACTGTCGTTGGGCAAGCACAACGAACTTCAGAAGGCGATCATCGAGCAGTTCCTTCCGCTTTGGGGTTATGGAGCCGAGGTGTTGTATGTCGGCGACACATCGAACAAGCTCCTGCACATTGAACGCGAACGCTTGAAGGAGCTTGGTTTCTTCGACTTGTCACACGATGAGCTTCCGGACATCATCGCCTACAGCAAGTCTAAGAAGTGGCTCTATGTGATCGAGGCGGTGCACAGCTCCGGTCCGATCAGCGAACTGCGGCTGATGGAGTTGAAGAAGCTGCTCAAGGGCTGCAAGGCGGGCATTGTCTATGTCACTGCTTTCCTCACACGGAAGGCCCATGCGAAATACGCGGACCAGATCGCCTACGAAACGGAAGTGTGGACAGCTGATCGCCCAGAGCACTTGCAGCACTTGAACGGGCCGAGGTTCATGGGGCCGTATGAGTGTGACTTGTCTTGATAGGCAGAGACAGGTGTCTCCGAATACGTCCACTAACAGTAGCCAAGTTGGCATCACAGCGAAAGGACGACCAAGCCGTGAACACTTTCATCTGGTTCATGGAGGAGCCGAAGCATTCCATGTTCATCAGCGCCTCGCCGGAAGCGTCGGCGGAGTTCCTGAGCGCACGTTTTGCGGCCGGGTAGGGGGCATCGTTATACAAGGGCAAGCACTTTGAACGGTCCGCGCTGCATGGGGCCGTATGGGTGAAGCGGTGCATGCAGGCCCTACTCCCCACGCCCTACTCCTTCGTCACCGGCCCTTCCTCCAGGTCCAGCACCATGGAATACACCTCCACGCTGAACCACTTGGCGAACAGCTTGTAGGTGCGGTGCTGCGGCCAGCGTTTTTCATCCGTACACCAGTCGTTCAGCTCGTTCACGAAAAGCTCGTCGGAATGCCGTTTGACCCATCGCATCACCACTTCCTTGTAGTCCATCTCACGGATCAAGTAGATGTTGCATTCGTCCCTTGCATCCATGCCTTGCCTTCGGCGAAGACGCTGCTTGTCCAGTCCAGGTACGGCTGCTTGGGGCGCACCAGGATCGCGTTGCGGTCGATGGTGTCGTAGAAAACAGGGATGGGCTGCATGGTTGCACGTGTGGTAAAGCGTGAAAATACAGTTCCCCTGATCGCCCCATGCGGACGGCCGGTCCCCTGCGCACGTGCAACGTGAACAGACCGCTCCACCTGTAGCGGTCCTGCGATCCCGGATTGGCAGCTTGGCCGTGAAGTTGCACAGGACCGTGCCATGGTGCTTTATCCATTCGCGGCCAGTGCGCAACTTCGTCTCCGGAAGTAACCATGGTCTGGAAGAAGGAACGCGGCAAGCTCGGGGTGCTCGCCCCGCTGCTGGGCACATGGATGGCCCAGGCGGACAGTCCCATGGGCGTGGTGATGTGCACGCGGGCGTTCACCAAGGTGCTCGGCGGAAAGTATGTCCAGCTGAAGGCCATCTGGCAGATCGGCGAGCGGCTTCATCCCGGCACTTCGGAAGGCAGCTACGGGGAGATCGCCCTTTTCGGCATCGCGGATGGCGTGCTCACCTGCTGGTCCTTCACCTCCGATGGGAAGCGCAGCCTGGGTGTGATCTCGCCTGCACCGGACATCCATGCGGAGGCGATCTGCTTCGAGGCGGAAATGCCGGCCGGTATGGCGCGGCAGATCTATTGGCCCAGCGGGCAGGGGATGAGTTGGGCCGTTGAATCCAGGAACAAGAAGGGTTGGCACCGGTTCACGGAGCACCAGTACACGCCCATGGGGTGAATGGTGCGCGTTGCAGGTTTGGCATCTCCACCATCCGTAAATGATCCGCACCCATCAGTCAACCTGAAGGGCGTGAACAGCCGTGTGGAAATTTGTGCGGTTCGTGCGCGGATGGCGTACGGCCCAATCTACATTTGGGTAAAGTTCCCCAATGGCATCCACGCCAAATCCCCTGTTGATGAACCCAAAATACTTATTGACAGGGGCTTTGATGCTCCTCCTCGGCCACTCCGCTTCAGCACAGTGCTGGTCCAAAATAAGCGCGGGGATTCAATTCACCGTGGCCCTGCGCAGTGATCACACCTTATGGGCGTGCGGGAACAACGGCTACGGCCAACTTGGGTATGGGAACAACAATTACAGCAACGCATTCCTGCCGGTTGATCCGGGCAGTACGTGGATCGATGTGGCGGCTGGCGACAATTTTACCTTGGGCATCAAGAGCGATAGCAGTCTTTGGGCATGGGGCAAAGGGGAATACGGTGTATTGGGCGACATCACGATCACCACGGCGAATGCACCGGTGCAGATCGGAACGGACCATGATTGGGCCAAAGTGGCTGGTGGTTGGCGGCATGCCATGGCCCTGAAAGGGAACGGCACGCTGTGGACCTGGGGAAATAATGGGAATGGCCAGCTGGGCATCGGGACCAACATTTCAAACTACACACCGGTCCAAGTAGGCACAGCCACTGGTTGGGTCTCCATCTCGGCCGGTGAAGCAAGCGCTGTGGCCATTCGATCGGACGGGAGTTTGTGGTCGTGGGGCTACAATGGTTTCGGGGCGCTGGGCAATGGATCCACCACGGACGGGAACCTTCCGGTGCAAATTGGTTCGGGTTGGCAATGGATCCAAGTGGAACTGGGCAGGGAACATTACTTGGCCATCCGGTCGGATGGAACGCTCTGGGCGTGGGGCTACAATGGAGAGGGCCAACTCGGGTTGGGTTCATTGACCGATCAATATTCCCCGATGCAGGTGGGTACATCCAATAATTGGAACCACATTTCAGCAGGCATGTATTTCAGCCTCGGCACCCAAGCCGATGGGTCCCTTTGGGCATGGGGGGCAAATGAACAAGGACAACTGGGGGATGGAACGAACACCGGCCACTCCGTACCGGTCCAGACCGGAGGGTCGAACAATTGGTCGAATGCCACCGCCGGGGGGCGGCATGGCTTTGGGGTCACCACGGCTGGGGATCTCTACGCCTGGGGGGAAAACCTGTACGGCTCCCTGGGCAACGGTGCCAATGTCGCCTTGAACGTTCCGGTCCTCATTGCATGCCCCACGGCAACAAGGCTCGCGGAACCCGTGCTCAGCAGTCTCCCAATTGTTTCACCCAATCCCAATTCAGGAAATTTTACGGTCCGCTGCCCGGGTCTCCAGGGAGCCACCCGTGCAAGCGTGCATGATGCGACCGGAAGAATGGTTTGGTCCCGCATGCTCGACCCCATGGAATTGCACAACGGGGTTGATCTCGCAGTGGACCTGACACCAGGCTGTTACTTGTTGACGTTGCAAGGCACGGGATCGATCATGGAGGAAAGGATAGTCATCCGTTGATTCGTGCGGTGCTGCTGGACGTGGGCCCGTACCGCACATGGCCTTGGTTGACCGGTGCCGTGGTCGGGTAGGGAGGGCAGCAACTGGAACTTGCAGGCCAGGGTCGTGCAGCGCCTTCCGGGTCACGCCTTCCGATGCTTTGGCACCTGCTTGTTTCGTCCTTCCTCCTCACACGCCGTTCAGTGGAAGCAGCCGGGCATGGGGACCGCCTACGCGGCCAGTTCAGAAGACCTGCCCGATCCCGAAGAACAACAGGCGGTCCTCGCGGGACATGCCATAGTCCACGAAGAGGATGGTGCTCTGGTTCCAGGCAATGCGCAAGCCGGAGCCGTAGGAAGTGCGCAGGTGGGCAAGGTCAAGGTCCTGCCACTGGTCGCGTACCGTACCGGCATCGAAAAAGGGCGCCAACCCGATGCCGAAGCGCTGTTTCCAAAAGGCGAACTCGGCAAGGCGGACGCGCAGCTCCACGTTGGCGAACCACAGCGACCGGGCCAGGAAGCGGTTGGCGCGGTGGCCGCGCAAGGATTGTTTTCCGCCGAGCGCATTGATGCTGCCGTCCGGGCTCCATTGGTCCTGGAACTCGAAGAACGGAGCCTCCGCGCCGAAGATGTTGCCGGCACCGATGCGCGCAGCGAGTACCGTGCGCGGGCCCACGGGCAACTTGCGATAGGCGCGGGCCTGCACGAACAATTTGTTGAAGGTGAACTGCGAACCGATCGCGGGGGATGAATACTCGTTCGCCACCTCGAGGTAGAATCCCTTCGTGGGGTCCGGCTCGAAATCGCGCGTATCATACATCAGCGCGGTCTGCACAATGGAGACCCGGCCGCCGTCCACGCCGGAGACAAGCCCATGGTCGAAATCGCGGCGCAGCAGGGAGTGGCCGTTGGGCACGTTGGCCGCCTCGCTGCTTCCGGGATGCCTTCCCTCGGTGTCCATGCCCTCGAAGGTGGCATAGCTCAAGTGTTGGATCTCGTATCCGCCCATCAGGTGCCAACGGCCGTTGCCCAAGGCGCGGTCCGCTTTCAGGTTGAGCATGTACTCGGTTTCACGGAAGCGGTTCGAGAGCGCATCGGTAACGAAGGCCGCTTCACCCGGGCCCCCGTGCCGCACCATGCTTCGCGCTTGATCGTAGGCCGCGTAGGTGCCAAACCCGGCGCCGCCCTGGTCGGACGGAAGTCGCAATGGCCCCAGCGTGTGTTCGGTGAGGCCGAAGTAGAGGTTCGCGGGATTTTGCTGCGCTTTCAGGTCCACCTTGAAGCGCCAGCGCGTGCCGCGGTAGTAGGGAACGTCCAGCGACAACACGAGTTCGCGCGCATTGCTCGTGTAGTACGCCGCATTCGCCTTCAGCTTGGCGAGGTAGGGCGTGTAGGCAAAGCGGGGATCGCTGCGCGGGCCGTTCCAGTAGAGGTTGCCGCGCACCCCGAACCCGAAACCGGTCACCGGGTCGGAGGACAGGTCCGGGATGCCGGTGAAGAAGGTGCCTTCGCGTTTCTTCAGCAGGTCGGCATCGTTCATGCGGCGCGAATGCATGAAGTGGAGGGAATCATCGGCAGACTGGGCGAGCAGCTGGCCTGTGAAGAGCAGCGATGTGAAGAGCACGGATGGCTTCATGCCGCAAAGCATGGGCGCGATCCGGGAAACAATCGGGAAGAAGCCACGGGTAGGGGGGCGCAGTTCCCGGAAGCTTCCTGTTCCGGCCTCACCATGGCCATGGCCTTACCATGGCTCTACGGGTCTCGCCCGGCTACAGAGGGCCGCCTGTTGGTGGTGGCCGCGATGGAAGCCAGCTACGGGAAGAAGGGGGCCGGTGCAACGCCCGGGGCCATGAACTGCAAGGACCTCAGTTTGGGATGGTGGTCACGTAGTTCCGATCGGGGACAGTTGCGGGAAGCCCCCCGTCAGTACAAGTCTCGTGTGATGTGCTGGCAAAAGTGTTTGATCAGGTCCCGGGTGTGGCGGAACACGGTGAGCACCTCATGTTCAGTGCCGGTGGCCTGTGTGGGGTCGGGAAAGCTGTTGTGGATGCGCATGGCAGGCCCAGGCAGGTATGGACAATGCTCGCGGGCCCGGTCGCACACGGTGATCACCAGGTCGTACGGGCGATCGATCACTTGGTCCACCACTTTGCTATGGTGTCCGCTGATGTCGATGCCGTCCTCGGCCATCACTTTCACTGCCATCGGGTTCAAGCCGTGCATCTCCGTGCCGGCACTCACTACCTCAGCTTTCTCGCCGATGAAGTGGCGCAGGTAGCCTTCGGCCATTTGGCTGCGGCAGCTATTGCCGGTACAGAGGACCAGGATGCGCATGCGTGGCGCAGGCATGGAAGATCCAAGAGGGTCCGTGATGGTGCCCGAGTGCAGTTGATCTTGCCTGCACCCTGGCGCCCTACTTCAGCAGCAGGAACTCCCGCTCCCGCAGCAAGCCGACTTCAATTCTTCCTTTCCGATCCTCACCACCGGCTTGGTAGCCGATACGGTAATGCTGAAGATGCCCGTGCCGCTGGCCTTGAACGCGGCGAGTTCCTCTGCAGTGAGGTAGCTGGCCAGGATGTCGTCCGGCACAATGATGGCCTTGCGCTTTTGCACGGTCACTTCGGCAAAGCCCAGTTGGTGGATGATGCCGAGGTAATCGCTCTCCTGCAATGCGCCGGAGACGCATCCGGCGTACATCTCCGCGGCCTGTTGCATGTTGGCGGGCAGTTGGCCATGCAGGACCACGTCGCTGATGCTGAAGTGGCCGCCGGGCCGGAGCACGCGAAGGATCTCGCGGAATGCCTTTTCCTTGTCCGGCACCAGGTTCAGCACGCAGTTGCTCACCACCACGTCCACCATGGCATCGCTCAGGGGCAGTTGCTCAATGTCGCCTTCGCGGAACTCCACGTTGGCGAAGCCGAGCTGTTGCGCGTTGGTGCGTGCCTTGGCGATCATCTCCGGTGTGAAGTCCACGCCGATCACGCGGCCGTCGGGGCCGGTCTCGTGGCGCGCCACGAAGCAATCGTTGCCGGCGCCGGAGCCGAGGTCCAGGACGGTATCGCCCGGCTTGATGCCTGCGAACTGCGTGGGCAGGCCGCAGCCCAAGCCGAGGTCGGCATCAGGCGCGTAGCCCTTCAGCCCGGCGTAGTCGTCGGTCATGATGTTGTACACCTCGGTGCTGCAACCTCCGCTGCCGCAGCAGGAGGCGGCGTTGTCGGCGCGGTCCTGCTGGGCGATCTCGGCGTATTTCTCGCGCACCGTCCGTTTGATGTCTTCCGTGGTTTTCATTTCTTTATCGTTTGGTTGCGATCGTTGGTTTGGTCGGTGGGCAGCAGCCGCCACTGCCGTCGATGAAGCTTTCGAGCAGGCCGCCGAACTGCTGCTTGGCCATGGCCCAGGCCTTTGGGTCGATGCAGTAGCACACGGTGGTGCCCTCGATCTCGCCCTGGATCAGCCCGGCGGCCTTCAGTTCCTTCAAATGCTGGCTCACCGTGCTCTGTGCGAGGGGCAGTTCCTCCACGATGTCGCCGCACACGCAGCTGCGCTTTTGGATGAGGAAGCGCAGGATGGCGACGCGGGCCGGGTGCGCCAGCGCCTTGGCATAGCGCGCGATGCGGTTGTCGCGCACGGTGAACTCGTCGTGCTTGGAGAGGCCCATCCGGTTTGCCCAATAGATCGCAAAAATACGATGAAAGGAAATGAAATGAAGGCCGGGGCTAGATTAATTTGCCTCCAAGCCGCGTACAGGTGCATCCGGCCTTGGCCGGGACCCACGGGAACATTTCCCATTTCCTTCCCGGATCGCACCGGTAACTTGCACACCGATGAAGGTTTTGCTGGTGGAAGACGAGCCCCAACTCGCCGAGGTGATCGCGCGCTCGCTGATGCGGGAACACTTCACCGTGGAGACCGCCGTCAACAAGGCGGAAGCCCTGCGCAAGGTGGCCGACCACGCGTACGACCTCATCCTGCTGGACATCATGCTGCCCGGCGGCAGCGGCATGGAGGTGCTGCGTGCGCTGAAGAAGGGCGGCAAGCAAGGCAACGTCATCATCATCTCCGCCAAGGATTCGCTGGACGACAAGCTCGCCGGCCTCGACCTCGGCGCGGACGACTACCTCACCAAGCCCTTCCACATCGCGGAGCTCAACGCACGGGTGCGTTCGGTACTGCGGCGCAAGCAGTTCGGCGGAAGCCCTGCACTGGCAGTCGCCAACGTGGAGCTGCATCCGGAAAACCGCACCGTACGCGTGGACGGCCAACCGCTCGCGCTCAACCGCAAGGAGTTCGACCTGCTCACGTACCTGTTGCTGAACAAGGACCGGCTCGTTACGCGGTCCTCCCTGGCCGAGCATGTCTGGGGCGATCACGCCGATGAGGGGGATGACCTGGACTTCATCTATGCACAAGTGAAGAACCTGCGCAAGAAACTGAGGCAAGGTGATGCCGCAGTGGAAGTGCAGGCGGTTTACGGCATCGGATACCGGCTTGTGGAGGCATGAGGCCCGCCAACCTCCCGCAGCGCGCCACCGGTGGAAACCCTGCGGCATCTCACGCAACTCCCGCAGCGGTCTTCCGCAGGAATCTGCGGCAACGTGATCTGTTGAAGTACACGCCATGAAGCTCCTGAACCGCTCCCTGCTGCACCTTTCGCTGGCCTTGCTGCTGGTGCTTGCGGTATGGGCCGTGGCCTTCTTCTTCATCCTGCGCGAAGCGGTGCGCGAAAGCATCGACGAAGGATTGGACGACCAGGAGGAAGTGATCACCCACCGCCTGAAGACCGACAGCACCCTGCTCCACGTGCGCGACCTCGGGCTGTACGGCTTCGCCATCGAACCCGCGGAGGCAAAAGAAAAGAAGCGCTACGTGGACACGCTGCTGTACGTGCCCAGCGAAGGCGAGGTGGAGCGCGTGCGCCTGCGCACGGGCACCTTCAGGCACCAAGGCCAATACCACCGCATCCGGGTGTACACCAGCACGGTGGAGGAAGACCACCTGGTGCGGAGCATGGCCATCGCGACCATGGCGCTGTACGTGGTGCTGCTGCTCACCATTGTGCTGGTGAACAATGTGGTGTTGCAGCGGCTGTGGAAACCCTTCCATGCCATGCTTGCGCAGCTGAAGACCTTCCGCTTGGGCACCGTGCATGAGCTGCCGCCCGTCCATACCGGCACCAGTGAGTTCAGGGAGCTGCACGCCGCAGCCAACGGGCTGGTGCGCCGCGCCGCCGATGCCTATGCCGATCAACGGGCCTTCACCGCCAACGCCGCACACGAGCTGCAAACGCCGCTGGCCATCGCCATCAACAAGCTGGAACTGCTGGCCGAGCAGGGCGGCACCGAGGAGGAACGCGTGAACGCATTGGGCGGAGTGATCGCCACGCTGGAACGCCTCACCCGCCTCAACAGGTCCTTGCTGCTGCTGGCGCGGATCGAGAACCGCCAGTTCCCCGACGAGCAGGAAGTCTCCTTTGCCGGCATCGCCCGGGAGGTCCTGCACGAATTCGCCGACCTCGCCGAACACCGCGAAGTGGCCCTGCAACAGGAAGAGACCGGCGACCTGGTGCGTTCCATGGATCCCGCGCTGGCCCGCATCCTGGTCACCAACCTGGTGAAGAACGCCATTGTCCACAACCGCGCCGGCGGCAGCGTAACGGTGCGCGTGGAACCGGGGCGGTTCACCGTGGAAAACACCGGGGACAAGCGCTTTGACGCCGGTCGCATCTTCACCCGCTTCTACAAGGAAACCACCGCCGATGGTGGCACGGGCCTGGGTCTGCCCATTGCGAAGGCCATTGCGGAATTGTACGGGATGAAGCTGGAATACCACTTCCGCAACGCGCACCTCCTGCAACTGGCGCCCAAGTGAACGGCGTTGAGGGCCCGGAGCGGGGGCATCGCCGGGAAAGCCGTCGGAACATGCCAGCGGTGTTTATACCATCTCGCAATAGAACATCGTCCAGCCTGCTTGCTCTTTTTCCGCATGGCTTCTCCGATGTTCTATTGCGAAATGGTATTACGGTCTGCACGATGGCCATCAGGCCGCCAGCCAGCCTCGTTCCATCGGTCTCCTCATCCGGCAAGTCCTGTTCCAGCTGGTGATGGCACAGAGGAAGGGATTGATGATAGTTGGGCGTATCCCTTTCCACGCGCAAAAGCCCACGCACGGGCCGGGCCAGGAGTTTATCCCGGCCTTTGAGCCGGGACTTTAGCCGGCTTGTCGTGGCCAGCGGTCGCGGCACTGCGGGGTCACTCCTTCGTCGTGCCTCCTCGTTGCACGCGCCCGCAAGGCTACGCCTGCGCCGGGCTGCCGCTGCTGTCCCTTACGCGAAATGCGATCACCGTCCAAAGGTGCCCGGAGTTGATCCTAGCCAGATCCGGCACCACTCAGGTCATCGACCAAATGGACGGAATCAAATCGCTTGTACAGTGCGCCAAGTGCTTGGGAGTTGATGCGGAACTGGTAGCTTCGGCACAACTTGTACAAGGATGCCGGACCAAGCTCACAAACGAGATCAAAGGTTGGAATACACCTCGTATCAATTTCCAAATCCGCTGCATGATGGAACGCCCAACACGTTCGATTCCTTTGAATTGCAGCTTGTAGGCGTGTTTGATGACGGAATGGGCGGAATTATTGAAGAACCTATTTTCTCCTTCATGGATGACGCACCGCTCCGGCAGTATTGGACAGTCAATGGGCATGTATTGAATGAAGGTGTGCATGCACTGATGGATGTGGACACCGAAGAGGATGGCTTTGCAGTGTTAAGCAAACTCGGAGTGGTAGGATGGGACGAGTGGCTTGCGTTTGTGGATTCAGGCAGATTTGCGTTGTTAGGACTCAGGGAACGCAGAATCTGATGGCCACCACCCGCATCCCATGGACCCGCGACCAACTGCTGGTTCTCCTCAACCTCTATGAGAAGATCCCCTTCGGCAAGTTCGACCAGAGCAATCCGGTGCTGATCCAGATCGCCGAGCGCATGGGACGCACACCTGGCAGCATCGCCATGAAGCTGAGCAACCTCGCTTCACTGGACGCGGGCTTGGCGGCACGCGGGGTCATGGGCTTGTCGGGTGCCAGTGCATTGGATCGAACGGTGTGGGCCGAGTTTCATGAACACCATGGGTCATTGGCACCGGAGAGCGAAGCGCTGCTCTCCGAACTACTAACCGGCGATGCCGATAGCCCGATCGAAGTACTGCCGGAGAAGATCTCGGTGCTGTCCGCCCCCGCAGGCCCCACCGAAACCACCGCCGTTGTGAATGTCCGCCGTGGCCAGCGCTTCTTCCGTCAAGCGGTCCTCAATGCTTACGGTGGTCGCTGCGCCGTCACCGGCCTCGCCGTGCGCGAGTTGCTCATCGCTTCCCACATCATTCCGTGGAACGCCGCCGAAGCCCACCGCCTCGATCCCCGCAACGGCAACGCCCTCAACGCACTCCACGACCGTGCCTTCGATCGCGGCTTGATCACCTTCGACGAGCACCTCCGGCTGGTCTGCTCCTCTTCGCTCCGCGATCACTATGCATCTGCAACTGTGGCCGCCAACTTCCAAGCCTATGAGGGCAAGCCGTTGGCCATTCCGGCGGAGGCGGCGGGCCCCAGGCCGGAGTACCTGGAACACCACCGGCGGAACGTGTTCGCCAGGCCGTTGCCATAGCTTCGGCGCCTGATCGGCGCATGCACGAACTGATGCCTTTCCTGTTGGCCATGGTGGCCGCCGTGGTGCTGCTGCGCACGTTGGCGGACCGCTTGCGTGTGGCTTACCCCATCCTGCTGGTGCTGGCGGGGCTGGCCGTGGGCTTTGTGCCGGGCCTGCCGCGTGTGCGGCTGGACCCCGACCTGATCTTCCTGCTCATCCTGCCACCACTGCTGTTCGAGGCGGCGTGGTCCATCTCCATCAAGGAGATGCGCAAGTGGTGGCGCATGATCGCAAGCTTCGCCTTTTTGGTGGTGTTCTTCACGGCGTTGGCCGTGGCGGTCACCAGTGTGCTGGCGATCCCCGGGTTCACCTTGGCGCTGGGCTTTTTGCTGGGCGGCATCGTGTCGCCGCCGGATGCCGTGAGCACCGGTGCCATCACGCGCTTTGTGCGGATCCCGCGCTCGGTGAAGGCGATCCTGGAAGGGGAAAGCCTTTTGAACGACGCAGCATCACTGATCATCTTCCGCTTTGCACTGGTGGCGGTGGCCACGGGCACGTTCGTGTGGCACCAGGCCGCGCTGGAGCTGGTGTGGATGGTGTGCGGCGGGGCGGGCATCGGCCTGGCGCTGGGCTGGCTGGTGGTGCAACTGCACCGGCGGCTTCCGCTGGATGCCTCCTCCAGCATTGCGCTCACGCTGATCGAACCGTACTTCATGTACTGGGCCGGGGAGCAATTGGGGGCATCGGGCGTGCTGGCGGTGGTGTTCGGCGGGCTGTACACCGCACGGCGGCGCCTGCTTTTCCTCAACAGCACCAGCCGGGTGAAGGGCTACAGTGTGTGGGAGAGCTTCGTGTTCATCCTCAACGGACTGGTGTTCCTGTTGATCGGGCTGGAGCTGCCGGAGATCGTGGAGGGCATTCGCGCCAGCGGCCTTTCATTGGGCATGGCCATCGGCTACGGCGTGGGGGTGACCGCCGTGCTGGTGGGGATGCGCATCATCAGCGGCTATGCGGCCATGGCGGCCACGCTGGTGTTCCGCCCCTCGGTGGCGCCCAACCTCCGCCGTGGCCGGCAGCGCTGGTTGCAGCCCCTGGTGCTGGGGTGGACGGGCATGCGCGGCGTGGTGTCGCTGGCGGCGGCGCTGGCCATTCCGCTCACCCTGGCGGACGGCACGCCATTTCCGCACCGCAGCCTCATCCTCTTCATCACCTTCGTGGTGATCCTGCTGACGCTGGTGGTGCAGGGCCTTTCCCTGCCGGGGCTGATCCGGCGCAGCGGTGTGTTCGCGGGATCCCGGGAGGCGGATGCCGGGAAGCACCAGCAGGCGCAATTGCGGCATGGCCTGGGGCAGCACGCCGTGCAGTACTTGAAGGAGCACACGGCACAAGGGCCGGAGCGGGAAGCATTGAAGCGCATGGTGGCGCAGTGGGAGCAACGCCATGCCGCTGCTGAGCTGCCGCCGATGGATGATGCCCACCGGCGGCGCATCGTCGATTTCATGAACAGCCAACGCCGGTACCTGGAGGAGGTGAACCGCGATCCGGCCGTGGATGATGAACTGGTGCGGCACGAGCTCTATCTCATCGATATCGAGGAGGAGCGCCTGCGGTTGAAGCAGTGAGGCCGGCGGGTGCCTGTTGAACCCGGCGCCCCCACTCCGGAACACGTGGCATGCCGGTGCCGGGAGCTCGTCGGGAGGCGGTCCGTACCGCAACAAACAGCACAGGGCTGAAAAACAAGTCGCGGTCCACCGTGAAATACGGGGATCTCCGTAGCGGCCCCCATCTACTTTGCGCCCCATGAAAACACCGCTACACCTTGGCACTTCCGCGTTTATCTGCGCATTGCTCTATGCCGGAAGCCTTCAAGCCCAAAACCCGCTTCCCAACCCCGGCTTCGAGAATTGGGTGGAGGGAAATCCCGTGGGATGGACCACCAACAACAACCAGTTCACGGGCCAGCCGGTGTCGCCGAACGCCACGGGCCATGCGGGCACCACCTCGCTGCGTGGCACCTACCTGGGCTTGATCAGTGCGCCGATACTCAATACCATCGATGCCGCCAACCATCCGCTGGCCATCACCCAGGCCTACCAGCGGCTCACCTTCTATTATCAGTTGCAGCTGGAAAGCATGCAAGGCACGGAGATCTTCGCGGCTGGCGCGTTGTTCACCAATGCGGGTGGTACCACCGTTGGCCAGGCTTCGGGCCTGTTCGACCGTACCCAGAATACCAGCACATGGGCCTACGCGGATCTTCCCATATCCAACACGGGTGCGGATCCCGTGGGAGTGAATGTCACATTCACGCTCAATGGCCTCGATGCCGTTGTGGGTTCCTATTTCCTGGTGGATGATGTGGCCTTGGAAAATGGCACCGCCGGGGTGGAGGAATTGGAGGAAGGGGCGACGCTTTCCGCAGCGTATCCCATCCCGGCCAGGGAAGAGATGAACCTGCCTTTCACCTTGGGCCGGTCCGGCACCGTGGTGATCGACGTGCTGGATGCCTTGGGCCGTAGCGTGAGCACCAGGTCCTTGGGCACATTGGCCCCCGGCCGCTACAAGGAAGTACTTGATGTGCGTGGCTGGAGCGCGGGTATGTACACCGCCGTGCTGCGCACCGCATCGGGCGTGTACGCGCAAGCAGTGGCGGTGGGGAACTGATCGAGGACGTTCATGCCGAAGCCCGTGCGGGTCCTGGCGACGGGATCCGGCACGGGCTTCGTTTTCAATCCGCCAGGAACCCGAACTTCCCCGCCTTGTAGTCGTTGATCGCCTCGCGGATCTCCTCCTCGGTGTTCATCACAAAGGGGCCATAGCTCACATAGGGCTCGTTCAGCGGATCGCCGCTCAGCACCATCAGGATGCACTGGCGCTGCACGGTGATGTGGATCTCGCCGGATTCGTTCCTCAACTGCACGTAGTGGTTCTCCGGTGCGGCGTTCCCGTTCACCGTGATCGCGCCGTCCACCACCAGGATGCCGCTGTTGTAGTGTGCAGGCAATTGGAAGCGCAGCTCGGCACCGGCATTGAGGTGCATGTCCAGCAGATGGACGGGTGAGAACGTCGTGGCGATCCCGTTCACGCCTTCAAACTCCCCGGCAACCACATGCACGGTGCCCATGTTGCCCGGCAATTCCTTCCGGGGCTTTGCGGAGTGGAGAATGCTCTGGTATTTGGCCGGGGTCATCTTGTGTGCCTTCGGCAGGTTGATCCACAACTGCAGCATCTCGAACGCACCTCCGGTGCGGTTGAAGGTCTGTTCGTGGTACTCTTTGTGCAGCACGCCGCCGCCCGCGGTCATCCATTGCACGTCCCCGGGTCGGATCACCCCATGGTTGCCCTTGCTGTCATGGTGCGCCACGGCGCCTTTGTAGGCGAAGGTGATGGTCTCGATGCCGCGGTGCGGGTGCACGCCGACACCCTGTGAGATATCAGAGGGAGGAAAGTTCACCTCGGCATTGAAATCCAACAGGAAGAAAGGGCTCATGCGCTCTTCAAATCCTTTGCCGTTCGGGAAGAAGTTCATCACCTTGAACCCGTTGCCCACCATGTGCGTGTTGGTGGGCGAAAGCACGCCTTCCACCCCGCGATAGCCTGAATGGGCCAGGCTTTCCGCCGCCTTGGTGGTGTTGCTGAAGGCTGATCCGATGAAGGCCAAGGCTGTGCCAAGCAGGCCGCGTTGAAGGAATTCCTTTCGTTCCATCGGGTCGTTTTTCAGGGTTTGAGCTGGGCCTGTAGCTCGGGGTGCCGCTTCACATACACCGCCACAAAGGGACAATGCACGATCACCGGCAAACCTTGTTCCTTGGCGTATGCGAAGGCATGTGCCGCAAGCGCGCTGCCCACACCGGTGCCGCCCATGCTGGGCGGCACCTCGGTGTGCAACAGGTCGATGGCACCATCGTGCAAACTGAATTGCAACAGGGCGGTTTCCCCGTTCTGCCGGTACTCGAACCGGTGCTTGGCTTCGTTCAGGATGATCCCCATGGTCTTGGTTGTATGCAGTCGCCGCAGATACCGTCCGTGGCCGCCGGAGCGCCTCGCGAAGGCTGCTTCAGGACCCTGCGCTGCGACGGTCCTCAATCCTCCAAATATCCGAACTTCCCTTGGTTGAAGTCGTCGATGGCCTGGCGGATGTCCGCCTCCGTGTTCATCACGAACGGACCATAAGTGGCCATGGGCTCGTTGATCGGCTCGCCGCTCAACACCAGCACCACCGCTTGTTCCGTGGCTTCGATCTCGATTTTGCCTTCGGCATTCGCCATCAGCACGAAGTGGTCCGTGGGCACTTGCTCCGTGCCGTTCACGCGGATGCTGCCTTCGATCACCAGCAGCGCCGTGTTGAAGTTCGCCGGGAATTCCAGCTCCGCCTTTCCGCCCTGGTTCAGGCGCGCATTGTACAGGTGTACCGGCGTGAAGGTGGTGGCCGGTCCCTGCGTGCCCTGGTAGTTGCCGGCGATCACCTCCATGGTTCCACCGTTGCCGGGCAGTGCATGCTGCGCCATCTGCGCATGGCTGATCGCTTGGTATTTCGGGGTGCTCATCTTGTCCTTCGCGGGCAGGTTCACCCACAGTTGCACCATCTGGAAGATGCCGCCTTTCTTGCTGAATTCCTCCTCGTGGTACTCTTTGTGCAGCACGCCGGAAGCGGCGGTCATCCATTGCACGTCGCCCTCGCCGATCACGCCGCCGCCGCCGCTGCTGTCGTGGTGCGCCACGCGGCCCTTGTACGCGATGGTCACTGTTTCGAAGCCGCGGTGCGGGTGTACGCCCACGCCGCGCGGGGTGGTGCCCGCGGGCACTTCCCACTTGGAATTGTAGTCCATCACGATGAACGGGCTCATGCGCTGCATGCCCACGGTGGCGGGCAGGAAGCCGTGTACGCGGAAGCCATCGCCCACCATGTGCGCGCGGGGCGGCGCGATCACGCGCTCGATGGGCCGGTAGTTCGCGGTGGTCACCGTTTCGTTGGCCGCGGTGTTCTTCAGGGTGTCCATTTTCATGATCGGTACGCTTTGCTTTTGCGTGGTGCAAAGGTCCGGCGCGGGGGTATGGCGGTGCATTGATGTAGGTTAAGTAGTGAGCGTGCCCCAATCACCGTTGAAAGGTGGGAAGTGATTGGTGAATGAAGGACCACCACAGGTGAGGAGCGCGGACCAATCACAAATCACCGGCCACCAATCACCGCTCACCTCCGCACCTTGAAATTCCGCTCCGCCAAGTCCCTGCGTACCCGGCTCAGCGATTCGGGCGTGATGCCGAGGTAGCTCGCGATCATGTGCTGGGGCACGCGCAGCAGCAGGTCCGGGTACATGCGCACGAACGCCTGGTAGCGCTCGTCGGCGCGTGCGCCCAGCAGTCCGGCAATGCGCTCCTGCATGTGGCGGATGTGGTTGTGCAGCAGGAAGGTGTTGTAGGTGCGGAAGCCTGCGCTGAGGGCGGAGAGCGCGTCGAGCCAATCCTGGCCCACCAGCACGGCGGCGCCGTCCTCAATGGCATCGATGCGCAATTCCGAAGGCTCATTGAGGTACATGCTGCCGCGGTCCGAGGCGAACCAGCCTTCCGGTGCGAACTGCAGGATGTGCTCGTGCCCGCTGCTGTCCAGGGAGGTCACGCGCAGCAGGCCTTGGGTGACGTGGAACGCGCTCTTGCACACGGACCCGATGTCCAGCAACACCTCGCCTTTGTGAAAGCGGGCGGTGTGCAACAGGTGTGCGGTCCGGTCAAATTCCTCCCCGGCGATCCCCGCCCCTTGCACGATGTGCTGCCTGAACCGGATCAGGATGTCCTCCTCCTGCTGCATGCGTCCGAAGGTAGGTGGTGGAGGTGTCCAGCGCTCATGCACCGGGTCGAGGCGCATGGGCCTGCCACGCGTCGAGCTTGCGGCTTGCTGCTTCATGGCCAATGCGGAAGATCTCGTCCACGTGGCTCGTGCTGAAGGTGCCGAATGCGCCAAGGGCGGCCGGATGGATCACCAGGTCGCAGTCGTCGAATTTCCGGATGGAGGCACTGGCACGGTCCATGGAGAAGGCCCGTTCCATCACGGCGAAGCTGGAGGTTAGCTCTGCTGCGGTGATCTGCTTCAGCGGATTGACGAACACGCCGATGATATGCTCGCAATGGGCGAGGAGCGGCTCGGTGGGGAAGTTGTTGGTGATCCCGCCGTCGGCGAACAGCGCACCGTCGATCTGCACCGGGGAGAACACGCCCGGCACGGCGGAGGAGGCCAGCAGCGTGCGGATCAGCGGGCCTTCATGAAATACCCGGGAGCGGCCCTTGATGAGGTCGGAGGCCACTACATAGAGCTTTTTTCCCAGCGCCTCGAAGGTATCCTGCGTGAAGAAGGGTTCCAGGTCCTGCCGGTACTTGTCGGCATCGAACATGCCCGGCTTGTGGCGTGCATAGCGGCTCCAGGAAAACAGCGATAGCTGCTTGAAGAACCCCAGGATCTCCCGCCAATCATGGCCTGCGGCATACAAGGCTCCCACGAGGGCGCCGGCACTGGCCCCGGCGATGTATCCCGGCTGCAGGTCATGCTCTTCCAGGGCTTTCAGCACGCCGATGTGCGCCACACCCCGGATGCCGCCGCCAGAGAGGACGAGCCCCAGTGCGTTTTCTCCCCGACCGGTATTCATCGTTTCATGCACCGCCTTGCCGCCATCGGGCTTCAATAAGACAGTCCAGGCCGCAAATGGTTCTCCCGTCCATGCAGGCGGATGAAGGTTTCGTTGTCGTCGAAGCCATGGTCCGGACGAACATGCAGCACCGCCACCGGCTCGCACCGGGCCGGCAGGAGGTCCAGTCAAGGGCTCGTGCGCGGATCCTGCGGACTAGTCGTGCTCCCCGCTGCCTTTGGTCAGCTCGCTGAGCAGGTAGTACGCGCCCTTCACCACGATGCGCGCATCGGGCGGCACGGCGGTCAACGGTTTCACCTCGGTGTAGCCCAACTCGGTGGCACCGGTGCGCACGGCGGTTTGCACGAAGGCGTTTGGCGTGCGTTCCACGAAGATGTAGTGCTCATCACCGTTGCTCACCACGGGCTCATCGGGCAGGCTCCATGCGGAAGTGCTGTCGGTGGTGATCAGCGCGTCCACGTACATGCCGGCAAGGAGGTCCTCGCCGTTGTCGTCCAGCCGGGCATGCACCAGCACGGCTTGCTGGTCGCTCTCAAAGGCCTTGTTCACCGCGAACACCGTGGCCGTGTGGCGGCCCACCGGCTCGCCAGCGTGGCCAAAGACCACCTGCTGGCCCACCTTGACGCGCGCCACGTCCTGCTCGAAGACGTTGAGGTCGATGTGCAGGCCGCTGTTGTCCACGATGGAGAAGAGCGGTTTGTTGGGCTCGGCATACTGGCCGGTGGTGATGGTGATGCGCTGCACATGGCCGGCGATGGGCGCGCGCACGGCAAAGCCGGACCGCAGGTTGCCCGCCGTGAGCGTTGCAGGGTCCACGCCGAAGAGGCGCAACTTGGCGGCCGCCGCGGATCGTTTGGCCTGTGCCATGGAAAGGTCGGCCTGCGCGCGTTCCAGCGTTTTGGTGGCGTTGATGCGGTCCTCGTGGAGGTCCTGCTGGCGCTTCAGGTCGGCGGCGAGGGCGGTGCCGTTGGCGCTGCTCTCCAGGTAATCCTGCTGCAGCTGCAGGAATTCGAGGCTCTCCAGTTCGGCCAGCACCTGGCCCTTGTCCACGTGCTGCCCGTCGCGCACGGGCACGTTGCGCACCAGGCCGCCGAAGAGCACGCTCACCTCGGCGTTCTTGTCCGGTGGAAGCACCAGGCGGCCGTTGGCGCGGAGCGAGGTGGTGAGGCCCCGCTTTTCCATGGTGCCGGTCACCAGGCCGATGGCCTTGATCTGTTCCGGGGTGAGTTTTACCTCGGCGCCTTCCGGGTGCGGCTGTGCCGCCGGTGCATCCTGGTGGTAGGGATCGGGTCCGGTGCTTTTTCCGCCGCATGCGGTGATGATCGCAAGCGCGAGGAGAAAGGGGAGGAAGTGGTTTTTCATTTTGGTTCTGTTGGGGCGCGAGATCTCGCGCCTTTACTGGCTTACTGCCCCGTCAGGGCGTTGAGGTGGATCACGGTGAGGGCGGTCTGGAAGCGCACGCCCAAGCGCTCTTCTTCGATGGTGCGGGCCTGGTCCATGCCCTGCAGGAATTCCACGTAGCCGGCTTCGCCGTTCAGGTAGGCGCGCTGGGCATCGCGGCGGAGCGCCTCGGCCAGTGCGGCCCCGTTGCCCTCATAATAGGCCAGGCTTTCGTGCAGTTGCGCCCATTGCGCACGGGTGCGTGCCAGTTCGGTGGTGCGGCTGCGGCGCAGTTCCTCCAGTTGTTGCCGGGCGATGTCGCTGCGCAGGCGGGCCGCCTTGGTGCGCGCTCCTTGGCCACCGCCGGGCAGGGGGATGGCGGTGCCGATCAAAAAGCCGCCGAACGGCGAAACGCCGTCGATGGTCTGGTAAAAGCCGCCGCCTTGCAGCGTGGGCGCCCATTGGCTGCGCTCCATCTTCCATTCCGCCTTCGCCAGCTCGGCCTGTTGCGCGGCCGTGGCCAGCACCGGGTCGTTGGGCGCGGCGCCGGCGGAGGGATCGGGCTGCATGGACAAGCTGCGCAGCAGCACGCTGTCCGGAAGCGCCCCGTTCAACGGCCCCGTCCATTGCTCCAGCTCGGCGGCATACACGGCGATGTCCGACCGCGAACGGTTCCAGGCCAACCGGGCCTGGTCGGCGGCGCTTTGTGCGCTCACCTTTTCCAATCTGCCGGTGGCTCCGGCATCGAACTTCCTTGCGGCGAAGAGCGCGAGGGTCTGCATCGCGCTGTCGTTGTGTTGCAGCAGCCGTGCCCGCTCCATCCCCATGGCCCATTGCAGGTAGGCGCCCGCCGCGCTCTCGCGCACGGCGGCATGTATGCGGGTCCGGTCGCTCTCCGCCAGCTTCACGCTCTCCTTCAGGTAACGGCTGCGCTGGGCGATGGCCGTGGGAAAGGGGAGGCCCGTGGTGGCCTGGAGGTTGATGTCGTTCGCGGCGCTGTTGATCTGCCCGCCTTGCAGTTGCGCGCTGAGCGGCTGCAGTTGGAGGGCGGTCTTCTTCAGGGCTTCCTGCTGCCTCACCTCCAGCTCTGCGGCCGTAATAGCCGGATAGGTGCGCAGAGCGCGGGCCACGGCACTGTCCAGTGTCAGCACAGGGGCTTGTGCATGCAGCGAAGTGCCGCAGAACAGCAACGCAATCACCGATACCGGCATGATCCCGGCACCTCCACCGGGCGGGTCCGAAGGGCCTCTTGCAGTTCCTCCTTCCATCCCTTCATCGTCTTTTTTCCGCTTCTTCCGCAGGAACACCAGATGGTACAACACGGGCACCACGGCCAGGGTAAGCAGGGTGGAGGTGATCAATCCGCCGATCACCACGGTGGCCAACGGCCGCTGCACCTCCGCGCCGGGACTGGTGCTGATGGCCATGGGCAGGAAGCCCAGCGAGGCCACCGCCGCCGTGGCCAGCACCGGCCGCAGCCGGGCCATGGTGCCGCGCACCACGCGCTCGGTCACGTCGTCCACGCCATCGGCCTTCAGGTGGTTGAAATAGTTCATCAGTACGATGCCGTTGAGCACCGCCACACCGAAGAGCGCGATGAAGCCGATGCCCGCGCTGATGCTGAAATCAAGGCCGCGCACCCACAGGGCCAGCACGCCGCCCACGGCCGCCATGGGCACCGCGCTGAAGATGATGAGCGCTTCGCTGATGGAGCGGAAGGCGAAGTAGAGCAGCACGAAGATCAAGGCCATGGCGAGCGGCACGGTGAGCAACAGCCGGGCACTGGCCTCCTGCAGGTTCTTGAACGTGCCGCCGTAGCTGATGAAGTAGCCGGTGGGCAGCTTCAGGTCCTTGTCGAGCGATGCTTGGATGTCCTGGGCGGTGCTCTGGATGTCGCGCCCGCGCACGTTGGCCTCCACCACGATGCGCCGCGCACCGTTCTCGCGGCTTACCTGGGAGGCCGCGCTTTGGAAGCTTACTTCCGCCAACTGGCCCAGGGGGATCTGCTTGTTGCTGCCGGGCAGGGGCACCAGCAGGCTCATCACTTTGCCCGGGTCGGCATCGCGCATGTCGGCCATGCGCACCACCAGGTCGAACCGGCGTTCGCCCTCGTACACCACGCCCGCGCGGCCGCCGGCGAGGGCCGTGTTCAGCACGCGGTTCAGCTCGGCGATGTTCAGTCCGTACTGGGCAATGCGCGCCCGGTCGTACTTCACCACCAGCTGCGGCATCCCCGTTACCTGCTCCACCCGGATGTCCGCGGCGCCGGGGACCTTGGCGATGAGCGCGGCGGCGGCGTTCGCCGTGCGGAACAGCTCGTCCAGGTTGTCGCCGTAGATCTTCACGGCAATGTCGCTCTTCACCCCGGCGATCAATTCGTTGAAACGCATCTGGATCGGCTGTTCAAAGCTGAGGTTTATGCCGGGGATCACGCTCAGCTTGTCGTTCATCAGCTCGGCCATCTTCATGCGGTCCCGGGTGGTGGTCCAGTCCTTGCGGTCCTTCATCACGATGATCAGGTCCTGCGATTCGATGGGCATGGGGTCGGTGGGGATCTCGCTGCTGCCGATCTTGCCCACCACCTCCTTCACCTCGGGGAATTCGCGCAGCAGGATCTGCGCCGCCTGGTCGCTTACCTTAATGCTTTGGGCCAGGCTGCTGCCCTGGCGGATGGTGAGGTTGGTGGCGAAATCACCTTCGTCCAGCTCGGGAATGAACTCGCCGCCCAGACGGTTGAACACCAGCAATGCGCCCAGCAGCAGGCCGACGGCGACGGCCACGGTGGGCACGCGGTGGCGCAGCAGCCAACGGAGCCGGGGCGCGTACCATTGCTGCAAGCGGTGCACTTGGCGTTCGCTCCAGCTTTCGCCGGTGGGCACCTGCCGGTTCATGAAGAGCGAAACGGCCCAGGGCACGTACGTGATGCTGAGCAGCAGGGCACCGATGATGGCGAAGCTGACGGTCCAGGCCATGGGGCGGAACATCTTGCCTTCCACGCCCACCAAGGCGAAGATGGGCACGTACACAATGAGGATGATCACCTGGCCGAAAACCGCGCTCTTCATGATGCCGCCCGCCGAGCGGATCGTCTCTTCGCTCATCTCTTCCCGGGTGAGCAGGCTGCCGGCGTGGCGTTTGTGGAGGGCGAAGAGCATGCCTTCCACCACGATCACCGCGCCGGCCACGATCAGGCCGAAGTCCAGCGCGCCCATGCTCATGAGATTGGCGCTTTGGCCGGCCAACACCATGCAGCCGATGGCGAAGAGCAGCGAGAGCGGGATCACGCTGGCCACGATGAGGCCCGCGCGCCAATTGCCCAGCAGCAGCAGCAGCACGCCGATCACGATCAGCGCGCCCATGCCCAGGTTGTGCTCCACGGTGCCGATGGTGCGGGCCACCAGCTTGGAGCGGTCCACGAACACGTCGACGGAAACGCCTTCGGGCAGGCTGTGCTCCACCTCGGCCATGCGCGCCTTCACGTCCGTTACGGTGCGCATGGCGTTGGCGCCCTTCATCATCAGCACCACGCCGCCCACGGTCTCACCCTGTCCGTTGCGCGTCATGGCACCGTACCGGATGGCGTTGCCGAAGCGCACCTCGCCCACGTCACGCACCCGCACCGGGCTGCCGCCGCGCGCCTCGATCACGATGTTGCCCATGTCCTTCAGCGAGCCGATCACGCCTTCGCCGCGGATGAAGTAAAGGTTGGGCCCCTTTTCGATGTAGCTGCCGCCGGTGTTGGCGTTGTTGTTCTCCAGGGCGGTGAACACGTTGAGCAGGGATAGGCCGGCACCGGCGAGCTTGCGCGGGTCCACGCTCACCTCGTACTGTTTCAGCAGGCCGCCGAAGCTGCTCACGTCGATCACGCCGGGCACGCCCAGCACGTGCTTGCGCACTACCCAGTCCTGCAGTGTGCGCAATTCCATCAGGCTGTACTGGCCGTGGTGGGCGCTGTCCACGGTAAGGGTGTACTGGAAGATCTCGCCCAGGCCGGTGGTGGGCGGTGCCAGTTCGGGCTTGCCGTAGCCCGCAGGGATCAGTTCCTGCACCTGGGCCAGCCGCTCGGCCACCAGTTGGCGGGTGAGGTAGAGCGGCACGTTGTCCTTGAAGACCACCGTGATCACCGAGAGGCCGCTGCGCGATACGCTGCGCAGTTCCACCAGGTCGGGCAGGTTCTTGAAGGCCTGTTCCAGCGGGAAGGTGATGAATTGCTCCACCTCCTGCGTGGCCAGGTTGGGCGCCACGGTGTTCACCAGCACCTGGTTGTTGGTGACGTCCGGCAGGGCGTCGATGGAAAGCCGGGTAAGGGACCAGATGCCCCAGCCGGCGAAGGCAAGGAGCAGCAAGCCCATGACGAGCTTGTTGCGTACCGAGAATTGGATGATGCGTTCGATCATGCCCGGTGTGCGGCAATGCCGCGGATTGGGAAATGGAGGAAAGAGGAACCAAGGTATGCGGCACGTTCAGTGCGGCAACCAAGTGCCTGGGCACAGGCTCAAGCCCGTGGGGGCTGCCAGATGCCGTCGGGGCCTTCCCGTGGCGGGATGCGGTCCTCGGTGGCGTTCAACTGCACGTCCAATCCGTTGGACAGCAACACGACCGGGGAAGGCTCATCCGTGATGCGCGCCTGCAGCGTTTGTGCCCCGCAGTGGTGGTCGCAGTGGAAGGGCAGGTCCTGATGGTGATCGTCGATGGTGTGCTGGTGACGCTCATGCAGGTAATGTTCCCCCAGGAAATGCCACCAGTCCATCGGCCCTTCCGCCTGATGTTCGGCAAAGTGCTGAAAGAGCACAGGCAGTTTCAGCAACTGGTGCACCTCGGTGCTGGAGAAGGTGAACAGGCCGAGGAGAGTGATGGCGAGCCACTGCCGCATGTGTCGGCAAAGTTAGCGATGGGTTTCAGTGGGTTTATTGATATCCATCAAGGTCTCGCGCAGCGGACCTTGCAGCATGCAGAAGAACTCAGGACCTCAAGGTCCCCTTCGGGAGACCGCTTTGGGAACAAGTTCCATCAAGGTCTCGCGCAGCGGACCTTGCATGAAGGAAGATCTCAAAACCTCAAGGTCCCCTTCGGGAGACCGCTGAGGGAACAAGCTCCATCAAGGTCTCGCGCAGCGGACCTTGCATGAAGGAAGAACTCAGGACCTCAATGTCCCCATCGGGAGACCGCTGTGGGAACAAGCTCCATCAAGGTCTCGCGCAGCGGACGTTGCATGAAGGAAGAACTCAGGACCTCAAGGTCCCCTTCGGGAGACCGCTGAGGGAACAAGCTCCGTCAAGGTCTCGCGCAGCGGACCTTGCAGCATGCAGAAGAACTCAGGACCTCAAGGTCCCCTTCGGGAGACCGCTGATGAAACAAGCTCCGTCAAGGTCTCGCACAGCGGACCTTGCAGCATGCAGAAGATCTCACGCAAACGCCAGCTCCGGATACTCGAACGGATCGCTCGCTTTCTCCGGATCGCCGCCGGCCGCCTTGCCAAGCAGCGGACGCACCGTGTGCGCCTCCAGCTCTTCATCAGGAAAGGGCAGCACCAGTTGTTTGATGCGCTCCACATCGCGTTCATCCGCAATGGGCCTCAGCCATTCATCCTCCAGCTCCGGCGGCAGGATCAGCGGCATGCGCGGGCCGTCCAGCTTCGGGTTGTTGTGGATCTTCGCCATCAACGGATTGCCCGTCGTGGTGACGATGGAGAAGGTGCGTTGCACGGTCCCGCTTTCCGGATCGCGCCATTCATCCCACAGGCCCGCCAGCGCAAACGCTTCGCGTCCCTTTACATGGATGAACCATGGATAGGTGCGCTTCATGAAGTGCTGGTGCTCGTAGAATCCGTTCACGAAGATCAGGCAACGCTTGTCCATGGCCGATCTGCGGAATGCGGGCTTCTCGAAGATGGTTTCGCCGCGTGCATTCAAGGTTTGCACCCGAAGTTTTTTGGCCTGCGCTTCATCCTTGGTCCATGCGGGGATCAACCCCCAGTGGAGCAGCTGCGGCCGGTACGGTTCCGCATCGGTAAAGCCCACCAGCGCGGGATGCTCGAAGGCGTTCACGTACACGCGGTCGGCCAGTCCGGGAAGTTCCTCCAGTTCTTCGCGAAGCCGCTCCGCTACGGCCTTGTCGCCGTCGTGGATGGCGCGCTTCAAGGCGGCGGTCTTCAGGCTTTTGGCGCTGTAGCACATGGGGTGAAGTTACCCTTGCCGATCGTTGAAGATGGCGATCGCTCAGGTCGTGGATCACCGCACATGGCCTTGCACAAGACGGCAAAAGCCCCGGCTTTCGCCGAGGCTTTCGTGGTCCCGCAGGGGATCGAACCCTGGACCCAATGATTAAGAGTCATTTGCTCTACCAGCTGAGCTACAGGACCATTTCCCGCCTTCCGCCGATGGTACCGGAGGCCGTTGGGGGCGCAAATGTAATTGTGCGGGCCGGATGAGCAGATGAATGGTGGAAAATCGGGTCGGCCAAACTGCTCCGCGGACGATGATGCACCGACGAAGGCCCCGGACTTTGAGGCGTTTGAGATCACGCCAGGAGAACCCTATTGCTCCCGTTCACCCTTCCGCCCCCCATCTTTGCCAATAGCCTGCGCACGATCCATTGGCGGGCAGCGCATGCGAGTGATCGTTATAGGAGGTGGTGCCGCAGGTTTCTTCGCGGCGTGCAGTGTGAAGCACCATCACCCGGATGCAGAGGTGGTGATATTGGAAAAAAGTGGCAAACTGCTCGCCAAGGTGCGGATCAGCGGCGGTGGCCGTTGCAATGTCACCCATGCCCAGCTCAACATCCGCAAGCTGGCGGCCAACTATCCCCGGGGTGGGCAGTTCCTGCGGAAGGCGTTCGAACGGTTCAGTGTCAAGGATACCATTGCCTGGTTTGCACAGCGCGGCGTGCAATTAAGGGCCGAAGGCGATGGCCGCATGTTCCCGGTCTCTGACAGTTCGGAAACGATCATTCGCTGCATGATGGAGGAGGCAGCGCGATGTGCCGTTCAGATCAACCGGCTTTCGGGCATGGTTGCCGTGGAATTGCGCCCCACCGGGTTCCGGGTGCTGATGGAACAGGGCGGATCCATGCAGGCGGACCGTGTGATCGTCGCCACCGGGGGGCAACCCAATGCCCGGGGTGTTGATTGGCTCCACGCATTGGGCCATGTCACCGTGCCGCCGGTGCCCTCGCTGTTCACCTTCAACATGCCGCAAGAGCCCGTGCGGCAGCTCATGGGGGTGGTGGCTGAACCCGTGCGGGCACGCATCACCGGCACCCGCCTGGAAAGTGTGGGCCCGCTGCTGATCACGCATTGGGGCATGAGCGGCCCGGCGATCTTGAAGCTCAGTGCCTTTGGGGCCCGGGTCGTGCACGAGTTGGGCTATCACTTCACGTTGCAGCTGAACTGGTTGGGGGAGACGGGTGAGGGGGAAGTGGGCAAGCTTTTGTCCAAGGAGGACCAACAACGCAAACTGGCGCGCAATGCAAATCCCTTTCTCATCCCGCACCGGCTTTGGGAATTCTTGTTGGCCAAGGCGGACATTGCACCGGATAGGCCATGGGGTGAGGTCGGGAAAAAGGACCGCAACCGCCTCATGGACCTGTTGACGAATGACCGCTATGCGGTGGTGGGCAAGACCACTTTCAAGGAAGAGTTCGTGACGGCGGGCGGTGTGGCGTTGGAGCAGGTGGACCCGCATACCATGCAAAGCCGCGTGGTGCCCGGGTTGTACTTCGCCGGCGAAGTGCTGGACATCGACGGCATCACCGGCGGCTTCAACTTCCAGGCGGCATGGACCACGGGCTTCCTGGCCGGAAAGCTCGGTGGCGGTTGACCGGTGGAACGATCAGCGGCAGCCGGACCATGTACGGGCCGCCACGAGCGTCATCGGTGCCAAGGCACAGGCCAACCATGCCCACGCATGCAGCCCGAACAACCGGCCGATGCCCGCGAGCATCAGCAACCACAGCGGATAGGAGAAGAACAGCAAGCTGAACAACACACTGTCGAAGAACACCGTGCCGCGCGTCATCCGGCCTGTTGCCGCCCTGAGGAGGTGATACCAAGGGGCGTGCAACACAAGCCCGGCCAGCGCTGGGGCCCACAACAGCGCGCGGGCTGCCTTGCCCATGGCGGAGCGGGCCGGCTTTTCCATGGCCGCGGCCATCATCAGGCGCTCACGCAAGGTGTGGTTGAAATTCTTCAGGAAGCGCGCTTCCTGTTGCGTGGCTAGGCTCCCGGGCATCATCGGCAGTCCCGCGCGCAACACCACTTCGGCAAATGGTTTGCGGAAGTGGTGGTATTCGATCCAAACCGGCAGCACGGCAACATCCAGCCCGGCCGTCCAAGCACCGTGGGCGATGCGCGCGGCACCCTTGCCCAGCGGGCGCAGGCCGGGGGCATTCACCGAAACCCCTTCGGCAAATACAAGCACCGACCTTCCCCGCTCCAGGTCTGCATGTGCGCTGCGGAAGCTCGCCCCCGTGCGCCGCAGGTCGGACCTCCCTTCCCGCATACGGAACACCGGGGTCATGTACAATGCCCGGAGCATCCTGTTCGCCAGTGGG
>CALMYC010000175.1 GCA_937873385.1 uncultured Flavobacteriales bacterium | reverse complement strand
CACTTACACCTGCATCGCCACCCCCAAGCTGGACAAGGATGCCTTCCTCTACGCCCGCACCACCGGCTGGGAAGACCTGAACCTGCTGAGCGGCGAGGCCAACGTGTTCTTCGAGGGCACCTACGTGGGCAAAAGCTACCTGCAATTGAACGTGCCCAAGGACACCTTGGAGATCAGCTTGGGCCGCGACAAAGGGGTTGTGGTGGAACGCGTGAAGCGAAAGGCGGACAATCAAAAGGCCATCATCGGCGGCAGCCGGACCGCCACCGTGGGCTGGGACCTCACCGTGCGCAACACCAAGAGCATGGCCGTGGAACTTGAGATCCGCGACCAGTACCCGCTAAGCCCGCAAAGCGAAATTGAGGTGAAGCTCACCGAAGGTGGCGGTGCCATTGTGGACAAGGACAAGGGCCTGCTCACCTGGAAGCTGAAGCTCGCACCGAAGGAAACCCAAAAGCTGGGCTTTGCCTATACGGTTAAATACCCGAAGGACCTGCCGGTGGTGCTGGAATAGGCACCCGTGCAGGACGGAGGGTGCGATCTACATGGCCCCCCCTGATGCATACGTTTGCATGAAGTAGTTGAAGATGAACCTTCGGAATGTACTGCCATGCATGGCGCTCCTGGTGATGGGTAGCTCCATGGCCCAGATCCCCAACGCAGGATTTGAACTGTGGAGCAACCAGGGCGGCTACACCGACCCCGATGGATGGATCACCTACAATGACGTGATGACCCCACAGGGTTACTTCACCACGGTGGAACCGGGCACACCAGGGGCTGTTGGTGTCTTTTACGCGTTGGTCCAATCCCGTGCCCTGTCAAGCGGTGGCACCATCCAAGGGTGGATGTCGGCGGCCCCGGCAGGACATGGAGAACCGGCGGGCTTTGCCTGCTCAACCCGTCCGGCGGAGCTTACGGGGCAATGGCAATACGGCATCCAGCCGAACGATACCGCAGTGGTGATGGTGATGTTGACGCGCAGCGGAAGCGGCGGTGAACTGATCGCTACGGGCCAACTAGAGGTGACGGGGGAGGCCAATTCATGGACCACGTTCACGGTTCCGTTGAACTACCTCAGCAACGACATTCCGGACACAGCCTACATCCAGTTCGCGGCCAGTAAAAGCTTTGCGTCACCCATTGCCGGCAGCTTTTTGAAGGTGGACGCATTGTTGTTCGCAGGCATCGCGGGCATCGCGGAACCCGGGGCCATGCACGGCCTGCATGTCTATCCCTCTCCTGCCACCGGCATGCTCCACATCAGGGCAGATGCGTCCATGCACCAAGTGGAGGTTTTGGACCTGACCGGGCGAAGCCTGTTGGAACGCCCTGCCGGCACGGGCTTGGAAGTCCTGGACGTGTCCAGCCTCCGGACCGGCCACTACCTGGTGCGGATATCCTGGGGCGATGGCTCGAAAAGTGCAACCGGCTTCAGCAAAGAATGAGGCCACGGGGTCCGGGCCTGCGGATCGTCCACCATTCCCCCCGGAGGATACCGCCCGGATCAAGCAGTGGAGGACGTAGCGAGACCCGGCAACGAAGAGCCACAGGCATATTCGTGACAAAGACGGGGCCATGTTCCCCGGTGAGGAACAAACATGCGTGCGCCGCACAGTGGCCAAGCGATCCCGTTTCGCAGTGTCATACCACTGCACATTCCGGGTACACGGGCACAATGGGACCATCGGCCGGTGGCTTGGAAGTATTCCGCTTGATGGGAAGGTTTCAATGGCACTTCCCCGAATGATGCCGATTTGCCAATATTTGCAGGTGTCTTCCGCCCAGCCCATGAATGCCTCCCCCTTTGCAAGCCTTTCTGGCGCCTGCGTACTACTGTGCTTGCCCGCCTTCATGTGCGCGCAGACCTTCCAAGGCAATGGGGCCGCAATCCCCGATGACGGCACCACCTTGAACATTCCCGTGGCCGTTTCCGGGCTTTCAGGTCCCTTGAACACCACCTCGTTCGGTCTGGAGGAAGTGTGCTTCACCATTCAACATGCCGCGATCGGCGAACTGGCCATCAGCCTTGTTGCGCCGGACGGCACCGCAGTGCTGCTGGCCTCCGCCCAAGGCGGTCCGAACAGCCAGTACGGCTACACCTGTTTTCGGCAGGATGCGCTCACCTTGATCACACAGGGCATTCCACCCTTTTCGGGCACATTCCGTCCGCAAGAGGACATGGGCACCATCAACAACGGGCAGGATGGCAACGGCACGTGGAATTTGCGTGTGCTGGACATGAACCCGGGCGCCAATTCGGGATCCGTGACCACCTGGGACCTCACCTTTGGCAATGACCCGGCGGTGCCGTTGACCTTCACCTCCTCCAATTTGCCCATCATTGTGATTAACACCGGCGGGCAGGAAATCCCGGATGACGTAAAGATCACCGCCACGATGGGCGTTGTGGACAACGGGCCGGGCAATCCCAACTTTCCGGGTCCCCCATACACCGATTACGACGGGTTGATCGGGATTGAAGTGCGGGGCAACACGTCCAACTCGCTTTCGCCGAAGAAATCCTGGAGCGTGGAGCTGCGCGATGGATTGGGGGCAGACTTCAACGCCCCGCTCCTAGGCATGCCTGCGGAAAGCGATTGGATCTTGTTGGCGAACTACTTCGACAAGTCGTTGATGAACAATACGCTTACGTACCACCTGGCCCGCGCCATGGGCAATTACGCCCCCCGCACACGGGACGTGGAGGTGGTGCTGAACGGCGAATACATGGGCGTTTATGCCTTGGTGGAAAAGATCAAGCGGAACGCCAACCGGGTGGACATTGCCAAGCTGCAACCAACGGAGATCACTGGCGATGACCTTACAGGCGGCTACATCCTGCGGGTGGATTGGTTCAATGGGAATGGGAACGGATTTGTTTCACCCTACCCGCCTGCGGTGAGCAATGCCGGGCAAGTCACCTACTTTGAATACCG
Organism: uncultured Flavobacteriales bacterium; assembly: GCA_937873385.1. Taxonomy (GTDB): domain Bacteria; phylum Bacteroidota; class Bacteroidia; order Flavobacteriales_F; family PHOS-HE28; genus PHOS-HE28. The sequence continues at coordinate 37,473 of CALMYC010000175.1, read as the reverse complement.
GTACCCCAAAGCGGAAAACATCGTGCCCGAACAGAAGACCTACATCCAGGCCTATGTGGACAGCTTCGAGACCGCCTTGGCGGGCCCCGGCTTCATGGATACCCTGACGGGTTACCGCGCATACATGGACGTGCCGTCCTTCGTGGACATGTTCCTGATCAACGAACTGAGCCGCAACGTGGACGGCTACCGCCTGAGCAGCTACCTGTACAAGGACAAGGACAGCAACGGCGGCAAGCTCCACGACGGCCCGGCGTGGGACTATGACATTGCATGGGGCAACGCCAGTTACTGCGCGGCCACCGACAGTACGGGCTGGGCTTATTTGTTCGGCGACATCTGCCCGGAACACCAGGCCCAAGTCCCCTTCTGGTGGGCGCGATTGATGGAGGACAGCAGCTTTGTGAACACCGTCCGCTGCCGCTGGGACGAACTTCGGGACAATGTGCTGTCACCGGCATACGTGTCCGCCTACTGTGATTCAGTGGCCGGCTTGATCGATGCTGCCCAGCACCGCAACTTCCTCAGATGGCCCATTCTCGGCACCTACGTGTGGCCGAACCCCTTGCCCCTGCCCACCACGTACGCCGGTGAAGTACAGGAGTTGAAGGACTTCATGAACGCGCGCTGGGCGTGGATGGACACCCACCTGCCCGGCACCTGCGGGATCACCAGTTCCATTGGGGAACCTACCGCCGCCATTGACCGGCCCTTCCCAAATCCCTTTTCCGACGGGGTGGAGTTCCGTACCGCCACCAATGAAGCGGTGATGGTCAAGGTGATCGATCCGGTGGGGCGCTTGGTTCAAATGACCGGCCCATTTGCAGGCCAAGGCGCATTGCATCGGATCACCCTCCCCGCCTCATTGGCCCCGGGCACCTACATGCTGCTGGCCACCGGTCGATCCGGTGTTTTTTCAGCTTTCAGGCTGCAACACTGAACCGGGCCCGCAGGCTCAGGCAATTCCCGTTCGGCGCAAGTAAACCAAGTGCGACCACAGCGCACTGCGAAGGTTGGGGAACTCACGGTACCCCACGTTGAATTCCGCGCACACCTGCTTCAGTCGTTTGTTCAGCGCTGGATAATGGATGTGGGAGATCTTGGGGAACAGGTGGTGCTCCACCTGGAAGTTCAACCCGCCGAAGAGCCAGTTCCAGAGCTTGTTGTGCGTGGCAAAATTGGCCGTGGTGGCCAGCTGATGCACGGCCCATTCGCTCTGGATGCAATCCCCGTCCACTTTGGGATCGACGAATTCAGCCTGCTCCACCACGTGGGCCAGTTGGAACACCACGGCGATGAACAGGCCGGTGATGAACACCATCACCCCGTAGCCGACCAATGTGGGCACCACCCCGGCGAAGTACATCGGAAGCACCAGGAAGACTGTGACGTAGCCGAGCTTGGTGGCCCAGAAAATGAGATGTTCCTTCAGGTCCAGGGGCTTCATGCGCGTATTGTCCGCGATCTTGCCGGTGCAGTACTTCTTCAGGTCGTTGTAAAAGATCCAGAAGAGGTAGGTGAGGCCATAGAGGAGCAGGCCGTAAATGTGTTGGAAGCGGTGGAACCAGTAGCGTTTCTGGCCGGCATGGACCCTGACGAAGGGCTTGATGTCGATGTCATCATCCATGCCTTCAATGTTCGTGAAGGTGTGGTGGTTCACGTTATGCTTCAGTTTCCAGAAATGCACACTGCCGCCCAGCAAGTTGAGGGAATGGCCCATGATCTCGTTCACCCATTTCCGGCTGCTGTAGCTGCCGTGGGCCCCGTCGTGCATCACATTGAAGCCGATGCTGGCCACCACCAGGCCCAACAGGGAACAGAGCCCGAGGGCGACCCCGCCGGAGGGCGGGGTGAAGAAGACGAGGAGCACGTACAGGCCGGCCATGGCCGAAAGCAGGATGGCCGTTTTCCAATAGAGCCGGCCATTACCGGTCTTGCGCAGGTTGTTCTCCTTGAAATAGGCCTCGGTGACCTCCCGCAGCCGATGGAAGAATACGGGAGGCGTTTTAGCGAAACTTGTTTGGGACATGGAAAAAGCACCGTTTTCGGCGCGCGAAGTTAGCGGGCATGTCCTACTATGCCGCACCCTGGAAACCACCGGCCCCGGAGCGTCCATGGTTAAAAAAACGGCAAAGACTTGCAGATATGGGGAATCCACCTAATTTCGCCCCGCTTTAGCCCAAAGATCTTTGGCGAGAACGGCGGGAAGGGGCACAAACCAAAAACACTCACTCAGTCAGTCGAACTCATGAACATTTACGTCGCCAACATTGCGTACTCCGCACAGGACCAAGACCTCCGCGAGCTTTTTGAAGCCTACGGTGAAGTGACCTCGGCCAAGATCATTATGGACAAGGCCACCAACCGCAGCCGTGGTTTCGGTTTCGTGGAAATGGCCAACGACGAGAGCGGACGTGCCGCGATCGAAGGCACCAACGGCGTGGCCTTCCATGGCCGCGACCTCGTGGTGAACGAAGCACGCCCGCGCACGGAAGGTGCCGGTGACCGTGGCGGGTTCCGCGGCGGAAACGGCGGTGGTGGATACCGCGGCGGCAACGACCGTGGTGGATACCGCGGCGGAGACCGTGGCGATCGTGGCGGATATCGCCGCGACGAATACTAAGCAACGCACTTCTTCGCATCGAGAGCCCTCCGGACCCCCGGGGGGCTTCTTCGTTGCAGCCGGGCAACGGGGAGGCCCGCGAGCCAGCCCCATTTGGAGCGGTGGTTGCCGAGGATCCCAAAGCTGGGATGAGCGAAAATCCGGGTACCGGGTGATGCCGCCACCCTCCCGTGGTGTCCGGTACCTTTGGCCACATGCTTCCCAAGTTTTCGGCCTTGCTGCTCGCCACCCTTCTGCCAAGCCTCCTGCATGCCCAGCGCTGGGGCGGTGGCCGGATGCCCACTGGCCATGCCTACGGGCGTGTGATCGATGCGGATAAAAAGCCCGTGGCCTTCGCTTCCGTGAGCGTCATGCTGGCGGACAGCATGGTAGGCGGTGCACTGGTCCAGGAAAATGGCGATTTTGACCTACCCAAGTTACCCTTGGGCAAGCTTAAGCTGAAGGTGGCAGGACTTGGCTACAGCACGTTGGAGAAGGAGTTCACCCTTTCCACGGAGGCTCCCACACTGGACTTGGGCAACCTGCGGCTGGAAACTGACGCCGTGGTGCTGAAAGCGGCCGAGGTTACCAAGGAGCGCGCCACGCAAGTGCTGCAGGTGGACCGCCGCGTGTACAACGTGGACAAGGACATCAGCGTGACCGGGGGTGATGCCACCGATGTGATGAAGAACATTCCCGGCCTGAGCGTGGATGCGGACGGCAACGTGGAGATGCGCGGCAAAAGCCCGCGCATTTTTGTGGACGGCAGGCCTTCGCCGCTGACCCTGGACCAGATCCCGGCCAGCGACATTGAGCGCGTGGAAGTGATCACCAACCCGAGCGTGCTGTTCGATGCCAGCGCCACGGGCGGCATCGTGAACGTGGTGATGAAAAAGAGCACCCGGCCGGGCTACAGTGGACAGTTGCAAGCCGGCCTGGGAAGCAACCAGCGGTACAACGCGAATGGCAGCCTGCTGATGCGCCAGGGCAAGAGCGCAATCACACTGAACGGGGGCCTGGGGCATTCGGCTGCGCCCGGCACCAGCTACAATTACCGCACGGACCTGGCCGAAGGGCTTCCCACCGGGTACTTCAGGCAGAATGCGGAAGGCACCCATGAACACATGCGCACCAATGCGCGCCTCGGCTGGGACTACCACCTGAGCAACCGCAACACCGTCAGCCTTTCCCAAGGGATCAGCATCGGCACGCGCAACAGCAGCGAAGACCAGCGCTTCACCAGCACGGATGCCGGGAACAACGCCAACGGGAGCGGCACCCAGCACAACGGCATGGACGGGCGGTACACCAACCTCACCTCGCGCGCGGGGTTCAAGCGCACCACCACCAAGCCCGGCAAGGAATGGAGCACGGACCTCACCTTGAGCCTTTCCAAGAACCGTTCCCCCGCAACCACGGAGCAGACCAATGCGGGCAGTGACCAGATCCTGCCCGGGTACAGTTACCAGAACAGGGATTCGAAGGGCGATGGCCAGGAGTGGACCTGGCAATTGGATGTGACGGACCCGTATGCGGACAACCGGAAACTGGAATGGGGATTCCGGTCCAACTACGCATTGAACAACTCCTGGATGGATGTTTCCTACACCAATGATACCCTACCGGTACTGTTGCGTGACACGGCATTGAGCAATGCGTACCGGATCGGCACGATGATCAATGCGGGCTACGTGAATTGGGGCGCCAAGCTGAGCGCCCACTGGAACATGCAGGCCGGCCTGCGGGTGGAACAGAACGTGATGAACGCGAAGCGCACGGACAAGCGCCTTGATTTCAGCTACAATTACCCCGGCGCACTGGACGATCTTGGCCGCATCCTGTTCCCGGCCGTGTATTTGAGCCGCAAGTGGGATGCTGCGGAAGGGGAACTTCAGGAGGAGCTCCAGGTCAATGTGTCGCGCAAGGTGGACCGCCCCAACTTTTACCAGTTGATGCCTTTCATCATGAGCACCGATGCGCGCAGCTACCGGATCGGGAACCCGGTGCTGCGGCCGGAAATGAACACCATCGTGGAAGTAAACCATTTGCTTCCCTTTGCGGGCAAGGGCAATTGGCTTTCCTCGCTATACGGCCGGTTCACCTCGGATGTCATCACCAGTTTCACCGCGCCGCTGGCAAACGACCCCAACATATTGGTCACCACGTATGTGAACGGCAGGCAGAACCACAGTTTCGGATGGGAGAACACCGTGAAACTCACGCTTTGGAACGGTTCTGAAGCCACGTTGAACGGCAATGTGCAATGGATCAGCATCGGCCTCACCCAGGGGGGGGTGAACTACAGTAACCAAGGAGTGGCCTTTGATGCCAAGGCCAATGTTTCCCAGAAGCTGCCCAAGGGTTTCACGCTTCAAGTGAATGCGGACTATGACGGCCCGCGCGCCATTCCGCAAGGGCATACGCTGGAGACCTATTCCATGGATGTTACGCTGCGAAAGGAGTTCAGCAAACGCTTTTTCCTGACGGCCAGTGCGAACAACATCTTTGATTCCCGCGGCTGGGGCAGCTTTTACGGGACACCCTTCTTTGAACAGCGGGGCTTCCGAAGCTGGGGCAGCCGTGAATTCCGGATCAACGCAACGTGGCGGTTCGGCAAACAGGACGCGCAACTCTTCGGCAGGCGATCCGCCGGGGCGGACAGGCCGGAACCCGGCCGCAGGGGCGGCGATGAGGGCGGTGGGGAGTGAGCCGGTTCAGAGCTGCTCCATCTCAAAGGTGGGTGCACCGCGCTGGCCTTGTGCATCGTAGAAGTCGATGAAGTGCAGCTTGCGGAAGAAGCCCAAATGGTCCTGGATGATGAAGACCATGTTGGCATAGACCTGGTATTCCCCGGTATCGAATGAATAATCCTTCCAGTTGTACCCGATGGCATCCTGGTCCATGCTGAACGGGTGGGCCAGGGTATCGGCCAATGACACGGCATTGAAATCGCCCGTGAGCTTCGCCACGCGAATGCCGCTATAGCCGTTCAGCACGCCGGTCACTGAATAGGCGAGATAGGGGTCTGGGGCGTAAAACTGCTCCGTGTACTGGGTGAAGACCAGATCATAGGTGCCCAAAGGCGGTGCAATGGGGACGGTTGTTCCGGCGGAGAAACTGAAGTGGACGTATGCCCGTGCGGGGTCCTTCTGCACAATGAATTCCTGGATGCCGGAACCGTTCAGCGCCGCCGACCGGAACTGGAATTCACTCCCGCTAACCGAGGTGATCTGCACCTTGCGCAACCCGATGGGCAAGCCCATCACGTTGTAGCCCATGTCCACCACAAACACGGGCTGCCCAGTGCGCCAGTCACCGAAGGCCAAACTGTCCGGGCGCCCGTTCGGCAGGTCGATCTTCCAGGAACCGCCGTACCCGGCGGTATCGGTGGCTTGTGCCAGTTGATCAGCCGTTTGGCGGGCACGCATCAGGCGCGAACTGTTCAACCGCACCTGCCATCCGTTCGCACCGCATTCAAAGGCGAGGTCCCAGTCCATTTTGCCGTTGGTGGAAACCACGCTGTTCGTGCCAAGGTCATACCATACCTGCGCGCCATAGTCCGCCCCCACGTGGGCGATGCCCTCCACCACACCCCCACGGGGGTGCCTGGGGACGGCGATCTCATCCTTCATGCATCCGCAAAGCGCGCAAGCCGCCACCCAAGCACCGAACTGTATCGTTCTTTCCATCACTGCATGCTTTTCGCCCGCTCCTTCATCTCCAGCGTCAACCGCAGGAAGTAGGTGCGGCCCGTGGCCAAGGGCACGCTCCCCGTTCCGGCATCGCTGGGCGCCCCGCCATTGCCCATGGTGGCGTTCAGGTCCGTGACATTGCCGATGTTCTTGCATCCCGCCGTTACCATGAGGCGGTCATTCCAAAGGCGTTTCGCCACGGATGCATCCGCCATCACGTAAGCAGCAATGCTTCCACGCCCCAGGCTGCCGTCGGCCAGTTGAATGTAGTTCTGTTGCTCCCCCTGGTACTTCGCAAAGGCGGTGATGCTCCAACCTTGCTTGCGCCAACTGCGCGTGGCATTGATGTTGGCCTGTGGCGCAAGATCATAGGATGCACCACCTCCGGCAAGGCCCAACGTGTCATACCGGCCGGTCAATGCTGCGCCAGCGCCCATCAACCAATGGCCACCATCCCAGTTCACGCTGGCACTACCGCCCAGGGTGCGGTACTCCCCCACGTTGACATAGCTGTACAGGTTGGCACCTTCCTGCACCAGGGTGATCAGGTTGTGGACGCGGTCATGATAGCCGGCGAGTTCGGCGCGCACCACACCCTTTTCCAGTGCCTTGCGGTAGCTCAGTGAAAGCGAATAGTTGTTCGACGATTCCGCCACCAGGCCGGGGTTACCGTGGATGTCGTGGTTCACGTCAACAAAGTAGAGGTACAACTCCTTCAGCGAAGGGGCGCGGAAGCCCTCGGCGTAGGAGGCACGCAAGGCAAGTGCCGGGGCCAGCTGGTACCTGATGTCCAGCGAAGGCACGATCGGCGCGCTGTACTGTGTGTTGTGCGCTGCACGCACACCCGGCCGCACGATGAGCGGCCGCACCGGCTTCCACTGCAGGGTGCCGAACACCGCGTTGTCGGCGATGCGTTTCTCCGTCCCGTCCGCCAAGCGCTCCCCAGTGGCTGTTTCCTGGTTGATGTCGATGCCGAGCTCATAACCCAGCCGTGCACTGTCGCTTGCACTGGACCACGTGCCGCGCGCATTGGTAAGGGTGAACCGGGTATTGTCCGCTTCCCCCGGCACAGGCACCTCGTCCAGGGTGGTGAGGTTCCTGATCCAGGTGCTCTTGGTGCGGTCATATACATCGTGGGCGATCAGGGCGTCCACGTGTCCGCATCTGCCCACATCCCCCTTTGCAAAAAGGGCGTTGTCCATGCGCTTGGTGAGGAATTCGGAATCAAAGGCACTCTCTGCGTAGGGCGCGCGGGGCAGGCCGCGGTCGAAGATGCGGTCCTGCATGGCCTCTCCCTTGTAGTTCACGGTCCACCTTTTGTTCAAGGCAAACCGGTAATTCAACCTGCCGAAGTACTGCTCGCGCGGCTTCCATGGTTGGTAACGGGAGGAATCCGCCAAATGCCGATCGAAGTCATAGGCGGCATCCTGGCCGGGTCCCCACCCTCCAAAATAATTCCGGCCGATGGTCATCAGCAGGTCGTTCCTGCCCAAGCGCAGGCCGGCCGCCACCGATAGGTTCAGGCGCCCCACCAGTTCCGTATAAGCCACCGCCTTCAGCGAGGAGCCGTTGCCGCCGCCCTTCTTGGTGATGAGGTTGATGGTACCGGCCAGTGCATTGGTGCCGTAGTTCACGCTGAGCGGCCCCTCGATCACCTCCACCCGTTCAATGCCCGTAAGGTCCAATTGTGCAAGGTCCAGGTTGCCGTCCTGTCGGCCGATCACCGGTACGCCGTCCACAAGGATCTTCACATTTTCCCCTCCGAGGCCGCGCATGCTCATGGAAGTGCCGAGCACATTGTCCTGTGCAAGGCGCATGTTCAGTTCCTGGCCCAGCACGTCCGCAAGGCCCTGTGCAGCCATCCGCTCGATCTGCCCTGCACCGATGACATGCATGCGCTGCACGGCGCGGTCCGCCGTGGTGGGCCGGTACTGGCCGGTGACCACCACGTCATCCAGGTTGAATTGTTGCGCGCACTTCAGGTTAAAGGTGCAGGGCCTGGTGGAGCGCAGGGTATCCTGCACCGGCATGAAACCGATGAAATCGATGCGTACGGCAATCCCGTTGGGCACGGTGGCTGGGTCCACGGGAAGGGTCAACTTGCCGTCCGGACCGGCAACCACCACGCCCTTGCCCGCTGTGCCAAGCGCTTGCCATGCCACATGGGCGTAGGCAACCGGTTCCCTGGTGGCGGCATCCCGCACCAACATCGGCACCTGCGCGGCACCGGCCGTACCCAAGAGCAGGAACGACAAGGCAAGAGCAGTGCGTGTCATGGCATCCTGCGGGAAATCCGCCGTGCTGTGCGCAATGCGCCCCGGCCAAGCGGCAATTCGGCCAGCATGGCGCGAATTTCACCGCATGGCACGGAATTAACGTCACCGCTGCGTAAGACATGCAGTTTGCCCCCGGCCACCCCGATACCGCCGGGCTTCCTGATAAGGTCAACTACCAATGGGCTCACTCCACAATGAGTTTTCCCGTGGTGTTTCCATAGGCCGCATCGAAGCGGAGGATGTAAACACCCTTGGCCAAGTTGCCTGTGTCGAGTGTGCGGCCGGCCAGCCCGCTCAGGCCTGTCATCCGTTGCCGCAGGAGCTCCTGGCCGGAGGTGTTGAGCACACGCAACACACCCTCGTTGGCAGGCACATCAAGGACCAGCTGCGCACGGCCGTTTGCCACGGGGTTGGGCCATGCGAACAACCTGCCCTTGGCCGCACCAACATCCATGACGCCGACCGCACTGACCAGCTCCTGGTTGAAACTGATGTCGCCCGTAGCACTGCCACCATATCCCGAGAAAACGATCTTCCAAATGTTGCCTGGCACATCCTTCACGAAATAGGTGCGGTCCGGCACGATGGTGTATGCGTTCTGGTCCATGTCGTACTGCTTCCAATCCGCGCCGAGCACATTCATGTTCACTTGGAATGGGGCGGAAGTCCAATCGGCCTCACCCGTGGGGACGCCGTCCACTTGGAGTGCGGTGACGGCCTTGTTCTGGAGCACACCTACCACGGTGTACGGGTACGGCTCCAGTTGGTGGTACTTGGAGAAAAGCAGGTCCCAAGCGGCGGTGGCCGGTTCGCGGTCCGATGCGGAGTTCGTGTCAAAGGAATAGTAGCCGAAATTCTTTCCCGTGAAATTCGATTTCACCAATGTCGCATCATGGGAATTGCTGCCGTCCAGGTTGGCATAGGTGAAGTGGAACACACCGGCGCTCAACGCATCAATGCGAAGCTTGCGGAACGTACCATCGGGCGATTGGATCACATAGATGCGGTTCCCCGCGATCACATGCGTCACCATGTTGTAAATGCCCCAGCCCACGTTCACGCCGTCCGGGTTGGCGAGATCATTTCCGTGGTTCAGCGCCCCGACGGACCAACTGCTGTCGCTGTTCTGAACGATCGTCCAATTCGCGGTGTCCGGAGAGGTGACGTTGTCCCAATCGCCGATGCCATCCGGTGTTTCGTAGGTGATCAACCCCTTGGCCGCGTTCACGCGGATGGACGAGGTGAAGCCGGTCATTTCAAAGGCCAGGTCCCATTCGGACAAGGCTGCGCGCCCGGCTTCGCCGTTCTCCAAGCTGTACCAGACTTGATCGGTGGTGCCAGGGTGGGTGGACACCGTTACGGCGGTTTGGGCACAGAGGGCGGAAATGCACCCGGTTGAGGCCAGGAGGAGGAATGATTTTTTCATGGCCCCGCAAAGGACCGGGCTGGGCCGGTGGTACGCCATACCCCGATCATGGTATTCGGGCAGGGCTTTGTCATGGAAGTGTCCCATCTTGTTGGAACCGTGCGTGTACCGGGCCTTCCGGCCCTTGCCGCGCATGCCGCCCTGCCCTCCAAGAGCTGTGAAGATTTCCGCACGGGCGGCAGGGCTGGCTTAACATTGCCGATCGGCGGCGACAGCACATGCACAGGCGGAACCTCGGCATCCTGGTCCTTTTGGCCACGCTCAGCTTGGCCGGTGTGGTGCTCACCCAAGTGATCTGGCTGGACAGGGCGAAGCAATACGAACATGAGCAGGTGGCCCTGCAGGAGCAGCAGCAGCGGCAGATGGACAAGCAGTTCAGCGACCGTGTGACCATTGCGCTCACCGACGTCACCGAGCGCATCCTTTCGATCACCAAGGACCCGAGTGACCTGTTTGATGCAGTGAAGCAGGAACGGCCCAACTACTTCGCGGTCACCATCAATGACACCATTCACCCCTACCTGCTGGAAGCGTTGCTGAAGCAGGAATTCAAGCGGAGGAACATCAACGAGGATTTCGAATACGGCATCTATGATTGCTTCACGGACAGCATTGTGTACGGCAACTACGTCAGCCTGCATGACAGTGCACGGACGGATTCCAGCCACCACAGCAGGTTGCTGAAATTGAACAAGGACGGGCACTATTTCGGGGTGTATTTCCCGCGCCGCACCAGTTCCATCTGGAAGCCGAAAAGCGGGGGCACCATCAATTGGATCTATCCGGCGGTGGTCAGCTTCATTGTGTTTGCCTTCTTCGCGTACAGCATGTGGGTGATCTTCAGGCAAAAACGCCTCGGGGAGATGAAGAACGACTTCATCGGCAACATGACGCATGAACTGAAGACGCCGATCAGCACCATAGCGCTGAGCAGCGAAGTGCTGAACGACCCGGGGATCATCAAGGAACCGGAACGGTTGCGGAACTATGCACGGATCATCCGCTCGGAGAATGAGCGATTGCGCCAACAGGTGGAACGCGTATTGCAGCTGGCCAAGCTGGACCGCAGCGTGCCCAAGCTGAAGGTGGAAGCCGTGGACATGCACGAGCTGATCACCGAGGTGGTGCAGTCCTTTGAATTGTTGCTGGAGGAACGCTCCGGCGAGGTCTTCATGGAGCTCAATGCCACCAACGCGGTGGTGAACGGGGACCGGATGCACCTCACCAACGCACTGTTCAATTTGGTGGACAATGCCGTCAAGTATTCTAAGGGGTCGCCGCAAGTGCGTATTTCGACCTCGAATGACCGCCGCACCCTTCGCATTGACGTGGCGGACAAGGGCATCGGGATCCGCAAGGAGGACATAAGGAATATCTTCGAGCGCTTCTTCCGCGTGCATACCGGCAATGTACATGACGTAAAAGGCTTCGGATTGGGCCTGCACTATGTTTCGGAAACGATCCGCTCCCATGGAGGCAAGGTGCTGGTGAAAAGCACATGGGGCGAAGGGAGCATCTTCACGCTTGAACTTCCCTTGGGAAAAGCAACCTCGAAAACATGAACGAAAACCTGGCGACGGCACCGGTGGAAAGCAAAGGCACCCTGCTTTTGGTGGAGGACGACGAGAACCTTGGCTTTGTGGTGCAGGACACACTGAAGCGCAAGGGATACACGGTACACCTCTTCCGTGACGGGAAGGAGTGCCTGCAACATTTCAACCGGAACACCTACGACCTGTGCCTGCTGGACGTGATGCTGCCGCACAAGGACGGCTTGAGCCTGGCCGAGGACATCCGCCTGACGGATGCCACAGTGCCGATCATCTTCCTCACGGCCAAAAGCCAGACGGAGGACCGCATTGCGGGCTTCAAGGCTGGCGGCGACGATTACATCACCAAGCCGTTCAGCCACGAGGAGCTGTTGCTGCGCATTGAAGCCATCCTCCGGCGCACGCAAGGGAAAGGCACGGAAGAACGCAACCGGGAAGTGTTCACCTTGGGGGATTACACCTTTGATGAGCGCAACAAGATTTTGAAGCACCCGGCCGAAGAGCGGCGGTTGACGAAGAAGGAAGCCGCCGTGCTGCGCTTGCTGTGCATGCACATGGACCAGGTATTGCCGCGCGAGCTGGTGCTGAACATGGTGTGGGGCGATGACAGTTATTTCCTGGGCCGCAGCCTTGACGTGTTCATCAGCCGCCTGCGCAAATACTTGAAACACGATGAACGCGTGCGCATTGTGAACGTGCACGGGGTCGGGTTCAAGATGCAGGTGGAGTAGATCCTTCCAGCAGCCAGACGAGGGCCGCCCGCTTGCGCTTTCCCGGCCTCCTTCCGTGGCACCGGCCATGCAACGCCCCTTCGGTCCGGCCTGCGGAATGGCCGGGCATCGCGGATCCCTTCCCCGGGAGTGAAGAGCTTGAAACCCGGATACCGCCGTAAACAGCGGCGACGGGCACCTTACGGTACTCGCCGCCACCGTCCCTACCCAACAAAATTGCTCAGCCCCCGCTGAGCAATGCCTTCACGGCGGCGGCGATGGCACTGCCATCCGCCTTGCCGGCCAGTTTTGCGTTCACGGCCTTCATGGCCTTGCCCATGTCCGCCATGGAAGCGGCACCGATCTCCGCCAACACTTCCTTCACCGCCGCCTTGACCTCCGCCTCATTCATCCGTGCGGGCAAATAGGCCTCGATCACCTTGGCCTGTGCCTCATCCTCCGCCGCCAGGTCCGCACGACCTTGCCCGTGGTAGATGGCCGCAGCCTCGGTGCGTTGCTTGTGCAGCTTCTGGAGGATGCGCAAGCCCGTTTCACCGGACACTTCGTGGGCCCCGCCTTCCTTGGTCATCTCCAGCATCAATGCGCTCTTGATGGCGCGCAGCACGTTCAGGCGGTCCTTGTCACGGGCCAGCATGGCCGTCTTGATGTCGGTATCGATGCGTTGCTGGAGGTCCATGGACTTTGGGGTCGATCAGTCCACGTTGTCATGCAGGAACGGGTTGTTCCGGCGCAGTTCCACCTGGCGCTCCCCATGCTCATTGTTCGTCTCCGTAAGCGTGTACCGGCTCACATTGCTGTCCGTGCTGCGCGGCCCGTCCAGCAATTCAATGTTGCGGCGCTTGAAGGCGGGTTCGCGCTCCATTTCGGCCAGGCCGTTGGGCGTGCGCAGGCGCATGTTCACCTCACGCATGTGGGCCAACCGTTCCTCCACGCGGTTGTGGTTCGCTGCCGGGGCAGGACCCTGTGGCGGCACCCCGTTGGCCGGCTGCGCCATGGCGTGGTTGGCAGGCTCCTCATGAACATGTTCCGGCTTGGCATTGCCCTCCTCATGCAGGTTGTGCACCACCTTGCCGGAAGCCGTTGCCTCCACCTGGGCCCCGGGCTTTGGTTGCTGCTCCACTTGTGCGGGTTCCGGATCAAACTGGAAGCGGGTCTGCTCCTTCACCGGCAACTCCAGATTCTTGACGAACATCTCCGTGACAGGGGCGGGTGCTGGAGCCTTTTCCGGCGTGATGTTGGTTTGCACCGGATTGGTGATCGGCGCGGTGATAATGATGGACCGGTCCTCATTGAGGTCGATGATCTTCTTCTCTTCCGGGCGCTGTTCCAAGGTGGCGGCAAGGTTCTTGGACTTGAAGCCCGTCGCTATGACGGTGACGCGGACCTTTTCACCGAGGCTCTCATCCTTGCAATAGCCCCAGATCACATCCGCCGTGCTCCCGGAGACGTCCTGAATGTGGTCCGTGATGCCGTTCATCTCGGCCATGGACATGGTCTTGGTGCCCTGAGCGATGTTCAGCAGCACATACGTGGCCCCGGTGATGTCGTTGTCATTGAGCAGCGGTGAGGCGAGCGCATCCTGCACGGCCCGGAGGGCGCGGTCCTCCCCTTCCGCCTCGGCCATGCCCATCAATGCCACGCCGCTTCCGGCCATTACGGTGCGCACATCCTCGAAGTCCACATTGATCTTGCCCTCCTTCATGATCACCTCCGCGATGCCGCGTGCGGCGGTGGAGAGCACATTGTCCGCATGGGCGAATGCATCATCGATCTGCAGGTCGCCGTAGAGGTCGCCCAGGCGGTCGTTGTTGATCACGATAAGCGTGTCCACGGCCTGGCGCATTTCCTCCACCCCTGCGGTGGCCTGCTGCAGGCGCTTGCGTCCTTCCCAGTTGAAGGGCATGGTAACGATGCCGACGGTGAGGATGCCCATGTCGCGGGCGGCGCGTGCCACCACGGGTGCCGCACCGGTGCCGGTGCCGCCGCCCATGCCAGCGGTAACGAAGATCATCTTGGTGCGGGTGTTCAGCAGCTCGCGGATCTCATCAATGCTTTCCTTGGCCGCTGCTTCACCGCGCTCCGGCTTGCTACCCGCCCCGAGGCCCTCGGTGAGCGCGGCACCCAGCTGCAGCTTCACCGGCACGGGGCTCATGTCGAGCGCCTGCTTATCGGTGTTGCAGATCAGGAAGTCCACGCCACGGATGCCTTGGGCATGCATGTGGTTGACGGCGTTGCTGCCACCGCCACCCACACCGACCACTTTAATGATGGAGGAAAGCTCGGAGGGAAGGTCGAATTTCATCGTTGGGTTGTTTCGGGTTCGGGAATGGGTCCACAAATGTCAGTGTCAGGCTTCGTCGTCGCTAAAAATTTCCGAGGCACCTTTCAACACCTTGTCGAAAAAGCCCCCCACCTTGCCGGCATGGCTGTGTGATTTCACCGTGGGTGCCTCCACCTTCTGCTGCTGGTTGCGTCGGCGCTCCAGGAAGTCGAAGCCGCGCAGTACGAGGCCAACCCCGGTGGCGAAAAGCGGGCTGGTCACATCCTCCACCTTGCTGTTGGCAAGATGTTCATTGGGGTAACCGATCCGCGTGCTCATGCCGGTCACGTATTCGGTGAGCTGGCGCAGGTGCTTGAGCTGGGCACCACCTCCTGTAAGTACGATGCCGCCACTGAGCTGCTTTTCCAATCCGCTGTTCTTGATCTCGAAGTACACATGGTCCAGGATCTCCTCCATCCTGCTCTGGATAATGTGGGCCAGGTTCTTCAGGCTGATCTCCTTGGGGTCGCGGCCGCGCAGGCCCGGAATGCACACCACCTCGTTTTCCTTGTTCTCGGATGCCAGTGCGCTGCCGAAGCGGCTTTTGAGCAGTTCGGCCTGGTCGCGCAGGATGGCGCAGCCGATCTTGATGTCATCGGTGATCACGTTGCCGCCAAAGGGGATCACGGCCGTGTGCCGGATGATATGGTCGCTGAAGATGGCGATGTCCGTTGTTCCGCCGCCAATGTCCACAAGCACCACGCCGGCCTCCTTCTCCTCTGCACTGAGCACCGCATCGGCACTGGCCAGGGGCTCCAAGATCAGTTCGGTCACCTCCAGGTTGGCGCGTGCCACGCACTTGTTGATGTTCCGCGCGGCGGTGACCTGGCCGGTAATGATGTGGAAGTTGGCCTCGAGGCGCACCCCGCTCATGCCGATGGGGTCCTTCACGCCTTGCTCGCTGTCCACCATGTACTCCTGCGGAAGCACGTGGATGATCTCCTCGCCCGGCACCATGGCAAGCTTGTACATGTCATCGATCAGTTGGTCGATGTCCTGCTGGCGGATCTCCTGCTCGAGGCTTTGGCGGGTGATCATTCCCCGGTGGTGCATGCTGCGGATGTGCTGGCCGGCGATGCCCACGTTCACGGTGGTGATCTCCACGCCGGCGCTGTCCTCAGCTTGCTGCACCGCGGCCTTGATGCTGTCCACGGTGCGTTGGATGTTGGTCACCACGCCCCGGCTCACGCCGTCGCTCTTGGACTTGCCCATGCCCATGATCTCCAGTTTGCCCTGCTCGTTCCTGCGGCCCACGATGCAGGCGATCTTGGTGGTGCCGATGTCCAGTCCGGCAACAATATCCTCGTTCTTTTCCATGTTGGTGTAGTCTCGTGTTGTAGGGTGCTTTCGGGCAGGCGCGTCAGGAATTGATTCGTTTGGTGCAGACCACCTGGTCATCGAAGCGGAGGTCGATGGCTGAATAACGGCGCCAATCGGTTTGTGGAATGCCTTCGGCAAAAAAGCTGCGCAGTTTTTCAAGCCTGGCGGCCAGCATGGTGCCGTCACCGACACGCACCCGCAACATGCCCACGTTGGGAACCAGCGTGATGTCACCTTCGGCATCCATCACGGCCTGTGTGAACAAGGCACACCAGAGGGGATCGGCCTGCATGGTGCGGGCCATGGCATGAATGGCGCGGCTGTGCGTGCCTGTCAACAGGCTGTCCCGTCCCGCGGCCACGTTCACGGGGGCGCAATTGGCGAAGGGTTCGGCCAGTTGGCCGGTGACCACCAGCACCCGGGCCGTGTAGTTCTCGTTCAGCGGCATGGTCCATCCGTCCTTGTCGATGTAGAAGCCCGATCCGTCGGCGTTCACTACGCGAACGATGGGTTCCCGTTGGCGGGCCCTGACATGCAGGATGCCGTCCATGGTGTGGTACACATCGGCCTCGGCCACGCATGGAATGGCGCGGAGGCGTTGCTCAATGCCGGTTTCGTCCACCTTGTCGATCGGCGTGCCGATCACCGGCCCCGCACCTTTGACCACCTCCTGGCGCAGGGCATCCTTGTCAATGAAGTGCATGCCGCTGCCCATGTCCATTTCCACGGCTATGTCCCGCACGGGCATGCTGTCGCTCCGGTGTTCCACGAAACCGAGGGCCGCAAGCACAGCGGTTCCGGCCGCGATCTTCGCAGCAGTGCGCAGGATATGCCGCCACTTGTTCATCCGTGCCTGTTGACCATTGCCGCTATGCCCGGCACCAGCCGGTCGATGTCGCCGGCGCCAAGGGTGAGCAAGATGTCGAGTTTCCGGCCTTCCAAAAGGGGTATCAACCCCTCCTTTGTGCACAGCGTCCTGTTAGTCAATGGCACCTGGTCCAGGAGCCAGGAAGCGGTGATCCCAGGGATTGGTTCCTCGCGGGCCGGATAGATCTCCAGCAGGATCAACTCGTCCAACAAACCCAGGCTCGCGGCGAAATCCGCCGCCAGATCGCGGGTGCGGCTGAACAGGTGGGGCTGGAAAACACCAGTGACCTTGCGGCCCGGGAACAGTTCCCTTACGCTCCGGATGCACGCCTCCAACTCCGTGGGATGGTGTGCATAGTCATCGATGAACACGGTTTGTGCAGTCCGGGCCCGGAGCTCAAACCGGCGACGGACCCCCATGAAACTTGCAAGCCCCTTGCGCACGGCACCCGGATTGACCCCTGCATGCAGGGCCATGGTGGCAGCGGCCACCGCGTTTTCCACATTGTGCCGGCCGGGCATTCCCAAGACCAGGCCCTCCAGCATTTGCCCATCGGCGACAAGGTCGAAGTGGTAAGCGCCATCCCGCACGGCCACATTGGCGGCATGGGGGCCATCCGGTTCATCTATGCCGTACGGCACCGCGTCGCGGAGCACCGTGGCATGGGCCTTCAACCGGGCCAGCACCCGGTGGTGCACCAACATCCGGCCCGTGACGAGTGCGGCAAAATCCGCATAGGCCGCGTACATGGCCCCGGGCGTGCCATAGATGTCCAGGTGGTCCGGGTCCATGGCCGTGACCACGGCTTCCTCCGGGTGCAGCGCAAGGAAACTACGGTCGTACTCGTCAGCCTCCACCACGTTCAGCACGGCATTCGAGTTCAGCAGCACATTGGTATCGTAATTGGCGCTGATGCCGCCAAGGAAGGCGTTGCACGGCACCCCGCCCTCAGTGAGGAGATGCGCCAGCATGGTGCTCACCGTGGTTTTGCCGTGCGTGCCGGCCACCGCGATGGTGCGGCGGTCCATGGTCACCAGGCCCAGCACCTCGCTCCGTTTCTTGATCACGGCGCCCCGCTCGTTCCAATAAGCGATCAAGGGGTTTGCCAAGGGAACTGCCGGCGTGCGCACCACCAGCACCCCGGCCGGGTCCGCATCGCGAAAAACGGCTGGGATGTTTCGGGGATCGGTGTCGTACCCCACCGCAATGCCCTCCAGGGCAAGTTGCCCGGAAAGCTCGCTCGGGGTGCGGTCGTACCCGGCCACTACCGCTCCTTGTCGCCGGAAATAGCGGGCCAATCCGCTCATGCCAATGCCACCAATGCCGATAAAATAGAGGTATGCCGGCCTTTCCATCCTATTGCCCTGTTCTAGTGTTCAACACGTTCGGCCTTGCGATCCGGACCACTTCCATCGCAATGTCCTCCGTTGCGTTCGCCCTTGCCAGCGGTTCCATGGCCCTGCGCAACCGTTCGCGTTCGGCGGGGTCTCCGACCAGTCGCAGCACTTCGCGCCCCAGGCCGGCGATCGCATCGGCATCATTCACCAAAACCGCTGCACCCCGGTCGGAAAGTGCGCGTGCATTGCTGGTTTGGTGGTCCTCCGCTGCGGTGGGCAGCGGCACCAGGATGGAAGGCAGGCCCGTGATGCAGAGTTCACTCACGGTTATGGCACCGGCACGGGCCACGACAACATCCGCCGCGGCGTAGGCCAGGTCCATGCGGGTGATGAACTCGTGCACATGGGCATCGGCATAACGGGCTTCCTGCACGGCTTTCAATGCGTTTGCGTGGAACGGGGTCCCGGTTTGCCAGATCAATTGGATGCCATGCTCCTTGAAAGCCTCCAGTGCTGCGGCAATGCCGAGGTTGATGCCGCGGGCGCCCAAACTGCCTCCAGTGACCAACACCACTGGCGCGTGGTCGCGCAGCTTGAAATGTTCGAAGCCAGCCGGCCGCTTTCCAGCCACGCGCACCATGTCCTGGCGCACGGGGTTGCCGGTGAGCCGGATCTTTTCCTTCGGGAAATAGCGGTCCATGCCAGGATAGGCCACGCAGATGGCTGCGGCACGCCTGGCCAGCAACCGGTTGGTTGCCCCTGCATGGCTGTTCTGTTCTTGGATCAACGTGGGGATGCCTGCCCGCTGTGCGGCGGCGAGCACGGGTCCGCTCGCATATCCGCCCGTACCGATGGCCACGTCGGGTTTGAACGTACGCACAATGCCCCTGGCCTTGATCATGCTGCGCAACAAGCGCCACGGCAGCCCGATGTTCCTGAAGATCGCCCCCCGCTGATAACCCCGGATGGGCAGTCCCGTGATCTCAAATCCCGCCGCCGGCACCTTCTCCATCTCCATTTTCCCCAACGCGCCCACAAAGAGGAAACGGGCTCCGGGGGCACGCTCCTTCAGCGCATTCGCAATGGCCACGGCCGGGAAAATGTGCCCCCCCGTGCCGCCACCGGAAATAAGGAACCTAAGCGGCTGCGGCATGGCTGGCATCTGTTGTGCGGACGGGCCCCTCATTCCGGGCCTCGGGATTGTCGTACACGCTGCGGCTCACACTGAGCATGATGCCGAGGGAAAGGCAGGTGAACCACATGCTGGTGCCGCCCATGCTGACCAAGGGCAACGGTTGGCCCGTGACCGGCACCAAATTCACCGCCACGGCCATGTTCACCAGTGCCTGGAGCACCAGGCTGAGGGCCAAGCCCACGGCCACCAGCGAGCCGAACCGCTTATCGCAGCGGTTGGCGATGCGCATGGCGCGCGAAAGCAGGATCAAATAGAGCAACAGCAGCCCCAGGCCCCCGATCACCGAGCCGTATTCCTCGATGATGAACGCGTAGATCATGTCACTCTCGGGGTGCGGCATGAAGTTGCGTGAGGTGCCGGTGCCCGGGCCGTTGGGCAGCAGGCCGCCATGCACGATGGCGATCTTGGCGTTGTTCACCTGGTAGTTGGCGTCCCGGTCATCACCGCCATGGGCCATCAGGCGCGAACGCCATGTTTCCAGGCGGGGCAGCAACTCGGGGTTCGCCTTTGAAAGCAGGAGCAGCACCCCGAAAGCGGCGATGGCGATGCCGATCACCAGCAGCAGATGGCGGACGGGCACCTGGCCTATGAACATGATGATCATGCAGGTGCCGAACAGCAGCGCAGCCGTGGAGAAGTTGGCCGGCAGGATGAAGCCGCAAACCGCACCCACCGGCAGGATCACCTTGAGCAGCACCTCACGGAAAGTCCATTCCTCTTCCCGGTGCCGGCCGAGTATCCGTGCCAGGTAGACCACGATCACCACCCGCGCAAGGTCACTGGTCTGGAAGGTGATGCCAACGCCGGGAATGGCAAGCCAACGGGATGCGCCGTTCACATTGGAACCAACCAGCAAGGTGAGCAGCAACAGGCCGATGGTGGCACCGAGGAGCACTTGGGAAAGTTTGGAGTAAACGGTGTACTTCAGCTTGCTGGCGGCATACATGATGCCACCGCCGGCCGCAAGCATCAGGGAATGCTTCACCAGCACTTGGAACGTCCCCCAATCCTGGCGCCATCCCATCCAGGATGAAGCACTGTACACGGCAAGCATGCTCACCATGCCCAACAACAGGGCCACCATCCAAATGGTGCGGTCGCCCTTGAGGTGGTCATTGAAGAGGTGGCTCGCCCGTTCCATGTACATGCTTGGGTTCAGAGATCCATTACAGCACGCTTGAACACGGCACTGAGATCCGTTTGGTTTGCGGCCCCTTTCGCGCTCGGGCAGGCGGGGCTGAAGAGCACCTTGCCGCCCGGGCTGGCCAGCTCGCGCGCAGTAAACACGGCCGTGCGCAGGTCATCCACGCCGTACACGCAGCCCAGCCCGGCATCCAATGCTTCTATTGCCGCTGTCCCCGCCCTTCCGAAGAACACGGTGCAATCCACGTGGTCGCGCATGAATTCCTGGATGCGGCCGTCCAAGGCAGGTGCCATGGTGGCATCCACGATCCAGACCAGCGGCTTGCCCAGGTCCAGGATGGAAAGCAGGCTCGCGTCCAGAAAGGTGCCCCGGGTGTCGTCCACGTATTCCACGCCGTTCACCTCCGCCACGGGGCGCAGGCTGTGGGATCCATTGCGAAGGCCTTCCGGCCCGCTGCCGCGCAATGCGAGCAACTGCCCGGACAGATCAGATGTGCGTTCCACGTCCATGGTCCAATGTCGGTTTGCGGTCACAATCCACGCACGGCGGCTTTGAACTTGCGCCCTCGGTCCTCATAGTTCTCGAACAGGTCGAAACTGGCGCATGCGGGGCTGAGCAGCACGACGTCGCCCGGCTCGCTCGTTCCATAGCTGGCCTTGACGGCCTGCTCGGCGGAAGCCGTGTCGGTGATGTTCGGCACGATGTCGCCAAACGCTTTGTGGATCTTGGCATTGTCCGTGCCCAGGCACACGATGGCCTTCACCTTTTGGCGCACCAGTTCGCGCAGCTCCGAATAGTCGTTCCCCTTGTCCACGCCGCCGACCACCCAGATCACGGGCTTCTCCATGCTTTCAAGCGCGTACCACGTGCTGTTCACATTGGTGGCCTTGGAGTCGTTGATGAACTCCACGCCGTTCACCATCCCGATGCGTTCCAGGCGGTGCTCCACGTTCTGGAAATCGCCGAGGGCCTCGCGGACCACGTCCTTGCGCACTTCAAGCACGCGAGCCGCAATGCCCGCCGCGAGGGAATTGTACACGTTATGCTTGCCTTGGAGGGCCAGTTCGAGGATGCTCATGTTCAACGTGGTTTGGTTGGTTGTGATGTGGATGGATCCGTTTTCCAGGTAACCGCCCTGCTCCACCGGCACTTTGATGGAGAAAGGCCATTGGCGCGCCCGGACGGCGTGCCGGCGCATGCCGGCAAGCGTTTGCGGGTCGTCCGCGCAGTAGATGAAATGATCTCCGGGCCCTTGGTTCATGGTGATGCGGAACTTGCTGTCCACATAGTTCTCCATGCGGTTCCCGTAGCGGTCCAGGTGGTCCGGCGTGATGTTGGTGAGGACGGCGATGTGGGGTTTGAGACTCGTGGTTCCGTCCAATTGGAAGCTGCTCAGCTCGAGTACATAGATGGCATGGTTCCCGGCAGCCACCAGGCCCGCGAACGAGGTGCCCACATTGCCGCCCAGCCCGGCATCCATGCCGGCCTTCGCAAGGATGTGGTGAACGAGGAGCGTGGTGGTGGTCTTGCCGTTGCTGCCGGTGATGCCAACGATGGGGACGTCCACGTGGCGGGCCGCCAGTTCGATCTCGCCGATCACGGGCACCCCTTTTTCACGCAGGGCACGCACGATCGAGGCGGTCTCCGGGATGCCCGGGCTCTTCACCACTTCATCCGCGGCCAGCACCTTGCCCACGGAGTGCCCTCCCTGCTCAAACTCAATACCCGCACGGGACAGTTGCCCGGCGTAGCGTTCAGGGATGTTGCCCGCGTCGGAAACAAACACCGGCATGCCCAGTTTTTTGGCCAGCAATGCGGCACCCACGCCGCTTTCCTGCGCGCCAAGCACCACCAGTTTCCGGCCCGTGCTCATCGCAGCTTGAGCGTTACGAGGGTGAGCACGGCGAGCATCACGCCGACGATCCAGAAACGGGTCACGATCTTGCTTTCGTGGTAGCCCAGCTTCTGGTAGTGGTGGTGAAGGGGCGACATTTTGAAGATCCTGCGGCCCTCCCCGTACTTGCGCTTGGTGTACTTGAACCAGGACACCTGCAGCATCACGCTCAGGTTCTCCACCAGGAACACGCCGCAGAGCACGGGGATCAGCAGTTCCTTGCGGACCAGGATCGCCAACGCGGCGATCACCCCGCCGAGGGCGAGGCTGCCCGTGTCGCCCATGAAAACCTGCGCGGGATAGGCATTGTACCAGAGGAAGCCGATGCAGGCACCCAGCAGCGCGCCGATGAACACCACCAGCTCCCCGATGCCGGGGATGTACATCACGTTGAGGTATTGCGAGAACATGATGTTGCCGCCGATGTAGGTGAGCACGCCCAAGGCCAGGACGACAATGGCGCTGGTGCCCGCGGCCAAACCGTCAATGCCGTCAGTGATGTTGGCGCCGTTGCTTACCGCGGTGATGATGAAAACCACCACCAGCACGTACAGCACCCAGGTATACTGCCTCGCGGACCTGCCAAAGAGGCCAAGCACGGAGGAATAGTTGAATTCATTGTCCTTGACGAACGGAATGGTGGTGTTGGGCTGCCGCCGGTCCAGGAGAAAGTGCTCCGTACCGTTGTCCTCCACATAAGTGCTCACTTCACCGGGATCGAACTGCTCGGCAAGCGCCTGGGGAAGTTCCACTTTGGTGCGGATGGCCGGGTGGAAGTACACGGTGAGGCCGATCACCAGGCCGAGGCCCACCTGGCCGATGACCTTGGATGTGCCGGCCAGGCCGCGTTTATCCTTCTTGAAGACCTTGATGTAATCATCGATGAAGCCAATGGTGCCCAACCAAAGCATGGACACCAGCATCAAAAGGATATAGATGTTGTCCAATCGCGCGAACAGCAGGGCCGGCACCATCGTTGCCGCGATGATGATGAGCCCGCCCATGGTGGGTGTGCCCTGCTTCTGCAATTGCCCCTCCAGGCCGAGGTCGCGGACCGTCTCCCCCACTTGCAGGCGCTGCAGCAGGCGCACGATGCCCTTTCCGAACCATAGCGAGATCACCAGCGACAGGATGAGCGCCATGCCCGCGCGAAAGCTGATGTAGTTGAACACACCGCTTCCCGGGATGCCCGGGCCAAGCCAATGGAACAGGTGGTAGAGCATTATTTGCGCAGGAGTTCCAAGGTTTCCTTCAGCACTTCCACGTCGTCGAAGGGATGGCGTTCACCGCGCACCTCCTGGTAATTCTCATGTCCTTTGCCGGCCACCAGGACCACATCGCCCGGCCCGGCCAGGCCCACCGCCTGGCGAATGGCCTCGCGGCGGTCGGCGTTCACGAACACGCGCGCCATGTCCGCCTCCAGCAAGCCCCTGCGCATTTCCCCGATGATGGCCATCGGGTCCTCGTTCCGCGGGTTGTCGCTGGTGAGCACCACGGTGCGGCTCATCGAAGCGGCGATCGCAGCCATCAGCGGGCGCTTGGTGCGGTCACGGTCGCCACCGCAGCCCACCACCGTGAGCACATGGTCTCGGTCGCCGCATACCTCGTTGATCGTGGCCAGCACGTTTTTCAATGCATCCGGCGTATGCGCATAATCCACAATGCCAATGACACCGGAATTCCCGCGCACCACTTGAAAGCGGCCGGGCGGGGGATCCAGGTCGCTCAGGGCCGTGAGCACGTCCACCGGTTCCTTGCCCAAGAGCAGGGCGCCGGTGTACACCGCCAGCAGATTGCTGGCGTTGAACCCGCCCACCAGCCGAGAATACACTTCCCGCCCGTCGATGTTCATGTGCAGCCCGGTCAGCTGGTCTTCGATGATGCGTGCACGGTGGTCGGCCAGGTTGTGCAGGGCATAGGAAACCTTCACGGCCTTGGTGTTCTGTACCATCACCGCGCTGTGGGCATCATCGGCGTTCACCAAGGCATGCGCTTCCCGGGGCAGGCCGTCGAAGAACC
The DNA here is from genome assembly GCA_937873385.1 of uncultured Flavobacteriales bacterium. Taxonomy (GTDB): domain Bacteria; phylum Bacteroidota; class Bacteroidia; order Flavobacteriales_F; family PHOS-HE28; genus PHOS-HE28. Next base: position 13,099 of record CALMYC010000175.1, on the reverse strand, counting down.
CCTTCTTCGCCTTGATGTATGCGTCGAATGTTCCATGGTAGTCCAGGTGGTCGTGGGTGATGTTGGTGAAAATGCCCAACACGAAATGCAATCCCGCAATGCGCTCCTGGACCACGGAGTGGCTGCTCACTTCCATGAAGCAGTGCGTTACGCCGGCCTCCACCATGGCAGCCAGCAGTTCATTGAGCTTGATCGGGTCCGGCGTGGTATGCGTAGCGGGAACCACCCGGGAGCCGATGCGGACCTCCACGGTGGAGATCAGGCCGCACCGGTGGCCCAGCGCGCGGAAAAGCTTGTAGAGCAGGGTGGCAACGCTGGTCTTCCCGTTGGTGCCGGTGATGCCGGTGAGCTGCAGCCTGCGTTCCGGATGGTCGTGGAAATTGCCGGCCATGATGGCCAGTGCATGGCGCGAATCAGCCACGCGCACATAGGCCACACCCTCGCGGAGCGTGGCCGGAAGCTCCTCACAAATGATGGCGGACGCGCCCTTGTCGATGGCGGCATCAATGAAGCCATGGCCGTCACCGGCCGTTCCGTGTACGGCGATGAAGGCCGTAAAGGGCACCACCAGGCGGCTGTCGAACGCCAAGTGTTCGATGGCCGTGTTGGTATCGCCCACGACATGCTCGAGGCGCGTTTTGTACAGGAGGTCCTTGAGCAGTTTCATATCGTCAGTTCAAGGGTCACCGTTGTTCCTTTCAGCGAGCGGGTTCCTGGTGCCGGTGACTGGCGCTTCACCATACCGCTTCCGCTAAGCCTTACGTGAAGCCCATGGTTCTCCAGGATGTACATGGCATCGCGCAAGCCCATGCCCACCACATTGGGCACCATGCCTGTTCCCGGGGGGGGCACCATGCGTTCATTGATCACCACCGTACTGTCCGTGGCCTGCGTGCTCGCCCACTCCCCTTCGCCATTCACCACCACGGGTATGTCCAAATGGGTCATCGCCGTGAGCAGGTCGGCGCGGTTTCCGCCGAAGGAGACCGGGGTGCGGTGCACCGTGTCCACTTGGGCGACCAGGGTTTGCATTTCCAGGCGGTTGCTGTAGATCTTGTCCGCGATCTCGCGGAAGACCGGCCCGGCCACCACGTTACCGTACACCCCGCGCATGCTTGGGGAGCTCACCACCACGATGCAGGTGTAGCGGGGCGCATCAGCCGGGAAGTAGCCCACGAAGGAGGCCTGGTAGCTTACACCGTTCAACTTGTAGCCTTCCCCGCCGGATGCGATCTGCGCGGTGCCCGTTTTGCCTGCGATCTTGAAGTGTGCGCTGCGCAGGTTCACGGCCGTGCCGGAATCAACCACGCCTTCCAGCATGCGGTGGAGCTTTTTCAATGTGGCTTCGCTGCAAACACGCTCGTTCAAGGTCACGGGCGGGAACTTCTCAACCGTCTTCCCATTGCGCGTAATGGAGCTGACGAACTGCGGCTGTACCATGCGCCCGCCATTGGCGATGGCGTTGTAAAAGGTGAGCATGCGCAGCGGTGTTTCGCTCACCGCGTAGCCGATGCTCATCCACGGCAGGCTGGTGCCGCTCCAGATCTTCTTGTCCTCCGGCCCGTGCAGCACCGGGATCCCCTCGCCGGGAATGCGCAACCCGAGCGTGGAGCCGAAGCCCAGGCGCCGCAGCCCATCAACGAACTTGGCGGCGTTGCCCTTGTAGGCCTTGTCGATGGCCTGCGAAATGCCGGTGTTGCTGCTCACCTCCAGGGCCCGCTGCACGGTGATGAGGCCATATCCCTCTTCATGCGAGTCCCGCATTACGCGGTCGTAGTATTTCAGTTTGCCGCCGCGTGTGTCCACGATCTGGTCCGGGGAGACCAGGCCATCGTCCATGCCCACCATCAGCGCAGCCGTTTTGAACGTGCTGCCCGGTTCGGTGCTGGCGCCGATGGCATAGTTGTACACTTCATCGTAGGTGCTGTCGTCCAACTGCGTGAGGTTGCTGATGGCCTTGATGTATCCGGTCTTGGTCTCCATCCCCACCACGCAGCCATGGTGGGCGCCGTTCTTGCGCAACTGGGCCTCCAGCGCTGCATCGGCCACGTCCTGCAGGTTCATGTCGATGGTGGTGTGGACATCGCTGCCCGGCACCGGGTCCTTGCCTTCACCACCGTCCACGGGCATCCAGACGCCACCGGTGAGCCGCCGCTCCAACCGTTTTCCGGAAATGCCCTGGAGCCAAGGCGCGAAGCCGGCCTCCAGCCCGATGGTGGTGCTGTCGCGCAGCACATACCCCACGGTCCTTGACGCGAGGCGCCCGAAAGGACGGATCCGGACCATGCGCTTGTCGGCGATCATGCCGCTGCGGTGCCGCCCCAGTCGGAAGAGGGGCAGTTCGCGCAAGGCTTTTAGCTGCTCATGGTCACAGCGCCTGCGGAGCAAGTGGTAGCGTTCGCCGCGGTCGCGGGCATCCACCAGCTCACGGCGGTAATCCTGCATGCTCCGGTCGCCGAAGAGCTTGGAAAGCCCCCAGCTGAGCGAATCGAGGTTCGCGCTGAACAGCTGGTCCGTGAGACCGTCGGCACGCGTGTCCATGCGGATCTCGTATTCGGGCACGCTGGTGGCCAACAAGCGGTCGTCATCACTGAAGATGTGGCCCCTTTCGGACTGTACGTTGCGCATGGCCGTGGCCACGTTCACCGCCTTGGCTCGCCACTTCGCGCCCTCGGCCAACTGGATGGTGAAGAGCTTCACGGCAATGGCAGCGGCAAAAAGCAGCAGGACCGCGTAAACCAAGATCACGCGCAGCCGGAGGGCCTTGTTGTCGTTCATGGCTTGCTCCGTTGTGCCTTCAACTCCCGTTTGTCCACCCCGATGCGCATGGGCGGCACGCGGCTTTCACGCAGGCCCATGCCCCCGATGTCATCCGCCACCTGGCTTTGGCGCTCGGCCCGTTCCAGGTGGCTGCGCGCCGTGATGTATTCGGAGCGCATTTCCTTGAGGTCACTGCTGGTGCGGTCCAGTTCACGCACGGTACGCTCCGTCCAGTAGCCGTACCCGATGTAGAAGAGCATGAGGCCGGCCACGAACAACAGGTAGGGCATGTTCGCAAGCACCTTCTCACGTGTGAGGAAGGTGCCGTTCATCACGTTCACCAAGCCCCGGGAGAAGGTGTGTTTGCCCTTTGGCCTTGGGCCGGCGGGCTTGGCTTTCGGCGTTTCCTCCTTGCGCTTGTTCATTGCCGTTGTGCTGCCCTGAGGCGGGCGCTCCTTGCCCGCGGATTGTCCAACTGCTCCTGTTCACCTGCCTGCACCGCTTTGGCATGCAATGGCTTGAAAGGCCGCCTGCTGTTGCCGTACATGTCCTTTTCCTCCAGGCCTCCGAGGTCGCCAGCGCGCATCCAGTTCTTGACCATGCGGTCTTCCAGGGAGTGGTAGCTCAAGACCACCAAGCGGCCGCCCGGGCGCACCACCTCGGCACTCTCCCGCAGGAGTTGCGCCAAGGATGACAGTTCGTCGTTCACGGCGATGCGCAAAGCCTGGAACACTTGCGCCAGAAATCCGTGCTCATCACCCCTGCGGGCCATGGGGCGCAATGCCTCCGCCAGCTCCCCGGTGGTTTCAAATGCACGTTCGGCGCGGGCTTGCACCAGTCGGCGCGCCACCTTGGGCGCTTGCTCCACTTCGCCGTAGTTGCGAAGCACGCGGGCCAGGGCCTGCTCATCCAGGGTGTTCACCAGATCGGCTGCCGTGCGGCCCGCACGCTGGTTCATGCGCATGTCCAGCGGGGCATCAAAGCGGAAACTGAAGCCGCGCCCGGCCGTGTCGAACTGGTGGCTGCTTACGCCGAGGTCCGCAAGCATCCCGTCCACCGGGAGCAACCCCATGAAACGAAGGTGGTTCCTGACCCAGCGGTAATCTGAAGGAACAAAAGTGAAGCGTTCGTCGGCAGGTGCGTTGTGGCGGGCATCGGCATCACCGCCGACAGCGGCCAACGCCCCCCTCGGCCCCAATAACTTTCTGATTGGGAGGCTGGGCCCCCCCCCCCCCCCCGGGGCGGCCACAAACCGGCCGTCGGGCTTGATGGCGAGCGCCTGCAAGCACTCATTAAGCAGCACCGGTTCATGATATGTGGCCTGGGGCTGCGTCATTGCCCAAGCTCCCCATTACCTCCTCGGCCAGCGCGGAGAGATCCACTTTCTGCTTGCGCATGGCGGTGTAGCCCGCCTTGCCCCACACTTCCACGCGATCGCCCAAGCCTACGAGCTTGAGCTCCTTGCCCAGCTTGGGTTCGTCCATCAGCGCTTTCGGCAGCAGCAACCGTCCGCTGCCATCGAGCTCCAAGTGCGTGGCCCCGGCCGTGAAGCGCCGAATGAACTCCATGTTCTTTTCCACGAAGCGGTTCAACCGCCCGAGCATGCGGTTGGTGCCGTCCCAGACCGATTGCGGATACAGCACCAGGCACGGGCGGAACACATCCCTGTTGACCACAAAGCCGTGCGACAGGGAATCCGCCAACTGCTTCTTCAGCCCGCTGGGCAGCACCAGGCGCCCCTTGGCGTCCAGCCGCACATCGTATTCGCCGAGCAGGTTGAGCATGCGTGTTCATCGGGGCGTGATGGCCGCGAAAGTAGAAGGGTTCCCCCACTTTCACCCATATAACCCCACTTTGTTCAAAACTATTGTACGGCAAAGCTAATCCCGGGATTCAATGCTGCAAGGAAATGCACGTCCATAAAGGAATTTTTCATGGGGGAGGAAAGTGGGGCAAATTCCCATGCGAAGCCTCGTAACCCGCATTGTGGATAACCGTGACCTGGATCGCGTGCTTGCCGGCTGCAGGCTGTTTGGCCCGGGCCTGAAGGAGCGGCTCGCCGTGGTCCCCGGTTGGTGAAACACCGGTTCACGGCACCACATGGATCCAAACCCTACATTTGGGCATCCACGAGCACGGATGGCGCAAGAGCTGAAGGAGGCGGGGGAATTCCGCTACATTGATGTTGGCAAAGGCCCTACCCTGCTGTTCCTGCACGGCCTGTTCGGCGCACTGAGCAACTTCGGCGATACCACGGCACACTTCCGCGCGAAGTACCGTGTGGTAATGCCCATGTTGCCCCTTTACTCCCTGCCGATGCTGAACACCAATGTGAAGGCATTGGCCGCTTTTCTGGACCGGTTCATCAAACACCTAGGCCTGGACGGGGTGAACTTGCTGGGAAATTCACTGGGCGGCCATGTGGCCCTGGTCTATGCAAGCCAGCACGCGGCGCATGTAAGAACCCTGGTTCTAACAGGCAGTAGCGGGTTGTACGAGAACGCTTTCGGGGGTGGCTTTCCCCGGCGGGAGGACAAGGAATTCATCCGCAAGAAGGTGGCCTTGACCTTCTACGACCCCAAGTTTGCCACGGACGAATTGGTGGATGAATGCTTTGTGACCGTGAATGACCGCGCGAAGCTGATCCGCATCCTTTCGCTGGCCAAGAGCGCCATCCGGCACAACATGGCCGCGGAACTGCCAAAACTGAAGATGCCCACCTGCCTGATCTGGGGCAAGCAGGACACCATCACGCCGCCCCATGTGGCCGAGGAGTTCAATGCGCTGATCCCGCACAGTGAGCTGTTCTGGATCGACAAGTGCGGCCATGCCGCGATGATGGAGCAGCCCGGGCAGTTCAATGCCATTCTGGAAGCGTGGTTGGGGAAGACGCTCGGGTGATGGAGGGAACGTGTTCAGTTGTCTGTTGCCGATTGTCAGGCTTTGCCGCGACCGGCGCGCCATACCTACCTGCGGTGTGTTCCTGACAACCGGGAACGAACAACGGACAACTGCCCAAAATGGAAAACCTCAAGGCCGAACATCTCGGCAGTGGCCGCGAGGCGAAGCACTGGCCGAAACCCACACTGCCGGAATACGCCTTCATCGGGCGCAGCAACGTGGGCAAAAGCTCGCTGGTGAACATGCTGGTGGGCATTCACCGTTTGGCGCGGGTAAGCAATACCCCGGGCCGCACGCGCAACGTGGAGCATTTCCGGGTTGAGCCGAACAAGAACAAGGGCGTGGCCTGGATGCTTGCGGACCTTCCCGGCTATGGATTCGCCAAGACCAGCAAGACCGAACGCGCCGCATGGCAGGCCATGATCCAAACCTATTTGCGCGAACGCGAAAACCTGCAATGCGTGTTGTTGCTGGTGGACGTGCGGTTGGACCCGCAGCAGAACGACCTGGACATGATCCAATGGCTGGGCACGGAAGGCATCCCGTTCGTCATTGTGTTCACCAAGGCCGACAAGCTGAAACAACCTGCAATTGTGAGCAACGTGGCGTTCTACAAGCGGACCTTGAAGAAAACCTGGGAAACACTGCCGCACCTCATCATCACCTCAGCTGAAACCGGACAAGGCCGGGAGGAGGTGCTCGGCTTCATCGCCGACGTGAATTCGCGCTGGGGCCTTTAGTTCGTAGATGTTCGTTGCCGGCTGATGGTGATACCGCCCTGACCACGGACAACGGGCAACTGTGAACGGAAAAACTACTTCTTTTTCAATTCCGGCAGCATGTGCTCGGCAAAGTAGGCCGCAAAGTCGCGCATTTGGGCGGCCATCTTTTCCTCGTTGGTGGCACGCTCAAAGGTGTCGGCCAGCGTCAGGATGTTCTGGTGGAAGAAGGCCTTCATCTCCTCGGTGGTCATTTCCTTCGTCCAAAGGTCAATGCGCAATGTGTTCAGGTCGCGCGCATCCCAGAAACTCAGCAGCATGGCCTTGCCCACACCCTGGTTGTCACCCTCGGCTTTCCATTCAATGTTCTCCGGAACATGGTTTTCATCGAGGTGGACGCGGATGGTGATGTCGGATTCTTTCATTTAGAGTGAGCAGTGATTGGTGATTGGTGATTGGTGATTGGTGAGTGGTGAGTGGTGAGTGGTGAGTGGTGTTCAGTTGGCGGAACCACCGCTGCAAAATGAACTGGGATTGTATGAGCGTCGCTTCTTCAGCGTTCATTTTTCAGCTTTCATGTGTCCAAATTCTCACCGGGGTTTGTACGTCTTCAAAATGGCTTGCGGGTCGTGCATGGCGAAAAGATCCGCAAAGGTGGTCTTCGGGTGCGCCCGCATGTAGCTGTCCACCATCCGGTATCCGATCCACTCACCCAAATGGCCGGGACTTTCGCGCGGGAAACCCGGCGTGAATGGACCATCGTTCATGAAGCGGTCGATCTCCTTGGGGTCCTTGGAATAGAGCAGTTCCTTGCCCACGATCTCCCGCCAGGCGTTGAATTCACTGTCCTCACACCACTTCAGTTGCTTGGGGGTGAAGGCGAACTTGAGGCTGGCATCGGTTTCCGGCAATAATGCATCCAACAGCGCCATCACTTTGCCGATGACCACCAGGTTCGTGAGCAAGTCTTCACCACGCACATCGCGGGTGTAATGCACCTGCAGCCAACCTTTCACCACGCTGGGCACCAACATCTCCGGGCGCATCCGCTCCTTGCGGTACTGGGGGAACATTTCCGGGGAGAGGTACTGCACCACCGGACTGTCCTTGCCCACGAACCATTCCACGCCAAAACCCAGCACACTGTCGGTGGGCAGCACACCGTAGTTGAAGCCGGAATTGTATGCGATGATCCGCGGCACCAAGCTATCCGGAAAGAATGCCTTCAGCTTGCCGAACGCTTCATTGAACCCCGCCTCTTGTTCCGACATGTCGCCCAGAACACTGTCCACGAGCTGCTGCACCTTGCTCCAGTCCGGGTCGTGCACAAAGCGGTTCAACGCCATGGGCAGCCGTGGATCGCTGAAGGCGGCGGCTTGGAGCACGCGCTCCACATAGAGTTTGTAGAAGTCCCCGTATTTCGCCTGGAGCCTCAGGTTGTAATTGCCCGCAGTATCGTCCACGGCCTGGAACAGGTCCCTGTCCAAGCGCTCGATCTTCAAATGCACCGCCACCGGCTTCACGGCCTCGTGCGCCGGTCCTTGGCCGCCGCATGCCGCCAGGAACAAAAGCAAGGGCAACAAGAGGGTACTGCTTGCGTACCCGGAACCACCATTAACTTTGGCCATCATTCAAAAAGACTGCAAACCTATGAAGAAGGTCCCCGCCATTGTCTGCTTGCTGGCGATCACCGCCACCACTGTCCATGCGCAGGAAAAATCCGTGCGCTTCGGCATCAAAGTAGCACCCAACCTGGGCTTCATCCATCCGGACACGAAGGAACTGAAGAACGACGGCACCCGTTTCGGCTACACCTTCGGCCTGATGGGCGACTTCATGCTGGGCAGCAACCAGAACTACGCCTTTGCCACCGGGCTCTTCCTGAACAACGTGGGTGGGAAGACCACCTTTCCGGCCGGCGACCAGAACCTCTCGACGGAATCAAAGTACCAGTACATTGAGCTGCCGATCACGTTGAAACTGAAGACCAACGAGATCGGGTACATGACCTATTACGGGCAAATCGGGTTCGGCACGGCATTCAACATCAGCGCCAAATCCGATTTCGACACCTATGATCCCGTGGCCAAGAAGGTTACCAGGACCACCGGCGAGAACATCATGGACAACACCCAACTGTTCAAGGCTTCGCTGATCGTGGGCGGGGGCTTGGAGTTCAACTTCAGCGGAAACACCTCGGCCATGGTGGGGGTTACCTACAACAATGGGTTCACCAACATCAACAAGGACATCAAGGTGGGAGACAAGGAGTTGAAGGCCAAGCAGAACTAAGTAGAGCTTTCGCTGGGCGTGTTCTTCTGACCTTGCGTTCCTCAACAGCCCCGCGTCCATTTTGGGAAAGGCGCGGGGCTTTCCTTTGCACCATGCTGAACGCTGCGGGAACCATCGATCACATCACGGCTTGGCTGCACGAATACTGCCAATTGAACAGGCAGCAAGGCTTCGTGGTGGGCATCAGCGGAGGCATCGACAGCGCCGTTACCAGCACGCTTTGTGCACGGACAGGCCTGCCGGTGCTCTGCGTGGAAATGCCCATCCATCAAGCCACGGCCCAGGTGGACCGGGCACGGGAGCACATCACAGGGCTGCGCGAGAGCCACCCGGACGTGGAAGGGGAACGCGTGGACCTTACGCCGGTCTTTGACACGATGGTGAAGGTCCTTCCGCAGCAAGAAGCCACTGCTGCACTGCACCTCGCACTGGCCAACAGCCGCGCCCGCCTGCGCATGACCACGCTCTACTACTTCGCGGGGCTCCGCCGCATGCTGGTGGCCGGCACCGGCAACAAGGTGGAGGACTTCGGCGTCGGCTTCTACACCAAGTACGGCGATGGCGGCGTGGACCTCTCACCCATCGCGGACCTGACGAAGAGCGAAGTGTTTGCGTTGGCGAAAGCGCTCGGTGTGGTCGAAAGCATCCAACAAGCCAAGCCAACCGACGGCCTCTTCGGCGACGACCGCAGCGATGAGGACCAGCTCGGCGCCAGCTATCCGGAATTGGAATGGGCGATGGCGCTGCGTGATGGCGTCGATGTCGCCAAGAATGATGAGCTCAGTTCAAGGCAACGTGAGGTGCTGGCCATCTACGACCGGCTGCATGCGGCGAACGCGCACAAGTGGAAGGCGATACCGGTGTGCATGATCCCGGAAAGATTGCGGAAGTAGGTCTCCCCCTATCGCCTGCGACCATCAATGTCCGCACGCAGCGCATTGAAGAAGCGCTTGCGTTCCTTTTCCCCGCTCCCGCTGATCGGTGTGGAACGCCTCATGATGTTGTCCAATGAGCGCTTGGTGTGATCCACGAACCGCTCATCGGTGGTGCCGAGAAAGTTCACTCCGGTGTGGTTCAGGAAAACAATGCGCCTGCGGCCGTTGTCGATGTAGATCGCATTGTCCCCGAGCAACACCTCGTTATGGCAGAGCTGGTATCGCGCCGTTCCTTCTTCCGGACGGTCGCCCGGCAGGAATTTCACGCCATGCTCGGCCTGCCGTTCCAGGTGGTCAAGCAACTTCAGGCACTGGTCGAACAGGACCTGCGCATCCTCCTCCTTCCTGAACACACCGGTAGCGCGGTAATAGCTGATCTGCCTCAGGGTGCTGCTCATGCCTTCCGCGTTCCAGATCTCAACGCTTGGCATCCGGCAATAGGTGAGGTAGGTCTTCCTGCCAAGTGCCAGCAATGCTTCATCCCGAATGGAAAGGTCCAAGGCCAGGAGGTCCGGGCCGTCCTCTTGAAGAATGGTCTTGCGCCAGAAGAAGAATTTGAAATGGGCCAGTTCGGGAGAGGAAAAGTGGTGGAACAAGGGAATGTCCTTGCTCTGGAAGATGAATGTCGTGTCCCTGCCGTCCGCAGCTTCCGCCAAGTGCCGGTGCAAGGAGTCCAGCCATGCGGTGAAGGTGAACTCCTTACCGTCCACGAACGGCCCTTGGAAGAGGAAACCACCCGCATGTTGGCCGATCAGGCCATCCACGGACAACCGGAATTTGCGGCTGACCGCCGCCAGTTCACCGATGTCCAACGGCTTTTCGCCCCGGATGCGCCGGTAGGCACTGTCGGCACTTACGCCCAGCAATGAAGCCAATTCCTCCGCCAGTGACAGGTGGGGAGGCAAGTTTTCCTTGATCCGCTTGAACAGGACCTGCTGAAGTTCGGCGGCATTCATGGATACGAAGATCGGCGGAATCCCGTGATCTGCACATCTTTTCCTACGGGATTTCACGGATCGTTCGGGGATGGCCCCTCCCATCCGCAAGGGCCGCCGGATCTCCGGTATTTTCGGGGGGCGCGCCAAGGACTTCCGCCGATCACCCGCCTGTACGGCGCATGCCGCGCCAACACCCCGCCTTCCCGTGGGGGTTGCTTTGCCCCTACAAAACACAGTACCATGAAAACCCTCAAGCACCTTGGCATCGTCATCGGCATGTTCGTGCTGGTGAATTGTTCCTCCGCACAGAAAACCTCCGTGGCGGACACCCTGTACTTCAGGGATGGTCATAGCATGGCCGTACAACTGGACGAGGTCGGGCCGGACGCCATCATCTACCGCCAGGTTGGTGAAACCCTCCGCCGCTCCGTGGCTAAATCTGAGATCGCCCGAATAACGCTGTATTCCGGGGAGATGATCAAGTTCGCCCTTGAACCGATGGATGCCAAGATACCGCCTCAGGTAGCCAAGCGGAAGCACGTGGTCAAGGTGGATATCCTCTCCCCGGTGGTGAACCATTTGGTACTTGGTTATGAACAAGTGCTCAGGCCCTGGATGAACGTGGAGGCCAAGGTGGGCTTCATCGGGGTGGGCATCGCCAAGCAAGGTGATGCCAAATACTCCGGTATCATGCTGAAGGCCGGCTTGAAGTTCATTAACCGGCCCGCGATCGTATCCCATGGCATGCGGCTCAATGCCCTGTTGCAAGGCGGATATGTAAAGCCTGAGTTGATCTACTCCAGCTACACCATGAAGTCGACCGGCCTGAACGGATCTGCCATGCTCAATCAGGACCCGGTGAAAAGCGGCGACTTCGCCTTCAACATGGTCTTCGGCAAGCAACACCTGCTGGGCGGCGGTGTCACGGTGGACACCTTCTTCGGGCTTGGCTTTGGAACGCATTGGACCCGCACCAAAGATGCGGTGGACAAGAACTCAGGCAGTAACAATTCGTTCGGCGTCCTGGTCGGCAGCAGCTCCTTTCCGATCGCCCTGAGCACGGGCATCACGTTCGGCGTGGCGTTCTGATGCTGTGCAACACACCGGGGTGCCAACACCGGACGAATGGTGGAAATGCACCGGTAAACAAATGAAGAAACAGCACAATGCACTTCACCGCAACAGCACCGGTCTTGTGCACGAACCGGTGACCGTGCCATCAAGAATTGCATTCAAGGGAGGCAGCCCTTGGTTGGGGCACTGATCCACTTCGGCACCTGAGAACGATCCCCCGCCTGAAAAGGTGGGGGATCGTGAACATGCTGTTCCTCACGGTGCCGCACAGCAACCTCACGCTATCGTCCACACGTTCTCCCCGCGCAGCAGCGCATCCAGGTCGCCATCGCCCTTCTTCTGCCTGGCCAGTGCCACCTGCGCGTTCATCTTTGTTTCGTGCGTGTGGCGGTCGTTCACGTAGAAGACGCCGAAAGGCCGGGGCAATGCGCCTTCGTGATGCGGGTCGTCGAAGAGCCGCACGAGGATGCTGGCCTTGAAGGGATCGCGCTCATCATGCACCCACACGTCGTCCACGGAGTGCTTGCCGTCGGTGAGGTCCACGGCCACGGGCGTCAGGCCGTCCAGCTTGATGCCCTTGGTGCCGTTGGCATATAGGAGGGGCTTGCCGTGCTCCACGAAGACGGTGTGCAATGCCTTGCTGGCCTTCTCGGTGAAGATCTCGAAGGCGCCGTCGTTGAACACGTTGCAGTTCTGGTAGATCTCCAGCATGCTGGTGCCGCGGTGCGCATCGGCGCGCAGGAGCATTTCGCGCAGGTGCTTGGGATCGCGGTCCATGCTGCGGGCAATGAACGTGGCATCGGCCCCAATGCAAAGGGCGAGCGGATTGAAGGGATGGTCCGTGCTGCCCATCGGCGTGCTGCGCGTGATGGCACCCTCGGGCGAAGTGGGTGAGTATTGCCCCTTGGTGAGGCCGTAGATCTCGTTGTTGAAGAGCAGTACGTTGAGGTCCACGTTGCGGCGCAGCAGGTGGATGAGGTGGTTGCCGCCGATGCTGAGTGCATCGCCGTCGCCGGTGATCAGCCACACGCTGAGGTCCGGTTGCACACTGGCCAAGAAATATCACCCGGATCAGAACCCCAATGATCCGAAGGCGAAGGAACAATTCACCGCCGCCAACCAGGCCTATGAGATCGTCGGCGACGAGAAGAAGCGCAGGCCGCTGGCGATCGCCGGGGCGCGACCGTGGATGCTGTGCATGCCATAGGTGTCGAGATAGTAGGGGAAACGTGACGAGCAGCCGATGCCGCTGATGAAGACGATCTCCTCCTTGGGCCGCCCGTGCTGCACCAACACGTTCTCCATCTGCTTCAGGATGGAATAGTCGCCGCAGCCGGGGCACCAGCGCACTTGCTGGTCGCTCGAATAATCCGGCTTGTCATTCCGGCCCTGCGCCGGGATCGCGGGAATGTTCATCTCGCTCATGACGTCAACAGGTTTAGCGCGCCAGCCCTGATCTCCGCGGAAGTGAAGGGCATCC
>CALMYC010000174.1 GCA_937873385.1 uncultured Flavobacteriales bacterium | reverse complement strand
CCACCGTCATCGCGAGCGAGTCTTCGAGCGAAGCGATCTTTGATCGCGTAAGGCCCGAATCAAAGATCGCTTCGGGCTTGTTGAATGCACAAGCCCTCGCGAAGACGCTGGGGGCTTGTTGGGTGCACAAGCCCCGCACCGGCAGCCCACCGTCATCGCGAGCGAGTCTTCGAGCGAAGCGATCTTTGATCGCGTAAGGCCCGAATCAAAGATCGCTTCGGGCTTGTTGAATGCACAAGCCCTCGCGAAGACGCTGGGGGCTTGTTGGGTGCACAAGCCCCGCACCGGCAGCCCACCGTCATCGCGAGCGAGTCTTCGAGCGAAGCGATCTTTGATTGTGCAAGGCCCGAATCAAAGATCGCTTCGGGCTTGTTGAATGCACAAGCCCTCGCGAAGACGTTGTGGGCTTGTTGGGTGCACAAGCCCTCGCGAGGACGGTGGGGGCAGCGGCAGGGACTGGAATGGATCTACCCTGCACAGGCCTATTGGCGCTGCCATTGGGCATGCAGCTCCAGTAACCGGTCGCAGAAGCGGTTGAAGGTGACCTCGGCCCGGAAGTTCGCTTCCCAGAAGGTGCGCACACCAGCCCGAAAGGCGGTGGTGGCCATGTGGCTTTCGCGGAAGCCGTCGAGAACGCTGGCCAGTTCAGCAGGGCTGGCGTGCGTGGGCAGCAGCAGGCCAGTCTGCTCGCTCATGATGTCCCGCACGCCGCCGGAATCGGTGGCGATGAGCGGTATGCCGAAGCTGGCGGCTTCCTGCAAGGCCACGGCCACGCCACCCTCCAGCTCGCTGGTAAGCACGAACACATCCACCGGGTTTGCCGCATACCAGCGCATGATGCCGGCGTTGTCGGCAGCGCCTTTCAAGTCCACGGTGACATGGTCCGGCAGCTGCGCTACCAATTCCCTGAGCAAGGGCATTTCGGGCCCGTCGCCAAAATGTGTCCAGCGTACCGGTTGCTTCACAAGGGCCAACGCCTGTGCGATCAGCGGGACACGTTTCACCGGGGCCACGTGTGCACAGCTGGCCAGTTGCAGCGGGCCGGAGACGGAGGGTTGCGCGAGGCCATGGTCCCTTGTACCCAACCGGGACAGCTCAAACTTGGCAGTGAAGGAGTGATGTGCAGTCCGTAAATGGTCCAGGCCCGCTGCGGATACGCAGAAGATCTTTTCGACCGCTTGCAGGTGCAGTGTGCGGAATGGGACCGCGCCCAGCTCATGGCGATGCCCGTATAGGTCGAATCCATGCGCCCGGCTGATGAAGCGGAGCCCCGGATCCTTGACCTTCAACAGTGCCAGGAGCGTGGCCCATTCATGGGTCCAATAGGAGTAGAGAACCACGCGCTTGGGGTCGTAGCGGGGCATGAGGAGCTTTTCCAGCATGGCCACGCGAAACACATGGCCCCGCACCGTGCTCCGCAGTTCCCCACGCCAACGGTTGTTGAACATGGCGATGCCCACATCCTGCCACAGGGAGTGGAGCAGGCGGCGCACCTCCCCGGCATGGCCCACCAGTTGGGCCATTGTGGCCCGTTCATACGGGTCGGGCAGCATGCGTTCCACCTCCACATTGGGCGGCAGTGCGCGCATGCCCTCGCCGCCGTGCAACGGGAACAGGTGGACCTGGCCGAAGCGCTCGGCCAGCGTGGGCAGTTCATTCTCCAGGAAGGCTTCGCCCCGCCCGTAGGGGAAGTTCTGCGTGAAGAGCCAGAGTTCCTTGTCCATGGTTCAACTGCGCGGCAAGCGGCCCAGGCGCGCGTTGATGCGGTACTTCAAAGCGTAGGCCACTTGGTCCATCGTCCACTGTTTGCTCAGGCGCAAGTGGGTGAAGGCCGTGGAAAGCCCATACTTCGGCAGGTAGTGGAAGAGCTTGTTCCACTGCTGATCCACGCGGGCGGCAAAGGCCGCATCCGGCGCAAAATGCAATTCGGAGTTCAGAACCTCCAGCTTGTTGTACCACCTTCGAAGCGCCATGATGCGTGCGGAGGTGGGCTTCAATTTGAAGATGAGGGAACCCATGAGCATGAGGTACAGTTCCTCCTCTGTATAGGGAATGTTCAGCGCTTCAAAGGCAGCCCCCTGCAGCTTGCTGAAATTGGCGATCTTATCACTGCCGTGGCCGATATTTTGCGGGCCCCGGCGGTAACGCACCAGCACTTCGGGCAGGTTGGCCATGGGGCCGTAAGGTGCCATCTGCAACCAGAACAGCCAGTCTTCACCGATGTGCGGCCATGTGCGGCCGTAGCGGAGGCCGTGTGCTTGAAGCACGCTGCGCCGCATGATGGAGGCCGGTTGTGGCACAGGCACGCCGAAGGGTAGTTGCGCCGAACAATCCGCGCTGGACAGGGGATAGGTCCATTCCTCCTCTTCCGTGCCGAACAATTGCAGCTGGCCCCCACTGGCCACCAGGTCCGGGTGCGCATCCATGAAGGCCACCTGCAGGGCGATGCGCTCCGGCAGGGCAATGTCGTCCGCGTCCATGCGCACGATGTACTCGCCATGTGCCGCGTCCAGTCCGGCGTTGGCGGCCAGGCCGGGGCCGCCATTTTCCGCCTGTTCCAAAATGCGCAAGCGCGGGTCATGCATGGTGCGCAAAACCTCCAAACTGTTGTCCGTGCTGCGGTCATCCACCGCGATCAGCTCAAAGTCGGTGAAGGTTTGCCCCAAAATGCTCCCCACTGCTTCCCGCAGAAAGGGTGCCTTGTTGTACACCGGAATGATGACGGATACCTTCATGCTGCACGGCCGGTCCAACGCTTCAGCGACACCTTGGCCAAGTAGATCAACCTGTCGGCCGGAGCCTTTCCGCTGAGTCGTAGATGCGCCAACGCCGCGCCCAGGTCCTGGTCGGCAAAGCGGTGGAAAAGGTGGTTCCATCGACGGTCCAGCTCGGCTTCGAAGAGCGCTTCAGGGAAGAGCTTCCGCTCCTTGTTCATGGTCTTCAGCCGCTGCGTCCATGCCCATAGTCGGCGTGTGCGTGCGCCATCGAAGGGCTTTTCCCACTGCCCGTGGAAGGCCATGTGCAGCTCCAGCTCATCAGCTGTTGCGGGCAGGTCGAAGAATCGGAAGGCGGCCTCCACCAAGATGCGCCAGTCCTGGTGCTCATTGCGGGCATGCCGCATGTTGTTGGTGCCTTGGCGGTAGGCGGACAGGGGCTCCTGCAAGTTCGCGTAGCCCGCGTGCCGACCGATTGCCAGCATGAAGAGGTAGTCCATGCCCGGGGTCTTCCATTCGGGGTCACAACGGAGCTGGTGCGCTTCCAGCACGCTCCGGCGCAGCATGGCGGCCGGATACAGCACGGGCATGCCGAAGAGCATCGCGCTACGGCACGGCGCATCCTCCGCAGGCATGCGCACCAGCACGTCCGGCGCATGGATCAGGGAGGTCCAAGAGCCCACGGCACCGATGTCCGGACGTGCTTCCAGGAAGGCCACTTGCCTGGCCAGGCGATCGGGCATCATCCGATCGTCGGCGTCCAGCACGGCGATGTAGGTGCCCCGGGCGGCATCGTAGCCCCGGTTGGCCGCGGCGGCGCGCCCGGTATTCCCCGCGCTTTCCAGCACACGGATGCGCGGGTCAGCGAAGGCCTTCACGGCTTCCAGGCCGCCGTCCGTGCTGGCATCATCCACCACCAGCAGATCAAAGTCCGTGAAGGTTTGCGCCAAAATGCTCTGCACGGCCTCTTCCACATACGGACCCTTGTTGTAGAGGGTCATCAGCACGGTGACCGTTGGTGCATGGGACATGGGCCGCGAAGGTAGCCCAGTGCCTCCAACCCTTTGGCGGGCGGTCCCGATGGCAGCGTTGCGCCGCAACGTGTGCGGGATTGTTTCGTCGGTGTGGATTTTCCCACCTGCTTCGCAATGACGGTGGAAGCACGAGAGCTATCGGGTGCTGCCCAGCCAGCGGTCCTTGGTCGCCTTGGCCCAATAACCGAAGTTCTCCCGGAACTTACTGGTGAGCACCAGGTGGTTCAGGGCGGCCCAGGCATCGAATGGCGCGATGCGGTGGAACAGGCCTTCCCACCGCTTGGCGATCTCAGCCTCGAGTTCCACAACCGGTAGCAAGCCCAGCCTGCGGTTCATGGCCTTGAACTTGTTGAGCCAACGGCACAAGGCGCGCACCTCTGCTGCCTTGGGCGGCGCGTCTCCAAGGTCATGCAGCAAGGTTTGCAGTTCAATCTCCCGCGCGGAAACGGTGAAGCCCAACTGTTGAAACACGGCGCGGTACAGGTGGTGCATGTCGTCCACGGCATTGCGGCCGTGGCGTTGGTTCTGTTCCCCGGTGCGGTAAAGCAGCAGCACCTCGGGCAAGTTGGCAAACTGGGTGTGTTGGCCCACCTTCAGCATGAAGAGCCTGTCCTCGCCGGGGTAACGCCAACCCGTCGGGCTGCGGACGGCATGCTTGTCCAGCACGCTACGGCGCAATATGCACGCCCCATAAAGCACCGGCATTCCAAAGAGCATCTGCCCCCTTGCGCCAATGTCATCGGTCGGGAAGGCGATCACATTGTCCGCAGCTCCAAATGCCTTGGCCCAAGTGCCCAACGCGCCCACTTCGGCATGGGTATCCATAAAGGCCACCTGCTTGGCAAGGCGCTTCGGCAACATGATGTCGTCCGCATCAAGGGGGGCGATATAATCTCCCAAGGCGGCCTCATAGCCCCGGTTTGCGGTGGTGGCACGGCCACCGTTCACTGCGGATTCCAGGATGCGGATCCGAGGGTCCTGAATGGATTTAACTTGCTCAAGGCCTCCGTCCGTGCTTGCATCGTCCACTACCAGCAGCTCAAAGTCGGTGAAGGTCTGTGCCAGTACACTGTGGATGGCCTCCTCCACGTACGGACCCTTGTTGTACAAGGTCATCAGCACGGTGACGCGGGGTGCGGCGGGCATGGGCGCGCGAAGTTAGGCCGGGACTTTTCCCGTTGTCCATGCCGGGGCTGTGGGCTCAACGCCACACGGCATGTACGGCGTTTGCGATTCCCGGTGCCCATGCCTCGCACCAGTTCAAGGCGGTTCGCGCTGGGCTCCAGCCCATCCTCTCACGGCGCTTCGCCACCTCTGGCCAAATGTGCTTCAGCAAGGGTCGGTCCTTGCCCTGTACCGCGCTGTCCCACTCGGAGGCATAGAGCATGTCGAACATCCGCTCGATTTCCCCGCTGTATTTTCCGTGGGTCATTTCATCCAACAAGGGCCACACCTGCTCCTTCACCTTGGTGCGGTGCAACCTGCCGCTCAGGGCATGGGCCCCCCCTGCGTGCATTGTGCGAACGGCGGTCCGTTGCGGCAGGAAGCGCAGATGGCCGTTGCGGGTCAGGTGTACGTAGAGCACGGAATCCGCCACGGCCGAACGTTGAAGCACTTCAGGGATGGGGAGCAATTGGTCGCGGCGGAACAGGAAAGTACACGTGGGCACTCCTTGGCCCAGCAACATGTCCCGTTGTTGGAGCCAGGGTGCTGAAGGCGGAGCGGCGTACTTGCCGTCCAAGTATGCCGTGCGCTGTCCTTCATGTTCGTTCCAAGCATCGGTGAAGCAGCCCATGGTCTGCGCGTCTGCTTCCAGCGCATCCACCTGCTTTTGCAATTTCAAGGAGTCGGTCCAGTGGTCATCCCCTTCGCAAAGGGCGATGTACTTGCCTTGCGCCTCACTCAGTAGTGCCAGGAAATTTGCGCGACCGGTAGGCCGGCCCATGATGTACAGCACATCCTTGCGGCTGCGTAAAAAAAGCCGGATCCGGTCCGGATGCTCCGCAGCAAGCCGTTGGCAGATCTCCCGCGTGCCGTCCGTGCTCTCATCCTCCCCGATCAGCACTTCCACCGGGAAGGTGGTCTGCTGCATCAGGATGCCTTGGATGCACTTCTCAATGAAGGCCGCGTGCTGATAGGTGGGCACCACCACACTTAAGCTCGGTAGTACTGCGGATGTGGGTTTGTTATCAGCAATTGCCATGGATTGGGAAGACCAGGATCGCTCAGATACAGAATGGAGCCCTTGCCAAATTCGGTGTTAATGCCTCCTGATCGCAATGAAGGGCCTATTTTTGGAACGAACAATGAGATGAGATGACCATTCAAATACCGAAAAGTTCAACTGTGGGGGTAGGCACCGAATTTGGCTACCACTGCATTATCGGTGAGCAAGTTACCATCGGGTCAAATGTCAAGTTCGGTAATATGTGCGTGGTGGAAGATGGCTCGGTCATTGGAGACGGGGTGGTCATGGACCATTTTTGCATCATCGGTGAGCAATGCGTGATCGGTGATCGCACCAAGATCAGGAGCCACGTGGAATTGCGGAAGAAGACGATCGTCGGAAAGGATTGCTATATCGATAGTGGCGTAAAATCCAGCGGGCTTAATCAAATCAGAGATCGTGTCACCTTGCGATACGATGCCATTATCGCACGTGGATGCGATATCGGTGACGACGTTTACATCTGTCCTCAAGTGATGACCAATAATTTGGACCACAACGGCAAGGAAGTTGGCGGGGCCAAGATCGGGTCTCATTGCTTCATTGGCACCAATTCAACAGTAGGTGCTGGAATCGAATTGGCTTCTCGTACGATCATAGGATCCAAGGCCATGGTCACAAAAGCGATTGAGGTTGCTGGAGTCTATGTCGGTGTTCCGGCCAAGAAGATCCGTGACCTTTGATGCGATAGGGTCAATTTTGGCGGCGTAACCCGCGCGGTACACCCTTCCTCTGTGCCTTGCTGACTTGTAATTCCTGTGCGGGTACGCCTGCAATGGTTGTCCCGGGCTGTTCCACGTTCTTCACCACCGCGGCACCGGATCCCACCACCGTGTCCGGTGCCAGTCTTGCATGGGAGCGAACGGACGACCCTGAGCCCAAGAAGGACCCAGCACCGATATAGGCACTTCCCGCAAGGCTTACGTTATTCGCCAAGTGACAATCCGGCTCAATCGTTACACTATGCCCGATCTTGGACCCTGGGGCGATCATCGTTCGTGCTCCGATTCGCGTGTCCTCGTTAAGTAACCCACGAACGATCGCCACATCCGTGCTGAGGAAGACATCATTGCCGATATCAACACCACCCAGTTGAGGAAGTATCAGTCGTTCGCCTTGTTCGCTCCACATCCAGACCGCACCCGTGGCACCAATGCAACAATGGGGTTCGATCGTGACGCGTTCACCAATCCGACATCCATCCATAATCACCACATGGCCATGAATGATGCTTCCAGCACCAATGGTGCAGCGACCAATGACTGCATAGGGTCCAATATGTACATCCGTTCCGATCACGGCTTCGGGGCCAATGATCGCCGTAGGATGGATGCCCGGTCGAGGGGTGGTATGGAAGAGGCTTGTGCAAAGCCTGTAGAACGCTTCCTGGGGGTCCATCTCCACCAGGAGCGCAGCGTTTGTACCAAGGTCTTGGACGTTGACATCACGGCAGATCACCACCGATCGCAAGAGATCATGAAAGATACCGGGATCAGTGCCGTTATAGTAGTACAGGCCCGATGGCTCTTTATGCAAAAGGCTACAAACCTTGACTATTGTTTGATGTGGACCTACATATTGAAATGAGATGCCCAGCTCCCTGAGGGTGTGCAGTACTTGGCCCAGTTCGACCTTGTTCAGCCCCATCAGCCTTTGTGCGGATGGTTGAACAGGTCGATAATTCTTTCAGTCTCCACATCACTCAAGGAGGGATAAAGAGGCAGGCAGATGGTCCTGTCCGCCATGGACTCGGAATTCGGCATGCTCACCTTTTTGACGTAGGGCAGCGTATTCAAAGAGGGAAAAAAATAGCGACGAACATGTACATTACCATTTGAAAGGGTTTCACTGACTTTGGAACGTTCGGTTCCATTGCGTAGTGCAACAGGGTGGTATGCGTAATTATATCGCGTGCTTGGCGGTATTCGGGGGCGGATTACTTGTTGCAAAGCAGTGTCGTATCGGTTTGAGATCATTGCCCGTTTTTCGATCATGCCGCCCACATGCGGCAGCACCGCCATGCCCATGGCGGCATGCACCTCGCTCATCTTGGCGTTCATGCCCAAGCTGAAGTGCTCATCGCCAATATGTCCGAAGCTGCGCAGCAATCGCAGGCGATGATCAGCGTCCTCATTCTGCAGCACAACGGCGCCGCCCTCCACGGTGTGGAAGAGTTTGGTGGCGTGGAAGCTGAGGGTGCTGGCATCGCCCCATTGCAAGATGCTGCGGCCCTTGTACTGCACATCGAAGGCATGGGCGGCATCATAGATCACCTTCAGCCCGTGCTTTTTGGCGATGGCGTCAATGGCTTCCACATCGCAGGGGATGCCGTACACGTGCGTGGCGAGGATGGCCGTGACATCGGGCGTGATCGCCGCCTCGATCAAGTTGGGGTCGATGCAGCAGGTCTCCGGGTCAATGTCCACGAACACCGGTGTGCAGCCTTCCCACAGGATGGCGCTGGTGGTGGCCACGTAGCTGAAGGGCGTGGTGATCACCTTGCCTTTAACGCCCAAGGCACGGATGGCCAATTGCAGAGCGAGGGTGCCGTTGGCCATCAGCTTCAGGTGCGGCACCTCGAAGCGTGCGCGCAGGGTCTCCTCCAGCTCGCGATGAATGGGGCCGTTGTTGGTGAGGACGTGGCTGGAGTAGGCCTTGTCCAGCCAATGCAGGTATTCCTCACGCGGGGGAAGGAAAGACCGGGTAACGTAAATCGGTTCTTGGGCCGATGGCGCGGTTTTCTTCATTTCCGGAATTGCCCCTCGTCCAGGTTCAGTCATGGTTTCCGGAAGTTGCCGCCCCACATTGTGGGATGATTCAAGAGACGCAAAGATGAGGTTTGTGGTAAGGGTTGCCGCCGTGCTATTCCGGCTTTTTCAAGTATTCAGGGAAGAGCTGGTAAAAGAACCGCTCACTGTGCTGTAGTCGGGAGGTCATTTCCGGAGTGAGGTACGTGTTGCGGCTGCGACTGGTGGTGTTCATCTTCTGCTTTTCCAGGATGAACGCGATCTTGTTCGATGGATAGCCAAATTGCAACAGCAGGTCATGTAGTTCCTGATTGAGGTTTTCGGTGTGCAGGAAATGGATCTTCGGGAAGTGCTGGTCGTAGGCCGTGCGCAGGTCGGTGTCCCCGCGCAAGGCCAGCATGGTTTTCACCGGGTCGTGGGCATACATGCGGATGAATTGCGTGGTGAGCGGGCCCACCTGCACCTGCATACCTTCCGGTTGGATGTAGGGAAGGGTCAGCTCCCGGTTCATGCGGAAGAATTCCTCAAAGCTGATCTCCGGAAAGGCCGGGAACCAGTGGACCGCTTGTTCCAAGTTCGGGACCGGGTGCTTTGCCCAACTGCGGAATTCGTAAGCGGAGACCAGCCGTTTCGCGGGGTCCCGCATCACGGTGACCACCGGTTTGCCGCGGTGTTCCAACGGTACTTGGAAGTAGACTCCATGTTCGCTGTTTGAAGGGATCGTTTCGCCTTGTGTGTCCGTGAAGAAATAGGGTTTCATGAGCAGTTCCTGCAAACTGCTGCGCATCAAACCCCGGCGCTCCAACGCGGCCCGCAACCCGGTGCTGCGGTGAAGCCGTTTGATGGCATCACGTGCGAAGGCACTTCCCGTTTTCGGGAAATTGAGCATGGTAAATTTATCTGTGATCAACATTTGATTGAAAGGTCAATGATCTTGTTGGTTGGTTCGTTGGGCCAATCGGGGGAAAAACTTCCCGTTCCTGTGAAGCGTGGGTCAAAGCCGTTTCGGCAGGGTGTGTTTCCAGGTGTGCCATGCGCTCCCCAGTGTATGCTTTGTGCGATTCCGGGCAAGGAGCCAAGCGATGCGCGCGGCATCTCCCGCGTTCACCTCCCACCAGCGCGGCCCTGCATAGCCCAATTCCTGCAACAGATGGCCGGCCATGCGGTCCATGGTCCAACGCTCTTCCAGGCTGAGCTTTTTTTTCCAGATTGCGTCCGGGACGCTCCGCAATGCGTTCAGGCTGGTATCGCCCCGGCTTACTTGGCGATTCTCAATGTTGAATTCTACTGCAATTCGCTGCACCTCCGTTGCGTTGGAATGAAGTCCGCAGAAATTGAACACGGCGCCCAAATGGTCCTCTGTAGCCGCACGCAGGTTTTCGTAGCGGATTTCCATGTACCGCCCAGAACCTAGCGCACGCCCATCACGGCGTGCACGCGTAAGGTTGTTGGCCCAATGCCGGGTGGCGCCTTGGATCTCCGCCTCTCCGAATCCAATGCGCCGCTTTGCGCTCATCATGCTCACGGCCACCTCCCGGCCATCACGGATGATGTGGATCACCTTGGCAGACGGGAAAAGGCGATCGATCAATGGGATATGAAGTGCGTAATTGGGATGTTTGTCCAGCACATGTGTTGCATTGGGCCGGGTGGCCAGCACACGCCCATAGGCGTGGTGGGCCAGGCTACGCAGGTGCTCCTGGAATTCCTGCCCGCCATAGAGCAATGGAGCGCCTTGGTCCCAGCGCCCTTGGTCCATGTTGGCCTTTTCAGCATGGAACAGGTCATCCCAAAGTGCCAGGTAGATGAACGTGGTGAGTTCCTTTTCCAGTGCGGCAACAGAGGGATGGGCGGCCAACATGCGGTGCAGCCAACTTGTGCCGCTGCGCGGTGCGCCTACCACCAGCACGAGCTGCTTGTCTGAAACAGGGGTCATTGAACGGTCATGTTTCCGGCAGGTTCTGCCTTGCGCCACGGGATGTCCATCCGCAGAATACCTCTTCGCCGCCCGTGCCAGGAGCCGGTCCGCGGGGGTTCCTTGATCTCGAACTGGACGGAATTTTCTGCACGGAACAACATACGCCCTGCCGTGGAAACGCCCACGTTGACCCGCATTTGGCCTGAGTTGAACGTGTGCGGGGGGAGGCTGCAGGACAACATGTGCCGGCCCGGACCGAGGACTGCATGGGGCAGTCCTTCCAGGGAATTTGTGGCCAAAACCACCAGGTCATCGCCGTTCACCAACTGGATGTTCACATTGACCTCCTTGCTGCTGAGGTTCTCCAGTCCCACTTCCACCTCCACGCTGTCCTCCCAGCGGAATGTATCGCTGCCATCACCCGGTTTTACGCGCACATAATTCAAGCGGGCGGCTTCATTGCCGGGGGCACTGTGCTCATCCCAAATGGTTTCAGATCGGCCGTGGCTGTAATGGCCCTGGTTCGCGCCCACCACTTCCTCGGCGGGGCCTTGCATGCGGATGCGGCCATGTTCCAGCCAGACCACACGGCTGCACAGGCTGCGCACGGCGGTCATGTTGTGACTGACAAAGAGCACGGTGCGGCCGCTCTTGGCGCTCTCCTTCATCTTGCCCATGCTCTTGCGCTGGAACTCGGCATCGCCCACGGAGAGCACTTCGTCCACGATGAGGATCTCCGGGTCCAGGTGGGCGGCCACGGCAAAGCCGAGGCGCACGCGCATGCCGCTGCTGTAGCGCTTCACCGGCGTGTCGATGTGGTGCTTCACGCCGCTGAAGGCGATGATCTCGTCCAGCTTGGCGTCCACCTCATGCCTGCGCATGCCGAGGATGGCGCCATTGAGGTAGATGTTGTCGCGGCCGGTGAGCTCGGGGTGGAAGCCGGTGCCCACCTCCAGCAGGCTGCTGATCTTGCCGCGCATCTTGATGGTGCCCTCGGTGGGCAGGGTGATGCGGCTGAGGAGCTTCAGGAGGGTGCTTTTGCCGGCGCCGTTGTGGCCGATGATGCCCACCACCTCGCCTTGGTGCACATCGAAGGAGATGTCACGCAGTGCCCAAAAGTCCTCGCCGATGCGTTGCGGGTCCAAGTTGGCATCCACGGCCAAGGTGGGGTCCGGCCGGCCCAACAATTTAGCGGTCCACGCCTTCACGTCGTCAGTGAGCTGCTGGCGGTTGATGGTGCCGAGGCGGTAGCGTTTGCCAACGCCTTGCACCTGCACCATGAGGGGGGTATCGGACATGCAGCCGCGAAGGTAGGGAAGGGGTGGGATCCGATGGCTGGCATAGGCCCGAAGCGGAGGGATTGAGCCCAACACGCCCCCAACGTCATCGCGAGGGCTTGTGCATTTGACACGCCCCCAACGTCTTCACGAGGGCTTGTGCATTGAACAAGCCCGAAGCGATCTTTGATTTGGGTTGACGCAATCAAAGATCGCTTCGCTCGAAGACTCGCTCGCGATGACGGTGTGGTCGGTCGTTCCTCCCTCCTCGCGATGACGGTGGGGGCGCCGGTGCGGGGCTTGTGCACCCAACAAGCCCCCAACGTCCTCGCGATGGCTTGTGCATTCAACAAGCCCGAAGCGATCTTTGATCTGGGCCTGACGCAATCAAAGATCGCTTCGTCAGTCGTTCCTCCTTCCTCGCGATGACGGTGGGCTTCGTCGGTCGTTCCTCCCTCCTTGCCCTGACGGCGGGCAAACAAACTTACCTTCGGTCCATTCTGACCAACAGGATGCCTTGATGCGACGAGGAGGAAGCGTGTACATCATTACCAACCGACCCAATGGGGTGCTATACACTGGTGTGACCTCGGAACTTGGCAGGCGCACCCACAAGCATAAGACGGGCTTCTACCCGGATAGCTTCTCAGCGCGATACAACCTGCACACGCTGGTCTACTACGAGCATTTCGATAGCATCGTGGCGGCGATAGCCCGTGAGAAGCAGATCAAGGCGGGCAGCCGGAAGAAAAAGATCATGTTGATCGAGTCAATGAATCCGTGTTGGTTGGACTTGTATGAAAAGCTGCATGACCAGGAGAGTTGCGGATGAAAAGCCCCCAACGTCTTCGCGAGGGCTTGTGCATTCAACAAGCCCGAAGCGATCTTTGATCTGGGCTGACGCAATCAAAGATCGCTTCGCTCGAAGACTCGCT
>CALMYC010000173.1 GCA_937873385.1 uncultured Flavobacteriales bacterium | reverse complement strand
ACACGTCAAGCATGCGCCTGTCCTCTTCCTCAGCCTCCGCTTGGGATGCATGCGCCGTGTGGCCTTCCTGCCACAGGAATTCCGCCGTGCGCAGGAACAGTCGCGTGCGCAATTCCCAGCGCACCACGTTGGCCCACTGATTGATCAGCAAGGGCAGGTCCCGGTAGCTTTTGATCCAACCACGGTAGGTGTTCCAAATGATCGTTTCGCTGGTGGGGCGGATGATCAGCTCTTCCTCCAGCTTCGCCGCCGGATCCACCACCACGCCTTGTTCAGGGTCGCTTTTCAACCGGTAATGCGTCACCACCGCGCATTCCTTGGCGAAACCTTCCACATGGCTGGCTTCCTTGGCCAGGTAACTCTTGGGAATGAAAAGCGGGAAATAGGCGTTGACGTGGCCGGTGGCCTTGAACATCGCATCCAGGGCCCCCTGCATCTTCTCCCAAATGGCGTAGCCGTGGGGCTTGATGACCATGCAGCCGCGCACATCGCTGTGCTCTGCCAAGTCCGCCTTCAGCACCAGGTCATTGTACCATTGCGCATAGTCCTGGTCGCGCTTGGTGAGTTGGTCGCTCATCTCCGGGCTTTGTGGTATTATTTTTGTTCCTTGGTGAAGGGTGCGAAAGTACGGCCCGCGCCAAAGCCGAACGAACGAACAGAAACCCATGAAAGCCTACACACCCTCCATCGCGTTGCTGGCACTGCTCTCCGCCTGCGGCCAGCTCCGGGAAACAACCGCGGTAAGGGATGATGTGTACGACATCCCCGACCGGCAGGCCATGGCTGCAGCGGTGCCCCAGCAGCAATCCGGCGGCAGCGGAACGGACAATGCCTATTACGACCCTGCGGAATCGCGCCGGTCCGGTTCATTCGACCGGGGATATTATGACATGGCCTACAACGACCCTTACTATTACAACTATGGCCGGTTCGGCTTCGGCACCGGCATCGGCAGTTTCGGCCCCGGCTACGGCATGGGCATGAGCTATGGATGGCCCACGAACTTTGGAAGCATGAGCATCGGTTATGGTTATGGGAGCGGGATGTATGGTTATAACCCCTATTGGACCAACAGTTGGATGAGCGGATATGGATACGGCTACGACCCGTTCGGCTATTCCGGTTATGGGAACTACGGCTACGGCTGGGGCGGCTATGGCATGGGCTACGGCTCGGGCTATGGACCTTACCGCGGGCCATGGGGTGGCTGCCTGAACTGCTATGAACCATGGGGCTACGCCAACACCGTTTACACGCACCGTCCGTCCATGGCGGCCGGCAGTGCAACACCTGCCGGAGCCACCACTGCTCCCCGGCTGATGCGCAACCCCGCCAGCCTTATCCCGGAGGCACCGGTGAACCGGTCGCCCGCATTTGATGGAGGACGTGCACCGAGCTCACGCCCGGTGGGCAATGACCGGGCAGTGCGCCAGCAAAACCGGTACAATCCCGCCCCCGGAGAACGCGCCACGGAACGCAGCCCTGCGCGCGGATTTGATTTTGGTGGTTCCTCACCGTCCCGTTCCGGGGGCGACACTGGTGGAGGCGGACGGATCACCAGCCCGCGCCCCCGTTGACCCCCTGCGCAATGCCCATGAACCTGATCCGCCCGGCCATCCTCTTCAGCGCATTCCTTATTTGCAGTGCGAGCACCGTGTTCGGGCAAAATGAGGAAGATGCCTTGCGCTATTCAAACCTGCTCCCGGGCGGAACGGCCCGCAGTTGGGCGTTGGGTGGTGCCATGGGGGCCGTGGGGGCCGACCCCGGAAGTGCCACCACCAATCCCGCAGGCTTCGGCTTGTACAACACCAGTGAAATCTCCTTCACCCCCCAATTTGAAGTGAACAACGCCAAGGCCGACTACTATGGCACCAGCACTTCGGCCAGCGACAACAGGTTCAGTTTCAATAATCTTTCCCTGATCTTAAGCTACCCCAGTGAGAAAGGCGGAGATTGGAGGGGTGGCGTGCTCGGCATCTCATTTGACAGGCAGGCCGGATTCCACCGGGATGAGCATGCCGTTGGGAACAACGTGCCCAGCACCATCCTGCAAAAATTCGCGAACGAGGCCAAGGGCACCTATGCGGAAAACCTGGCCGACCAATACCCGTTCGGTTCCAGTTTGGCCTGGGAGACCTACGCCATTGACACCACCCCGGAAGGCAATGTTTACACACCGGCCATTCCCTATGGCACGGCCATGAACCAAGACCATGCCATCAGCTCAGGCGGCAGGCTGAACACCACCAGTTTCTTCTATGCCGCGAACTACATGGACAAGCTGTACATCGGCGCCTCCCTTGGCTTGACAGGGCTGCGCTATGACCGGACCACCACGCATACCGAGGCCAACCAGGATACCGCAGTGGACCTGAAGGACTTGAGCTACCAGGAAAAGCTGTTGACAACTGGCAGTGGAGTTGACCTGCGCATCGGCGTGATCGGGCGGGCCACAAAGAACCTGCGCCTCGGCATCGCGTTCCAAAGCCCCAAGTGGCTCCAACTGAGCGATGCGTATTCATACACCATGAGCACGGGTTTCCGCACACCGGACAGCAACGGCAAATACACCTATTCCAACAGCTCGCCGGATGGTGCGTTCAATTACCGGATCCGGACCCCTTGGCATATCCTGGCCTCAGCGGCATGGATCGCCGGTCAACACGGCCTGGTGAGCTTGGATTATGAATACACCAATTACAAACAGGCAAAATTGAACAAGAGCCTGGATGGCGTGGACAACTACGATTTCGCGAAGGAAAACAACGCGGTCCAAGAAGACTTCCGCAGCACGGGCAGCCTGCGGGTGGGCACCGAATGGCGTTCGGGAAATTGGTACTTCCGCGGTGGCTGGGGCATCTGGCCCAATGGTTACGCGGACAGCGACGCTCGCCAAGGAACCGCGTACATGCGCTACACGGCAGGTGCCGGATTCAGAACAAGGCACGTGAGCATTGACCTGGCCGGCATCTACGGTTCACGGGACATCAATTATTTCCAATACGACCCTGCGCTTGTGCATGCCACGCAGGAAAGGCAAACGGACACGCGCGGCATGCTGACCGTGGCGTTCAGGCCTTGAAGCAGCCCTTTCCGAGGGGCACCGCCCGGACACTGATCACCATCCCCCGCCGATGAACCTGGGGGGACAGGAAAAAGAAAAGCCCCCGGCAAGGAGGCTCTTCCGATGAACTTGACCGGCCGGATCAATGGGCTCCGTTCACTTCGTCCACAACGGAGTCATCCACCAGAATGCGGCCGCAATGTTCGCAAACGATGATCTTCTTGTGGCTGGCAATGTCCAATTGACGCTGCGGGGGAATGGCGTTGAAGCAGCCACCACATGAACCCCGCTCCATGCGGACCACGGCCAACCCATTGCGGGCATTGCCACGGATGCGGTGGTACGCCTTCAGCAAGCGCTCCTCGATGACCTTGGCCGCAGCCTCGCTCTTCCTGGCGAGATCCTTTTCCTCCTTCTCTGTTTCCGCAATGATGTCGTCCAATTCCTTTTTCTTCAGCTCAAGGTCCTTCTTGCGCTCCTTGTACAGCTTCTTGCTCTCCTCCACGGCACCGGCTTTCGATTCCATGGCGAACTTGCCTTCCTTGATGCGCTTCTCAGCCAACTGGATCTCCAGGTTCTGGAACTCGATCTCCTTGCCCAAGGAATCGTATTCGCGGTTGTTCCTCACTTTCGCCTGTTGTCCTTCATACTTCTTGATGCTGGCTTTGGCATCCTTGATGAAGTTGTTCTTGTCGCTTACTGCGGTTTCGGCCTCCTTGAGGTCCTCCGCCAGCTTGTTCATGCGGGTCTCCAAGCCCGTCACTTCATCCTCCAGGTCCTGCACTTCCAAGGGAAGTTCTCCCCGCTGGGTGCGGATCTTGTCCACCAAGGAATCGTAATGCTGCAAGCGGTAAAGCTCCACGAGCTTGGTCGCTACGGCATTATCAGCCTTCACAACAGTCTTCACGGGCTTTGCCTCCTTCTCGGCGGTCTTGGTCGCGGTCTTCGCCATGGTCAATGGAAGTGGATGGGATTGGTACCCGTTTCCGATAAACGGGTTGCAAAGGTAGGCAGAATCCGGGTCAAGTGGTTTTGGATCAATTCCGGGGTGAACCGTTCACTCTCAAAATGTCCGATGTCCGCCAGCAGCATGCGCCCTGCCGGCAGGAAAAAGTCGTGATATTTCACGTCCCCGGTCACAAACGCATCGGCCCCGGCTGCCAAGGCCTTGCCGATGAGGAACGCACCGGAGCCCCCGCACAGCGCCACCCGCTTAACAGGGCGGCCCGTGAGCTGTGTATGACGCACCGCAGGGGGGCCAAAAACCTCTTTCAGCTGTCCAAGGAAATCCAATTCCCGAAGGGGCTCCTTCCATTCCCCCACCAAGCCGCTGCCCATACCCGCATTCCGGTTCAGCAACGGGTACAGGTCAAAGGCCACCTCCTCGTACGGGTGCGCCTGATGCAATGCCGCCACCACCGCTTGCTGAAGATGCACCGGGCAGATCACCTCCATGCGCACCTCCGCCTCGGCATGGCGCTTCCCCTGTTCCCCCACGAACGGGTGCGTGCCCGGTCCTGCGCGAAAGGTGCCTGTGCCTTCGATGTTGAAGCTGCATTCATCATATGCACCGACCCGCCCCGCCCCGGCGGCAAATAGGGCATTGCGCACGGCATCCGCGTGGCGTTGCGGAACGAACACCGATAGCTTGAGCAACTGACCCGGCCTGGGATCCAGCACATGAAGCGGTTCCAGCCCCAGCTTGGCAGCCATGGCACCACTCACCCCGTCGATCACATTGTCCAGATTCGTATGGATGGCATAGATGGCCACATGGCCACGCACCGCAGCCATGAGGGTCCGTTGCACCTCATCCTCTCCGGTAAGCGTCTTTAGGGCCTTGAATATCAAGGGGTGGTGGGCGATGATCAGACCGCAACCCTGCGCCACCGCCTCCTCAACCACAGCCTCTGTGCAATCCAATGTAAGCAGCGCCCGTCCCACTTCCGACCCCGGATCGCCGGTTTGCAGTCCGCAGTTGTCATAACTCTCCTGCAATTGGGGCGGTGCCCATTGTTCCAATGCCCGGATCACGTCCTGGATGCGCATGGCGGTTCTTTGGCCGCCAAGTTACCGGGCCCGGCTACAAGGAAGTCCCGAATCTGCGGAAACACCCGGCCGACCACGGCTTGAGACGTTGCTTTGGCACGGATGCCCTCGGCCGGAGGCACAACCCATGCACGGGCCGGTCGGGAACCGACCACCGGCGTATCCATGTGCCACTGCCACCTTCAAACCCTGCATTCCTGTTCCGTGCACATCTTTAGCCCCATGTCGTGGCTGCGCCTGGTACTGATCCCCCTGTCTTGGCCGTACGCCTTGGCACTCCGCATAAGGCATGCGCTGTACGACCACGGGATCCTGCGCCCAGTTCGCGCTCGGGTGGCCACCATTGCCGTGGGCAACATTGCATTGGGGGGTACTGGCAAGACCCCACATGCGGAGCTGGTCCTGAGCATCTTGCTTGCGGGCCAGACACAGGACCAAAGAGCGCCGTTGGCCACGCTGAGCCGGGGTTACGGTCGCAGAGGCACCGACTTGATGGAGGTAAAACCCACCGACCCCGTTGCCCTGGTAGGCGACGAACCGCTCATGTTGAAGCGTAAGTTCAACGGGGTCCGGGTGTTCGTTGGCGCTGATCGGGTGGCCGGTGTGGCCGCCATCACCGCGCGGGTGCCTGAAGTCATGGCCATCGTGCTTGACGATGCGCTGCAACACCGTGCATTGAAAGCTGACCTGAACATTGTGCTGACCACTTGGCAACGACCTTGGCACAAGGACCATCTGTTGCCCGCAGGCGACCTGCGCGACATTCCCTACCGCGCACGGCAGGCCGACGCGGTGATCGTAACCAAATGCCCGCGAATGCCCAGTGCCGGGGAACAGTACCGGTGGCGTCGGCAGCTGGGCTTGCGGGAAGGACAAGCCTTGTTCTTCAGCGCACTTGAATATGCGCCACCGCAGTACGTTGCCTGCGGTGAAGGGATCGTTCCGACGGGCCCGGAAGCTGCAGCGCTGCTGTTCACTGGAATTGCCCATGCCGAACCCTTGGTGGAGCATGCCCGTTCCCTCTTTGGCACCGTGCGCCACGCAGGCTTCGGTGACCACCACCGCTTCCGCCTTCCGGAACTGGAGCGGTTGGCCGCGCTATTCCATAGTTTCGCCCACGGACCGAAAACGCTGATCACCACGGAAAAAGATGCCGCCCGCCTGGGCGACACATCCCATTCCGGACCACTGGCAGGCCTGCCTTTGGCCGTGATCGGCGTGAAGGCCGCCATTCTAACTGAACCACACGCCTTCGAAGCATTGATCCGATCCCATGTTGCAACGCATCCAGCGAATCGCTGACCACATCAGAAAGGCCACAACCGGCTTCGTTCCTGAAACCGGCATCATCCTCGGCACGGGCTTGAGCGGCCTGGGCAAGGAGATCGATGTCCAATTCAGCATTGCATACAAGGACATCCCCGAGTTTCCGGTGAGCACCGTGGAAGGCCACCCCGGCAAACTGCTCTTTGGGCTTTTGGGCGGAAAGCCCGTGGTTGCGATGCAGGGCCGGTTCCACTACTACGAAGGCTGGACCATGCCCGAGGTGATCCTGCCTGTGCGGGTGATGAAGTTGCTCGGCATCAAACGGCTGTTCGTGAGCAATGCCTGTGGCGGATTGAACAAGGAATTTGACACGGGTGACCTGATGATCGTGACGGACCACATCTGCCTCTTCCCCAACCCGCTCATCGGCCCCAACATCGATTTCTTTGGACCCCGCTTTCCGGACATGAGCGAGCCGTACGACCATGCCTTGATCGGGCGCGCCAAGGGCATCGCCAAGGCGAACAACATAGCCGTGCGCACCGGGACCTATGTGGGCCTTACGGGCCCCACCCTGGAAACCCCTGCGGAATACCGCTATGTGCGCATCATCGGCGGGGATGCCGTGGGCATGAGCACTGTGCCTGAGGTGATCGCCGCACGCCAAATGGGCCTGCCCTGCTTCGCCATGAGCGTGATCACCGACATGGGCGTGGAAGGCCGCATTGAGAAGACCACCCATGAGATGGTGCAGCGCGTGGCTGAAAAAGCGGAGCCGAGCCTCACGCTGATCATGCGGGAAATGGTGGCAGGGAGTTGAGGGTGGGCGGGTGAGAGCGAGAAAGCGAGAGGGAGCACGGAAGCCAAAGGCAATGATCCGCCACCAATCTGCTGTTGCCTGCGTGGGGCTGCAACGGAAAATTGTGAATGCAACGAACACTGCGCAGGATCCGGGATTGCCGGTGTTGGCGGTTGGCGTTGCACCTTTGCAGCTTGGAAAAGCCACAGGGCTTACTGAACATAAATGGCCGGGAACATGCAGAGCACGGGCAGCGCCCCGCACTGGAGCGAGAACTGGGATCTGGTGGTTGGCTTGGAGGTGCATGCACAATTGCTCACCAAAAGCAAGGCCTACAGCAGCGACCCCAATGCCTATGGTGACCGGCCGAACACCTTGGCCGGGCCGGTGACCCTGGCGTTGCCAGGCACACTGCCCGTGGCGAACACGGTGGTGATCGACCATGCCATCAAGTTGGGCCTGGCATGCGGCTGCAACATTGCACCGCGCATGCACTATGCCCGGAAAAATTACTTCTACCCGGACCTGCCCAAAGGCTACCAGATCACGCAGGACACCACGCCCATCTGCACCGGCGGGAGCATCCCCATCACGTTGGAGGACGGCACGGAGAAGGCCATCGCACTGACCCGGATCCACATGGAGGAGGACGCGGGCAAGAGCATCCATGACGTGGACCCCTTCAATACCTTGGTGGACCTGAACCGCGCCGGGGTTCCGCTGGTGGAGATCGTCAGCGAACCGGTTATCCGCTCCTCGCAGGAAGCCTACGACTATTTGGTGGAAGTGCGCCGCATCGTGCGCTACCTGGACATCTGCGACGGCAACATGGAGGAAGGCAGTTTGCGGTGCGACGCCAACATCAGCATCCGCCCCAAGGGTACCACCACCCTGGGTACGCGCACCGAAGTGAAGAACATGAACAGCTTCCGCAACGTCCAGCGCGCCATCGAACATGAGGCGCAACGCCAATCGGAAGTGCTCGCCGCCGGCGGCATCATCCGCATGGAGACACGCAACTTCGATGCGGCCAAGGGCATCACCACCACCTTGCGCAGCAAGGAGATGGCCCACGACTACCGCTATTTCCCCGAGCCGGACCTGCTGCCGCTGACCGTGAGTGAAAAGAAGAAGGTGGCCGTGCAGCAGTCCATGCCACCCCTGCCCCGCGAGCTGCGCACCAAGTACACGGCCCAGTACGGCCTGAGCGCGTATGACGCGGATGTGCTCACCGACGACAAGGGCACTGCGCTGTATTACGAAGCCGTGGTAGCCCAATTGAACGGGAACGGCGAAAAGAAGCCGTACAAACAGGCTGCCAATTGGGTGATGGGGGATGTGCGCTCCTGGGTGAACACGCACGGACTGTCCATTACGGAATTTCCTCTTGTTCCCGAGCGCCTGGCCGGTTTGGTGGACCTGATGGAAAGCGGGAGGGTAGGCCACAGCCTGGCTTCGCAGAAACTGTCCCCTTTGATGCTTGAAAAGGACGCCACCGCCGCTGATCTCGCCGAAAAATACGGGCTGCTCCTGAGCACCGACACCAGCGCCATTGAAGAGGCCGTGCTCCAGGCCATGGCGCGTTTCCCGGACAAGGTGGAGGCCTACCGCGCAGGCAACAAGGGCCTGCTGGGCCTGTTCATGGGCGAAGTGATGAAAGCCTCCAAGGGCAAAGCCGACCCCAAAGCCGCCAATGAGATCGTAAAACGACTGCTTCAATAACCATGATGACCAACTACTTGATCGCCCCTGCCCTACTGGCCGCCTCGCTGGCCGGTTGCTCCGGGAACGCCCCGAAGGAACGCACGCTTACCGCGCAGATCTCAGGAGCGGAGGGCAAAACACTGTACTTCGACAAGTTCACGAACAACCGGCCGGTACATGCGGACAGCGTGCAACTGGATGCAGAGGGCAGGGGCGTGATGAAACTGCCCAGCATGCCATTGGATTTCTACTCGCTCACCCTCGGCGGCGACCAGATCATGGTGCTGCTGCTGGACAGCGCGGAAAGCGCCAGCGTAACGGCCCAGGCCGATTCCCTGCAATTCCCCAGCAAGGTGGAAGGCTCCGTGAACACGGCCCTTCTGCATGGTTATTTCCGCGAGGCGAAAGCCTTTGACGACCAGGGCCAGGCCCTGGCACAGCGACTGAAAGCCGACCCGGCCGACTCCTCCGCCATGGCGGAATACGCTAAGCTGAACGCTGCATTCAGCCAGCAAACAAGGCAATTCATCCAGGACCACATGCGCTCCCCCGCAGTGTTGGCCGCCCTGAACCGCATCAATCCCCAACAGGACCTGCCGCTCTTCCAACAAGTGAAGGATTCACTGCGCATGAGCATGCCGAACAGCGAGTACTTCGCCGGCTTCCGCGACCAGGTGGACCGCATGGCGCAACAAGCCCTGGCCGCCAAGCAACAAGAGGAAATGCAGGCGAAATTGGACAACCTGATCCCCGTGGGAAGTGAAGCACCGGACTTCACGCAGAACACACCGGATGGCAAGCCATTCGCACTCCGCAGCCTGCGTGGCAAAATTGTGCTTGTGGACTTTTGGGCCAGTTGGTGCCGCCCCTGCCGCATGGAGAACCCGAACGTGGTGAAGATGTACAACAAGTACCACGCAAAAGGATTCGATGTGCTCGGCGTGAGCCTGGACAAGACCAAAGACGCATGGACCAATGCGATCAAGCAGGACGGCCTCATGTGGCACCATGTGAGCGACCTTCAGTTCTGGAACAACGCTGCGGCGCAGCAGTATGGCGTCTCCGCCATTCCTTATTCCGTGCTTGTAGGCCGTGACGGTAAAGTGCTGGCGAAGAACCTGCGCGGGGCCGAGCTGGAAGCGAAATTGGCCGAGGTGATGAAGTAGTGGCCGTGGCATCGTAGTTCGGGGTTCATGGTTCACAGCATCAACGATGCTGGCGTTGCGCGTCCCTAACCTTCTCAAATTCGCCGCGTTTCTCACCGGACCGGACACGAGGTTCTCCGCCGGACTGGGGTTCGGCGGACCCAGCGTTACTTTGGCGTTGATGCGTGCCTTTGCCGAAATACTACTGTTCTCAATTGCTGGAACTGCTTCAGCGCAACCCTACTTTCAGCAAGAGGTGGACTATGTGATCGAGGTGCGGCTGGATGACAGGTCGCATACGCTGCGGGCATTTGAAACGATCACCTACCACAACAACAGCCTCTCCACGCTGGACACGCTGTGGATCCACCTGTGGCCAAACGCCTATCGCGACCGCAACACCGCGCTGTGCCGGCAGAAGGATTCGCAGAACGACTTCGGCCTGCACTTCGCGAAAGAAGATGAACGCGGCTGGATCGACAGCTTGGATTTCCGCTCCGAAGGATCGAAGCTCACCTGGGCCTTGGACGCGAAGAACCCCGACATCGCCTGGATCAAGCTGAACGAGCCGCTGGCAACCGGCGGTTCGGCACGCATCACCACGCCTTTCCGCGTGAAGATCCCCGATGCCAAGTTCTCCCGCCTGGGGCACACGGGGCAGGCGTACTACATCACGCAGTGGTACCCGAAGCCGGCCGTGTTCGACAATTCCGGCTGGCATGCCATGCCCTACCTCAACCAGGGAGAATTCTATTCGGAGTTCGGCTCGTTCGATGTATCCATCACGCTACCGGCCAATTACGTTTTGGGTGCAACCGGTGAGTTGATCGACAATCCAACGGAAGAAGCATGGATGGATTCCCTGTCCCGCGCTGAACTGCCCAAGCAGCGCAGCAACGCCTTCCCACCTTCCGCGGCGAACACCAAAACACTGCGCTTCAAGCAGGACAAGGTGCATGACTTCGCCTGGTTCGCCGACAAGCGTTTCCTGGTCCGCACCGGCGAGGTGGCGCTGCCCCGTAGCGGCCGCACGGTGAAGACGCAAGTACTCTTCACACCGCAAAATGCCGCGTTGTGGAAGGAGGCCATCACCTACGTGAACGAAAGCGTGCGGCTGTACAGCCAGTGGGTGGGCGACTACCGCTATTCCACCTGCACCGCCTTGGATGGCACCATTGCGGCGGGCGGAGGAATGGAATACCCCATGATCACCATCATCGGCAACGTGGGCTTGCCGTTGGAATTGGACCAGGTGATCGCGCACGAGGTGGGCCACAACTGGTTCTACGGCATGTTGGCCAGCAATGAGCGCGCACATCCGTGGATGGACGAGGGCATGAACAGCTTCTTCGAACAACGTTACATGGACACGCGCTATCCGGGGCGGTTGGCGTTGGACATCCAAGGCTTGCCGATCAAGCTGTTCCCCAGTGGCCAAGGACCCAGCTTCCGGATGCAAAACGAGCTGATGTACCGCTACAACGCGCGCCGCAACTGGGATGCACCCGACAGCAGCACCTCAACGGCCTTCGCTGAATTGGACTACGGCACAACCATCTACGCCAAGACCGCGCTCATCTTCGAACAGCTCCGGGGCAGCTTGGGCGATGCGCTCTTCGACTCCTGCACGCAAGCATACTTCAATGAATGGGCGGGCAAGCACCCGCAACCGGCAGACGTGCGCGTCAGCTATGAACGCACCAGCGAAAAGGACCTTGGTTGGTGCTTTGGCGAACTGATCGGCACCGCGGACAAACCCGATGTGAAAGCGCGGAAGTTGAAGCACGGCCAGCTCACCTATCGTTCCACTGCGGTGGATGGATTCCCTTTTCCGGCAACGGCGTGGAACGGCGGGGGGAGGGCGGGGGCCCCTCCACCCGCCGGCACGGCTATTCGTAGTGCAACGCCTCCAGCGGCTGCAGCTTCGCCGCACGTCGTGCCGGGATGATGGCCGCGAGGAGGCCGGCCAACACCGCCATCACGAGCACCGTGATCAGGGTTCCGACCGGGACCGAGAACGACAGCCCCTGTGACTCCAGACCCTTGATCATGACGTAGCCCAGGATGAGGCCGAGCACGAGGCCCACGATCGCGCCGATGATCGCCGTGATCACGCTCTCGAACGTGATCATGCTGCGGATCTGTCCGCGGGTGGCGCCGACCGCGCGCATCATTCCGATCTCACGCGTGCGCTCGTAGACGGCGAGCAGCAGCGTGATGATCACCCCGACCAGCGAGATGATGATCGACAGGGCGAGGAGCACGTAGAAGATGCCCAGGATCTGGTTGAGCTGCCCACTGATGAAGTCCCGGTACTCCGCGCGCGTGCGGACGACCCCGGTCGGGTAGCTCTCCTGGAAGCTCTTCTTCAGCGCCGCGGTGGTCGCGTCCAGATCGGCGCCCGGCTTCATCTTCGCGAGCACCAGCGAGACGTCGGGCTGGTCCGTCAGTCGTCGGTAGACGCCGTCGCCGATTGTCACCCCGGTGAAGATCTGCGGGTCGTGATAGATGCCCACGACGTTCACCCCGGCCGACGATCCGTAGATGGAGTGCAGTGTCAGGTGGTCTCCGATCGAGATCCCGTGGTCGGTCGCGTACCCCTGCTCCTTCAGCGCGTTCGCGATCTTGGGGTCCTCCGCGCGCAGGCAGACGTCAGCGCCGGGCATGCCGACCTTGGTCAGACCGGTCCGGTACGGGTTCTGCCCGGTGATGAACGCCGCCCGGCCGGCGGTGCAGCTCTGCTCACCGTAGTAGTCGGTGAACTTCGCGCCCTCCTCGGCGAGACGGTCGATGTTGGGCGTGCGATACCCCATCAGGCCGTCGC
>CALMYC010000172.1 GCA_937873385.1 uncultured Flavobacteriales bacterium | reverse complement strand
ACACACTTCGGCGGAAAAGTGTCCGCCAGCACCTTTGCGGCCAAAGGCCTGTTGGAAGGTCCCTTGAAGAAGCAAACCACCCCGGGCGCGGGAAGCAGTTCCTTCCTGCTCAACTTCAAGCACAGTTACCTGGACCAGACCAGCAAAAGCCTGTACAGCTATGCGGACAGCGCAGGCCTCCCCTTCAAGTTCACCGATCTCTTTGGCAAGGTCTCCCTCAACGCCGCCAACGGCAGCAAGGTGAACTTCTTCGGCTTCAACTTCAGCGACGGCGTGAAGTACAGGGGCATCAGCGACCTGGACTGGAACAACTGGGGCGCAGGCACCAATTTCGTGCTCGTACCCTCCGGCAGCGCCGTGCTCATCGAGGGCGTTTTCGCGTTGAGCAACTATGCCATCAGCCTCAAGGAAGGCAGCCTGCAGCCACGCACCAGCAGCATCAACAACTTCAACGCGGGGCTGAACTTCAAGTACTTCAGCGGGAACAACGAGGTCAACTACGGCATCAACGTCACCGGCGTGAAAACCGACCTTCGCTTCTTCAATGCGCTGGGCTATCAGCTCGGCGAGCAAAAGGTGAGCACCGAGCTCGCGGGCTTCATCAATTACAAAATGCGCTTGGGCCAATGGGTGCTGGAACCCGGGGTGCGCATGCAGTACTACGCCACCCTCGCGGTGCTGAACCCGGAACCGCGCCTGGGCTTCAAATGGAACGTCAACGACCGCTTCCGGCTCAAGGGCGCGGTGGGCCGATACAGCCAGAACCTCATCGCCACCAACAACGACCGCGACGTGGTCAACCTGTTCTACGGCTTCATCACCGCCCCGGACGACATCCCCGCGAAGCTTACCACCTCCAATGGGACCGTGCGGGACATCACGGACCCGCTGCAGCGCGCCAACCACGCCGTGTTCGGGTTTGAGTACGACGTTACCCCGAAGGCCAGCCTCAACATTGAAGGCTATTACAAGGACTTCCGCCAGGTGACGAACATGAACCGCGACAAACTCTACAACGACACGCCGGAATTCGCCGCCCAACCGGACGAGCTCAAGAAGGACTTCATCGTGGAAACCGGAAGTGCATACGGTGCGGACCTGCTGCTGAAATACGAAAACAAGGGCCTTTACATCTGGGCCGTGTATTCGCTCAATTTCGTGGACCGCTTCGACGGCACCCGCCTCTTCAACCCCATCTGGGACCGGCGCAACAACGTGAACCTGGTGGCCAGCTACACCTTCGGAAAGCACGACAGTTGGAAGGCCAGTGCCCGTTGGAACTATGGGTCCGGGTTCCCCTTCACCCAGAACCAGGGCTTTTACGAGCGCCTTCCGTTCAGCAACGGCATTTACACGGACGTGAACGCGGCCAACGGCGACCTGCAAGTGATCTACGGCCCGTTGAACGAGGGCCGCCTCACCGACTACCACCGATTGGACCTGGGTGTCACCAAAACCTGGAAACTGGACCAGTTCCAAGTACTGCAACTGGACCTGAGCGTGACCAATGTGTATGACCGGAAGAACATCTTCTACCGCGACCGCCTGACCGGCGCCGAAGTGGACCAGTTGCCCGTCCTGCCCAGCCTGGGCGTGTCCTACACCTTCTGATCACCTGCCGCACCAGCCCCTGGAGCGGATTTCCGGCACCGGTACGCCCATTTGCCGCATCCTGCTACCTTTACGCCCCGTGATCACCTTTCCCATTCAGGGCGCGATCAACCAGTGATGACGGGTTCCACCAAGTACATTTTCGTTACCGGCGGGGTGACCTCCAGCCTCGGCAAGGGCATTGTGAGCGCCTCCTTGGCCAAGCTGCTCCAGGCGCGCGGCTTCACGGTGACCATCCAGAAGCTGGACCCGTACATCAACATCGACCCCGGTACGCTGAACCCGTATGAGCACGGCGAATGCTACGTGACCGAGGACGGCGCGGAGACCGACCTGGACCTGGGCCATTACGAACGCTTCCTGGACACGGCCACTTCGCAGGCGAACAACGTCACCACCGGGCGCATCTACCAGAACGTGATCAACAAGGAGCGCAAGGGCGAGTACCTCGGCAAAACCGTGCAGGTGATCCCGCACATCACCGACGAGATCAAGCGCAACATCCAGGCCCTGGGCCGGAAGGGCATCTACGACTTCGTCATCACCGAGGTCGGCGGCACCGTGGGTGACATTGAAAGCCTGCCCTATATCGAGGCGATCCGCCAACTGAAGTGGGAAAAGGGCCGCGACGCCCTCTCCATCCACCTCACCTTGCTGCCTTACCTCAGCACCAGCGGAGAACTGAAGACCAAGCCCACCCAGCACAGCGTAAAGGAGATCCTGAGCCTCGGGGTGCAGCCGGACATCCTGGTGTGCCGCACGGAGCACCCGATGAACAGGGGCATGAAGGAAAAGATCGCCCTGTTCTGCAACGTGGACCAGCGCGCCGTGATCGAAAGCGCCGATGCCTCCACCATCTATGATGTACCCCTGATGATGCAGGAGGAACAACTGGACCAGGTGGTGTTGGAAAAGCTCGGCATCCCCAACTTCCCGGAGGCTGACCTCACCCAATGGCGTGACTTTCTACGCCGGTTCAAGAACCCCAAGCACACCGTGCAGATCGGCCTGGTGGGCAAATACGTGGAGCTGCACGATGCCTATAAGAGCATCAAGGAAGCCCTGGACCACGGCGGCGCGGAAAATGAAACCAAGGTGGAGGTCCATTGGATCCACAGTGAAAAGATCACGCCCAAGAACGTGTCCAAGCTCCTGTCCGGCCTTGGCGGCATCCTGGTGGCCCCGGGCTTTGGCCATCGCGGCATTGAAGGCAAGCTGGAAGCCATTCGCTTTGCCCGCGAAAACAAGGTGCCCTTCTTCGGAATCTGCCTGGGCATGCAATGCGCGGTGATCGAATTTGCCCGCAATGTCCTCGGGCATGCAGGGGCCAACAGCACTGAAATGGACACCGATACGCCCTGGCCGGTGATCGACATGATGGAGGAGCAGAAATCCAAGACGGAAAAGGGCGGCACCATGCGCCTCGGGGCTTATCCCTGCAAGCTGACGGAGGGTAGCCGGAGCGCGGCGGCATACGGCACCACATCCATCAAGGAACGCCACCGCCACCGCTATGAGTTCAATGGTGCATACACCGATGAATTCCGAAAGGCGGGCATGTCCCCCGTGGGGATAAACCCCCAGACCAAGCTGGTGGAAGTGGTGGAACTCAAGGGCCACCCGTGGTTCGTGGGCGTGCAGTACCACCCGGAATACAAAAGCACCGTGGCGCGGCCCCACCCGCTGTTCATCCGCTTTGTGGCGGTGGCACTGCAACACCAGGCCGCCATCGCCACGCCCGTAAAGGCAACGACCTGACCCACCTTCGCCAAAGGCTGCAAATAGTGCCGTAAAAAGGTAGGCTGGCCGCGCCCGGGCGGCTATCTTCGCGGCCCTTCACCACCCCCGTCCTCAGGCAGCGTATGGACCGTAAAGCGATCATCGGCATCATCCTCATGGTGGCCATCTTCATTGGCTTCCAGTATTTCACCATGCCCAATGCGGCTGAACGCGCCCGCATGCAGCACGAGCAGGACAGCATTGCCGAGCTCGCCATCCAGCAACAGGCCCAGCATGCGGATTCAGTGCTTGCCCGCCAGCAGCGCAGCGCCAACGGGCCGGTTGCGGCCAACCCGGCACCCGCATCGGACAGCACGGGCACCGGCAGCGTTAACAAGGACAGCCTGGCACAAGCCCGCCTCATGGACCGCTACGGCATTTTCGCACCCGCGGCCAAGGGCAACAATGAAGTGGTCACCATCAGCAACGAACACCTGCAGGTGGCCATCAACACGTATGGGGCGCGCCCGAACGTGATCCGCCTGAAGGACTACAAGACCTACCACGGCCACAAACCACTCCTGCTCGCAGTGCCCGACAGCGGGGCCTATGAGTACAACTTCTTCATGGGCAGCCGCAAGCTGAGCACGAAGGACATGAACTTCTCCGCGGAAAAGCTCGGCACCACCGGCGTGCGACTCAAAGCCGCAACCACCGATCCCGCCAAGTTCATCCAGATCACCTACCAGTTGGACAGTGCCGACTGGTTCATGAGCGTGACCGCCGAACTGGTCGGCCTGCCCGAAGTGGACCCGCGCAACGTGATGTTCCACTGGAACCTCACGGGATTCCACAATGAAAAACACCGCCCCACGGAACTGCAGCACTGC
Source organism: uncultured Flavobacteriales bacterium (assembly GCA_937873385.1). Classification (GTDB taxonomy): domain Bacteria; phylum Bacteroidota; class Bacteroidia; order Flavobacteriales_F; family PHOS-HE28; genus PHOS-HE28. Next base: position 317 of record CALMYC010000172.1, on the reverse strand, counting down.
ACGGTGTACTACAAATACCTCAACGACGACCGCAACTTCCTGAGCGAAACCAAGGACGACTCCAAAAAACTCGAGGCAAAGGCCAACTGGGTGGCCTTCAAGCAGGATTTCTTCACGGTGGCCATGGTGAAGAACGACGGTTTCGCCAGCAATGGCTCGGAGATCGCCATCACCACCCTTCCGGACGACACGCTCTTCACCAAGCGCTACGATGCCAAGCTCTTCTTCGGGCAGGAACCCAGCGACCATGCCACCCTGGCCATGCGCATGTACCTGGGCCCGAACCAATACAATACGCTGCGCCGCACGGGCATCCC
>CALMYC010000171.1 GCA_937873385.1 uncultured Flavobacteriales bacterium | reverse complement strand
GCTGAGCACGTCATTGTATTCGGTGCTGGCCCTGCTGTCGGTGTGCGACCGCAGGTCAATTGAAATGGAAGGGTTTTCCCTCATCATTTGGGCCACTTGATCGAGTTCTGCCGCAGCATCAGGTCTGATCTGGGCCTCGCGGAAATCGAAGTAAATGGGATGCAGGTTCATGGCCTTTGCCATGTCAAGCCCGCTGGCTATGGGGCTCAGGGTGGAACCTTCGGGGCCCGTGAGTGCCTGCTCCAGGAAATTGAGCACGCGGAAATCCACGTCCACCGTGCGGGACAAATAACCAGGCTTGGAGAACTTGACCTGATAGGAGACATCGTCTCCGTACCGCTGGTACGGTATCTGACCGCGCGTGATGCCCTGCTTGTCCGTGGTGCCCGAGAACAGGAGGGTTCCGCTTTTCGTATTGCGTACGGAAACGTTCACGCCGTCCAGCCATTCATTGGTGGCGGCATCGCGAATGATGGCGTTCACCGGCAGGTCCATCATGCTGTTCAAGTACATGTCGGGCAGCTCCGTGTCGCTGAACGGTGATATGGACAAGGCCTGAAATTCCAATTCCACCTGCGCCCCCCCGGGAATGGAGGCGGATACGGAAGCTGCATCCGTTGGCGCTTGAAATTCGTAGGTCCCCAGTTCGGAAGAGGTGGTTGTGGCCAAAAGCTCATTATTACGGCCCAGCAGCTTCACCGGCAGGTAGGGTACAGGTTTGCCGTCGGCAATGTCAAGGATCTTTCCGGTCCATTTCCGTTTTTCCTCGGGCTTGCTGTGCATGTGGAAGGAATAGATGTTTTCCGCTCCGATCGCACCGTTACGGTCGGAACAGAACATGCCCAGCACACCATTCTCGTCCACGCAGAGCCCGAAGTCGTCCGAGGCGCTGTTTACTGGGGCGCCTACATTCTCTGCGATGCCATGGCCGCCGGGCCTGATGGCGGATTGGAAGATGTCCAGCCCGCCTAAGCCCAGCTGCCCGTCAGAGGCAAAATATAGGGTGTTCTTGAAGACGAACGGAAAGAGCTCATCCCCTTCGGTATTCACCTCCGGCCCGGCATTCACCGGATCTCCCCATGCGGTGCCGGGGCCCTCACGCTCGCAATACCAAATGTCCTTGCCACCAACGCCGCCGGGCATGTCGCTGGTGAAATAGAGCCGTTTGCCGTCCGGTGTAATGGCCGGATGCCCCACGGAGTATGCTGCGTTGTTGTGGATGAACGGCCGTTCGCGCCCCCAACCCTCCGCGGTTCTTTCACGGATCATGATCTGCAGGTTGTTCACGCCGTCCTCGCTCAAAATCCGCTTGCCGTCGGTGACGTTGTTCCTTGTGAAGTAGAGCTCCCGGCCGTCAGCACTGATGATGGCATTGCTCTCATGATAGGAGGTGTTGATCCCGCCTCCCATCGGTGTGATGCCGGTTACCTCCCCATCGGCGTTCAACTTTCCTTGGTACAGGTCCAGGAACGGGGTCCCAGTGAGGCTGTGAATGCGCTTGACCGCGTATTGGTCAGGCCTGTTGGAGGCAAAGTAGACCATGCCGTCCTTGATGAAGGGGGACAAGTCACTGAACGCACTGTTGAACGGTACCGGTTCCACCTTGTGCGCAATGCCATCCTTTTCCAGGATCTCCCCGAGCCGCTCAACCGCGTTTTCCTTCCTCCGGGCCCGGCTGTCCTGTGGTGCCAATTTGGCGAATCGCTTCAACCAGGCATCCGCGTCGGCATATTGGCCGTTCATGCGGAGCAGTTCGGCATAGCGGTACATGTCGATGGCCGTTGCTTGGGATGAGGAGGCCACCACGGCATACCAACGTTCTGCGTTGGCGGGATCGCGCAAGGTCCAGTAGCAATCGGCCAGGCGCCGTGCATGTTCAATGCTGCTGGCATCCTTGCGGAAGGCCTGTTCATAGGTGGCTATTGCCTCGTGGTAGCTGTAGTTTTCGTACAGGCGGTCCGCTTGGTGGAGCAATCCTTGTTGAGGGTATGCCGCAATGCGGACAAGGAAGAGGAGCGGGACCAGTGTCGATCGCAGGCTCATGCTCAGAAGTATCGGGGTGAACGGACCCGTTCGCGGTTGTATACGGGGTTGTAGCTGATCATTAGCTCGTGCGCTCCGTTGGCGCGTCTTGTTACAGCGCTCAATCCCATATCATAGGCATATCCGACGCGGACCTGTTCGGTGGCTTGCACTGCAAGAATGCCTGTAACACTGTCGCCGTTGCGGTAGGCCGCGCCAAGAACGATCTTGTCATAGAGGAAAAAATTGGCCGATATATCGGCGGACAGCGGGGCTCCCTCGGTCGCCCGAAGCATGATCGATGGTTTGAACTTCACGGTGCCCAGGGGCAATACATATCCAGCAGTTATGAAAACATGGGTGGCTTCTTGAAAGAACCGTTCATTGATCCCTTCATTGCTGAACCTCCCCAAGTAGTTCTTGAACAATTTCGGTACGGAGATCCCGAGATATGAGTTGGATGACCACAAATAGGCACCGAAGCCGAAATTCGGACAAACGCGCCCGCTTATGTCGGCCTGGAAGGTGGGGTCGCTCGGATCGGTGTTTTCCACTTTGGTATTGGCTATGGAAGCAAGGTTTACCCCGGCCTGGAGCCCGAGTGCGAGACGGTACTTCTTCGTTACCACCATCCTGTACGCGATATCGGCGAACGCACTGGTGGTTGTGGAGCGCCCTATGCGGTCATGGACCAAATTCCCCCCAATGCCCAAGGTGCGTTCGTTCACGGGGCTGTGAACGGAAAGGCTGTGTGTCACTGGTGCCCCGTTGATGGCCGACCATTGAATGCGGGAGAGTGCTGTGGCGTTCAGCACGTCGGCACTGCCTGCATAGCCGGGCTGTATGGCCAACATGTTCCACATGTACATGCTGTACATGGGGTCCTGCTGGGCACACACATTGCCCATCATGGCGGCAAACAACAGTGCCACTACCGTTCTCATTGGATGGCTTTAACGGTGAATTGCTTCATCGGTTCAGTTGCAGGTATCCGGTACGGACATCCCCATTGCCGAGCGAAATTTGGTAGAAGTACGTGCCCGCCTGGAGCGCGCCCGGCAGCGCGCCGCCCTTGGTCACTTGGCCACCCCAGTCGTTGGTGTATGGCTTTGCCTCGTAAAGAAGGCTTCCCCAGCGGTTGAAGACCACCACTTCATTTCCCGGGTAATATTCGATGCCCTGGATCACCCACGTGTCCGCAATTCCGTCACCATTGGGAGAGAAACCGGAGGGGATCACCAGGGGCGGCTGAGGCTTCACCGTGTGTACCACCGTGGTACACGTGCTGGTATTGCCGCTGGCATCGGTCACGGTGAGCATTACTTGGTATTCACCTTCACCATTGAAGTGCAGGGTGTCGAGTTCGAGGATGAGCGCATCGGACCCGCAGTTGTCAGTACTGCCGCCCCCCACGTCCGTCGCGCTGATGGTTACCTGCCCATCCGGATTGAGGTAGGCCGTGATCTCCCGGCAGATCGCTGTTGGCGCGATCGTGTCCAGCACGGTCACCAGGGCCTCGCAACTGGCCGTGTTGCCCATGTTGTCGAACACGGTAAGCGTTACGGGGTTTGATCCGAGGTCGGCGCAGTTGAACACGGTGCGGCTGGCGGTCAAGGCTGTGATGCCCTCGTTGTCGAAGCTGCCGCCGTCGATCATTTGCGGCGTTATGCTGGCGTTGCCGTTGTCATCCAGATAGATGGTGGCGTTCTGGCACAGGGCCACGGGCGGAATGTTGTCGATAACCGTTACGGTTGAGGTGCATGTACTGTTGTTGCCGCTGGCATCCGTGACGGTGAGCTGCACCGTGTAGGTACCGGTGGTGGAGAAGACGGATTGGCTCAAGCTGTAATTGAGCCCGCCCTGACAATTGTCCGTGCTGCTCGCGCCGATGGTCGCGCCGGTGATCGCGGCCTGGCCCTGATTGTCCAACACCACGGTGATGTCCTGGCATACGGCCACGGGGGCGATGGTGTCCAGCACGGTGACCCCCGCGATGCAGAATGTCTGGTTGCCGCTGTTGTCGGTGACGATCAGGGTCACGTTGTTCGGGCCGAGGTTGTTGCACCCGAAGTCGGTCTGGCTCGCAGCCAGGGCAATGGTGCCGCCTACGTCATGGCTGCCACCATCGATCATGTCCGGTGTGATGCCTGCGTGGCCATCGGGTCCTAGGTATACTGTGGTATCATGGCAGATGGCCACCGGTGGTGCATCGTCCACTACGGTTACCAGGGATGTGCATGTGCTGGTGTTGCCACTGGCATCAGTCACGGTGAGCTGTACCTGGTAGGTACCTGTGGCGGTGAAGGTCGATTGGCTCAGCAGGTAAGTCACCCCGGTGCTGCAGTTGTCCGTGCTGTTGATGCCGATCATGGTGCCTGTGATGGTCACACTGCCACCTTGGCTCAGGCCCACGGTGATGTTCTGGCAAGCGGCCGTGGGGGCGATGGTGTCCAGCACGGTGACATCTGCGAGGCAAAAGGTCTGGTTGCCCGTGTTGTCCGTAACGATCAGGGTCACGCTGTTCACACCGAGGTTGTTGCAATTGAAGTTGAGCTGGCTGGCGGAAAGAGTGATGGTCCCGCCAATATCGTAGCTGCCTCCATCGATCATCTGCGGGGTGATGCCGGCGTTGCCCGTGGCATCCAGATAGATTGTGGTGTTCTGGCAAAGAGCAACGGGCGGGGTGTCATCAGCAACAGTGACCGTGGAGGTGCATGTGCTGCTGTTGCCGCTTCCGTCGGTAACGGTGAGCTGCACCGAATAGGTGCCGGGTGCGGCGAAAGTGGATTGGCTCAAGGAGTAGGTCAGGCCTGCTTCGCAGTTGTCCGAACTGTTTGCACCGATCATGGCTGCGGTGATGCTTGCCGTCCCGTCGGGATCCAGCCCGATCGTAATGTCGTGGCACACGGCATTGGGTGCGATGGTGTCCAGCACGGTTACCTGGGACAGGCAGAATGCCTGATTGCCGCTGTTGTCCGTCACGATCAGGGTCACGCTGTTCGCCCCCAGATTGTTGCAGTTGAAGTTGAGCTGGCTGGCGATCAGGGTTACGGGACCCTGCAGGTCATAACTGCCGGCGTTGATCATTTGAGGCAGGATGCTCGCATTGCCATTGGCATCCAGGTAGATGGTCGTGTTCTGGCAGAATGCAACGGGTGGGTCGTCGTCGATCACGGTGACCGTGGCGGTGCAGGGGCTGCTATTGCCACTGGCATCGGTAACGGGGAGCAGCAC
>CALMYC010000170.1 GCA_937873385.1 uncultured Flavobacteriales bacterium | reverse complement strand
GCGCTCGCCAAGGAACACACCGGCATCAACTTTTCCATGATGGCCTTGGGCTTGGTGCCGCGTACCGCCCCGATCGAGATCACCCTCAGCGGTCGAAGCCGCGAGCAAGTGATGGCCACCGCGAACAACCTCAAAGGCGTGGTGCAAGCCATCCCCGGCGCGGACAACGTGCGGCTTTCCGTGGAGGAAGGAAGCCCCGAATGGAAAGTGGTGCCCGATGCGGACAAAATGCAGCGCCTCGGCCTCAACACCGCATACACGGGCATGGCCTTGCGCACCGCATTCACCGGCAACGACGAGGCCACCCTCACCGAGGCCGGCACCGAATACCCCGTGCGCATCCGACTGCACCGCTTCGACCGCCGCAACTTCGCCGACGTGCAGCAGCTCACCGTGGTGAACCCCATGGGCATGCCCCTGCAAGTGGCCCAGTTCGCCCACATCCAACGCGGCAACGCGCCATCGCTGCTGGAACGCAAAGACCGCCAGCCCGCCGTAACCCTCACCGCCGATGCACTGGGAAGGCCCTCGGGCTCGGTGGCCGACGACGTGGTGGCCTACATCAAGGACCACCCCCTGCCCGATGGCATGGGCATGGCCTGGGGCAGCGACATCAAGCGGCAGAACGAAAGCTTCGGCGCGCTCGGCTCCGTGCTGCTCATCTCCTTCATCCTCATCTACCTCATCCTCGTGGCGCTCTACGACAGCTACATCTACCCCTTCGTGGCGCTATTCGCCATACCCGTGGCGGCCATCGGCGCCTTCCTCGCGCTCAACCTCTCCATGAGCCAGCTTAGCCTCTTCGCCCTGCTGGGCCTCATCATGCTCATGGGCTTGGTCACCAAGAACGCCATCCTCATCGTGGACTTCACCAACCAACTGAAGGCCGAAGGCAAGCCTTACGCCCTAGCGCTGATCACGGCCGGCAAGGAACGCATGCGCCCCATCCTGATGACCACCCTCTCCATGGCCATCGGCATGCTGCCCATCGCCTTAGCCACCGGCACCGCCGCCGAATGGAAGAACGGCCTGGCCTGGGTGATCATCGGAGGCCTCCTCTCCTCGCTGGCCCTTACCGTGTTCTTGGTGCCCATGGTGTACTATGTGGTGGATAGGGTGAAGGAGCGCTTCACCAAACGGGCACGCACCGCTTGAAAACGGGCCCAGCAGGCCATGAACGGGATCATCGCCACCGCATTGCTTGCAGCCCTGGTGCCGTTGGCTGCAAGTGCCCAAACACAGGCAAGCCCGTCGCTGCAGGTGGCGTGGGACAACGACTACCTTGTTTTCAAGGGCGACGGCACCGACCGCTACTACACCAACGGGGTGCGGGTGGAGTATTTCTTCCACCGGGAGAAGCGCAACTTCCTGCAACGCATGCTGCTGCATGTGGCGGATGACGATAACCGGTACGGCTGGGGCCTCGCCCAGCACATGTTCACCCCCTCGCGGATCGACATTGCCGAAGAGCAGCCCGATGACCGGCCTTACGCCGGCGCGCTCGTTGCCATCCACGCGCTCCGTTCCATGGACCGCGCGAAGCGGATGACCGTGGCCACGGAGATGAACATCGGCGTGATGGGTCCGCTGAGCATGGCCGACCAGACCCAGACCTGGGTGCATGGCGCCATCGGTTACACCATTCCCGAAGGCTGGGGCAATCAGGTGCCGAACGACGTCATTCTCAACTACAACCTCGAGGTGGAGCGCGAAGTGTTGAACGTGCCGGGCAAGCTCATCGTGTCGGGCATCATGGATGCCTTCGTGGGCACGCTGTACGATGCCATGGGCGCGGGATTCAGCCTGCGGATGGGCCGCGTGCGCAGCCCGTATGATGCACCTTCCGAAGCAAGAACCGGGGGAGGGAAGTACCAGCTCTACCTGTTGATGCAGCCCACCTCCCGGGTGATCTACTACAACGCCCTGCTGCAAGGCGGGGTCATTCATCACATCACCGCCTCGGAGGAAGGCTACACCCTTGGCAAGGACCAGTTGGAACGGATCAGCGCCTTCACCGAAGTAGGGGTGGTGTACGAACGGCCGAAACTATCCATCAAGCTTGCCCAGAAGATGCGCACTGCGCCTTTCCGGGGTGGAAATGCACTGGAATACGGCAGCGTGACCGTGGCCTTCAACCTGTGAACCCCGAAACAACGGATCAACGATGGACATGATCGCAAACACGGTGGCAGCCTTGGCCTTGTGCATGGTCGCCACGCACACTTCCACCCTCTTCCCCCTTGATCCAGCCTCACCGGTGATCCCGGCGGAACGCATCGCAACGCTCACCGTGGAAGTGGAACACCTGCGCAACGCCAAGGGCCGCGTGCAGTTCACCCTGCACGACCGCGACGGCACCATCCCCGATGAACACTACGAGCACTGGTACAAGTTGGGCACCGCGCCGATCACCGATGGGAAGGCCACCTACACCTTCACCAACCTGCCACCGGGGCGCTACGCCGCACACATCCTGCATGACGAGAACGCGAACGGCAAGATCGACAAGGGCCTCTTTCTGCCCAAGGAAGGCATCGGTTTTTCCAACTACACCTCGATAGGTCCGATGAACCGGCCCAACTTCAAGAAGGCCAGCTTCGCGGTGGAGGGGGAGATGCGGGTGCGGGTGAAGGTGGTGTATTTGTGAGGTCCCCAAACTTTCTTCCCCTACGGGGAAACCAAGGCAACGGCACGGCCCGCATCCTTAGTTTGGAAGGAACGCCTTTGCTTTGCGCCCCCAAAGCAATCCGGGCATGGCCAAGAAAGAAGGAAGCGGAGATCTGGTGATCGTGGAATCCCCCGCGAAAGCCAAGACCATTGAAAAGTACCTCGGCACGGGCTACACCGTGCTCAGCAGCTTCGGCCATGTGCGCGACCTGCCCGAGCGCGACCTGAGCGTGGACGTGGAGCACGGCTTCGAGCCCAACTACATCGTGCCCGACGAGAAGAAGGGCAAGCTCGCCGAACTGCGCAAACAGGCCAACAAAGCGGAGATCGTGTGGCTCGCAACTGACGAAGACCGCGAAGGGGAGGCCATCAGCTGGCACCTCAAGGAAGCGCTGGACCTGCCCGACAGCAAGGTGAAGCGCGTCACCTTCAACGAGATCACCAAGACCGCGGTAACCGAGGCCATGCGCAACCCGCGCGGCATCGATGTACACTTGGTGGACGCACAGCAGGCCCGCCGGGTGCTGGACCGTTTGGTGGGCTATGAGCTGAGCCCCGTGCTTTGGCGCAAGGTGAAGCCCAGCCTCAGCGCGGGCCGTGTGCAAAGCGTGGCCGTGCGCCTCATCGTGAACCGAGAACGCGAGATCATCGGCTTCGATGCCAAGAGTGCCTTCCGCATCACTGCGCAATTCCTTACGCCCCGCAAGGCCGCAGTAAAGGCCGATCTGCCGCAACGCTTTGCCACCGAGGCCGAAGCCATGGCCTTCCTCAAAGGCTGCATCGGCGCGGACTTCACCGTGAAGGCCGTGGAAAAGAAGCCCGCCAAGCGCTCGCCCGCCGCGCCTTTCACCACCAGCACCCTGCAGCAGGAAGCCAGCCGCAAGCTCGGCTTTGCGCCGGCGCACACCATGCGGATCGCGCAGCGGCTCTATGAGGG
>CALMYC010000169.1 GCA_937873385.1 uncultured Flavobacteriales bacterium | reverse complement strand
GCATGGGCGGTTGGGTGTAGCCCTTGTTCCAGAGGTCCAGCGCGCATTGCTTGGCGTAGGCCAGTTGGTGCGCGCGGCTCACGATCACCTCATCGGTGCCGCGGCGCAGGTAGCCGAGGCCGAACGCTTCTTCGCCGCTGGTGCTCACTTTGGCCTGGCCGATGGTGAGGAAGCGTTCGCGCATGCGGTTAATGCGGATGTCGCCTTCCTTCAGCTCGTCGCTGAGGCGCAGGGTGAATTCCTTGGTGCCGCCGCCGCCAGGAATCACGCCCACGCCGAACTCCACCAAGCCCATATAGGTCTCCGCGTGCGCCACCACCTTGTCCGCGTGCAGGCAGAGCTCGGTGCCGCCACCGAGGCAGAGCTGGTGCGGCGCGGCCACCACCGGGATGCTGCTGTGGCGCATGCGCATCATGGTGTTCTGAAAAGTGCGGATGGCCATGTCCAGGTCTTCGTATTCCTGTTCCACGGCCATCATGAAGATCATGCCCACGTTGGCGCCGGCGCTGAAGAGCGCGCCATCGTTGTACACCACCAAGCCCTTGTAGTCCGCTTCGGCGATGTCGATGGCCTTGTTGAGGCCCTGGATCACTTCCGCGCCGATGGTGTTCATCTTGCTGGTCCAGCTCACGCACAGTATGCCGTCGCCGAGGTCGCGCACGGTGGCATTGGCGTTCTTCCACACGATGCTGCTTTCGGGCAGGTCGGCCAGCACGATCAATCCTTCCGCGCGCGGCACCGGCTGGTAGCTCTTGCTCGCGGGGTCGTAGTAGAGGCGTTTGCCGCCTTCGGTCTTGTAGAAGCTCTCGTTTCCTGCCGCCAACATTTCCGCGACCCACGCGGCCACCTTTACCTCCTTCACCTGCATTACCTTCTTCACGCCCACAGCATCCCACAACTCGAACGGCCCCAGCTCCCAGCCGAAGCCCGCGCGCATGGCATCATCGATCTTGTACAGCGCATCGGTGATCTCGGGGATCCGGTGGCTCACGTAGGCGAAGAGCCCGTGGAAGCTCTTGCGGTAGAACTCGCCGGCCTTGTCGGATCCCGTGTACAGGATCGTCATCCGCTTCATCAGGTCATCCTCTTTCCGTGCGGCATCGAGCGTGACGAACTTGGGCTTCACTTGCGGCTTGTACTCGAGCGTTTTCAGGTCGAGTTGCAGGATGTTGCCATTCGGTGTGCTGCGGTCCTTGATGAAGAAGCCCTTGCCGGTCTTGCTGCCGAGCATGTTCTTCTCGACCATCTGTTGCAAGTAGCCCGGCAGTGCGAGCGTGGCGTTCTGCTCGTCGTTCGGGCAGTTGGCTTGCACGCCCTTCGCCACGTGCACGAGCGTATCAAGGCCCACCACGTCCGCCGTGCGGAACGTGGCGCTCTTCGGGCGGCCCAGCACGGGACCGGTCAACCGATCCACTTCTTCCACAGTGAGGCCCATCTCTTCCACGAGGTGGAACAGGCCCATGATGCCGAACACACCGATGCGGTTCGCGATGAAGGCGGGCGTGTCCTTGCACAACACCGTGACTTTCCCCAAGATGCGGGAGCCGTATTCTTCGAGGAAGCCGAGCACCGCCGGGTCCGTTTCCGGGCCGGGGATCAGCTCCAGCAGCGGCAGGTAGCGCGGCGGGTTGAAGAAATGCGTGCCGCAGAAGTGTTTCTTGAAATCTTGGCTGCGGCCTTCGGCGATCGCGTGGATCGGGATGCCGCTCGTGTTCGTGGTGATCAATGTGCCCGGCGTGCGGTACTTCTCCACGTTGGCGAGCACCTGCTGCTTAATGTCCAGCCGCTCCACCACCACTTCAATCACCCAATCGCAGTCCTTGATCTTCGGCAGGTCGTCGTCGAAGTTGCCGGTGGTGATGCGCTTGGCGAAGTGCTTGTCATAGAGCGGGGAGGGGTTGCTTTTGAGTGTGGCGGCGAGGGCCTCGTTGACGATCTTGTTGCGATCGCTCCCCTCCTTCGGCACAATATCCAGCAGCAGCACTTCGGCGCCCACGTTCGCGAAGTGGCAGGCGATGCGGCTGCCCATGACGCCGCTGCCCAATACGGCCACCTTGCGGATGTTTCTCTTGCTCATTCTGCGATGCAATGTTGAAATGGTTCGGCAACTGCCTCGTGCTACTTGAACAGGTCGTCCCTGTCCAGAAGGGCGTTGATCTTGTGCATGACGGCATGGAATGCATCCAATTCCCGCGCGGGGATGTTCGCTTGCACAAGTTCGTTGAAATGGATCACTGCCGCTTTGCTGATGTCCCGCATGTGTTTGCCTTCAGGAGTGAGCACCACGCGCATCATGCGTCCATCCTTTCCGTCGGGCACACGCCGGACCAGCCCCTTGTCCTCCATGTTGCGCAGGGTGCGCGTCAGGCTGCGGGATTCCATGCCCATTTTGGGCCCGAGCTTGGTGCTGGGGGTGCCTTCGGGATCAATGTTCAGCAAGGCATATCCAATGCTCATGGAACCGCCGTGCTTGGCGGCCTCGGTGTTGTATCGGCGGGCGATGCGGTGCCAGGCCCACCGGATGGGATGGTCAATGGTTTCCTCGGGTTTCATGGTGGGAAAGGAAGCCCGAAGGTAGGCACAGCCCGTATGCGCGCCTACTTGTCAACCACCGCGAAGCACGCTCAGCGCATCAGGCTGATGCTGCCGTTGAAGGTCTCGTCATTGACGTTGACGATGTAGAAATACACCCCTTCGCTGGCCGGTTCACCATTGTCAAGTTCGCCATTCCAACCATTGTTCCCGCCGTTGCTTTCGTGGACCAACTTGCCCCAGCGGTCATAGACATGGAGTTGGAAGCACTGATCCAATGATTGGGTGGTGACCAGTTTAAAGCGATCATTGACCTGGTCACGGTTCGGGGTGAAGACGTTGGGCAGGCTGAAATGGACCAGTTGGCTGTACGGGGCTACGTCCACCACCTGTTCCGTGTAACTGGTGCAGCCGGTATTGGCCGTGGTTTGCAGGCCGATGGTGCTGCTGCCGTTGTAGGGCAACGTGAATTCCGGCCCATTTTGCGCGGCGGCACCGTTCACCGTCCATGCCGAGGAGGCGGCGTTGGGGCTGGTGTCTGTGGCCCGCACCAGCAGCCCGATGCAGGTGGTGTCCGTGCTGATCAAGAACGAAGCCGGTGCTGCCTGCAGGATGTTGATCGGTTGCACAGTTTGCATGATGCAGCTGTCCAATGTGCGCACCACGGTGATCTCCCCGATGCCCGGGTCGGCCCAGGCTATGGTGATGCAGTTGCTGTCCGTTCCGGACAGGATGGCGCCCCCTGTCACGCTCCAGGAGAAAGTTGCGTCCTCCACCAGTTCCGTGCAGTATTCGGCGGTAGTCTGTCCTGAACATCCGATACCCAGTCCGGAAATGGTTGGCGGTGCCGAACTGGGGATCACTTCCACGGAAATGGTTCCCGTGAAGATGCCCGGGGGGCAGGCATCGTCGTACACCAGCACCGAGAAGTGGTAAGGCTCCGAGTTGCCCTGGTCACAGGCCGTGGACCAGCAAAATTGTGTGGAGAGCAGACTGTCACCGGAGGTAGGGCCGCTAATGACCGCGGCGGGATTGGTCAGGGAGCTCTGGAAGATCCCCCCGATGGCGTCCAGGTGGATCAGGTCGCCGTCGGCATCGGTGAAGTTCAGCGGGAAACACAATTGATCGCCCGCCACCACCTGGTAGGCAGCGGTAAACTCGCCATTTTGGGGGATCGGGGCGATGTTGGTGCCGCTGCACGGAACGCTGAGCAATTGCAGGTCGCTGCGGATCATGCCGATCAATTGGCCGTTCCGGTACTCGCGTACTTCCACGGCCACCACCCAGTTGCCGATCATCGGGGCAAAGTATTGCGTGGCGCCGGTTGCCGGATTGATGCCCGCATAACCGCTGGCGCCAAAGGGCGAGGTGGCGCTCAGGCCAGCGTTGTACGTCACCTGTGGCAAGGGCCAGAACAAAGTGGTGGGGACCGGGGCTATGCCGCCTATGTCGTCCTGGGAATCATAAGGGGTCTCGAAACTGAACACCAGGGAATCGCCATCGCTGTCCACGGCGGCGTTGCTGAAGGCCGCCGGGTCCATGGTGCAGATGTACGGCACGGGAGTGCCCGTGAACACGGGGGAGGAATTGGGAATGGAAGTGGGGGGGATGTACGAGTAGAATCCCATGCCCGATTCACCCGGGGCCAACAGGTTGATGATGGCCTCGTTCCGGGCATAGAGCTGCAGGTAAACGTGAAAGCCGGCCGTGCTGGCAGGCAGTACAACTTCCCCTTCCAGGCGGCTTTCCTCCACGCATTGGCCGTCACCCACGTTGCAGCCCTGGGGCAGGTTGGGCGTGATCACGCCGTAGGAAGTGACATAGAGGTAGGCTGTTTCCGCAAGGGACTTGTTGGCGTTGGGATTTGTCGGGTCATCGTAGTAGACCCCGACAGGCAGGGGGGTGGACGGTGATCCCAGAATATTGATCACGGACGGATAGCTGGATGAAGACCCGCAGTTTACGAACAAGCGCAGGATCAACTTGTAGCGGTATTCATTCGTACCTGGGGCCGTTTCACCCATGTATTGGTAACCGAGGTCCCCACCGACAATGTGGGTCGCATGGGCGCCCAAGGAGCAGGCCAGCATCATCAATGCAAGCAATGATCGACCGGTTTTCAATAAATGCAGGTGCATCAGGATCGGGTTAAGGTGGACAAGATAACATTTTGGATAATTTAATAGTTCCCTGCATGAACGATCGGGGCAGAAGCTGAAAGGCGGGAAACTTGGTGTTCTGTACCCGGCCCCCGTCAATTGGGTCCCTGGGCAGCCAGCCAACCGGCCGGCACCGGTTGCTGGCGCGGCTCACAGAGGCATCGGGATGCGCGGCCGACCGTCCACGATGAGCACCATGCCCTTGCCATCGTACCGGTACCGGATGCGGCTTGTGGGGAGCATCACTTCACGGCCACCCTGCAAGTCATCATACAGCAGCACACTGTCACCCCGGAAGGTGAAGTCGAACTTTCCCCCTTCGCCATGCACATTCGTAAACGGCGCAATGGTGGAGCGCCATTGTTGCAGGCTGTCCATGCGCACCTTGAAGGTCCGATCAGCCACGTCCAGCCAACCGAGGTCCTTGAAATGACCGCCCACCAGCCAAAAGACGTTTTGCCCCCAGCTTTCCAAGCCCCCGTAGTTGGCCAGGATGATGGTGCCGTCCGCAGTGTCACCGGTGCTGAAGAAGGTGGGGAGCATCACCTCACTGTCATAGGCCGGCTTGGACACGGCGAGGATTTCCGCACTGCTGTCAGGCCGCGGCTTGTAGAGGTACAGCCGAAGGCCTTCCCGGTTTTCTTCCACATTCCTGGCAGCCATCACAAAGGTGCCGTTGCGCATGCTGTGGGTGGTGTATACCAGCAGGGTGTCGTTGCGCACGTTATCGTCGAGGTTGGCCAGCTCAAGCGGTTTGTACGCGCGGGTGTTTTCAAGCAGCTGCCCGGAATTGCCTGTGGTGGGCCCGCCTTTACGGCCGGAAGGGGCATCCGTGCTTGAGCAGGCCGCGAGGAGCGCCATGCAGGACAGGACAAAAGCACGGCTCATTGGATGGGCATTACGGACCCGCTGCCCGAAATGGAAGTGCGCAGGTCCGGTTTGCCGCTGTACCGGACTTCCCCGGAACCTGAGACGGACACATCCAATGTGCTGATGGCTTTCACCGTGGCGGAGCCACTCCCGGAGATCTCCAGTTGTGCGGCATTGGCTGCCAGGTCCACGGCGTGCAAATTTCCACTGCCGGATATGCTGCCCTCCAACTCACTGCTGGTGCCGCGGACCGTGATGTCGCCACTGCCGGAAATTCCAATTTCAAGCGATTTTGCGTTCAGTTCGGTGACGCGGATGGAGCCGCTTCCGGAGGTGGCCAGTTCAATGCCGCCGTTGCCGAACACGTTGCCCGCGTCCACATCGGCGCTTCCCGAAACCGCAATGGAGCTCAATGGGGCAGGCGTGCCGATGTGCACGGTCAAGGTAGTGTCCGAATTCCAGCATTTGGAGGTGCGGATCTTCCATGTCCCGCCGCCCACCTTGGTTTCCAGCAGGTCGATCACCTGCGATTGGCCGGTTACCGCGATGGTCTGCACATCCGCTTTTTCCACGATCACCCGGGTGGAGCCGTCCACGGTGATCCGCGTGAACGGGGCAACTTCCACCGTGCGTGTCTCCACGGGTCCGTTGGCGGTGATGCAATTGAATGCACAGCCTGTGCCTAGCAGGGCGATCGCAGCGGAAATGGTGATCAACTTCATGGGGTTGGCGGTGCTGTGCCGCGATGTAAAGGAAAGCACGGAGGGGTGAAATGGGGCCAAGCAGCGGGATTGGAACCTTGCCAAGCTGCTGCCGTACCAAGCGTACAAATGCAAACGGCCCCGGCATATAGGCACAGTGGCGGCGATCGTATGAGACCCTTGCACGGGCTCGGGGCTGGCCGGCTTGGACAATTCAGGGAACGCATGTTGGCGGATCCGGCTGCACGCGAGGTCCTGGCGCATGCCGGACCCATGGATCCCGGCATGGTCCCTGGCATGTTGGAGTTGGCGGAGGCGCATTGCAGGCTGTCCAACGACCCGGTGACGGTCCGTAAACGGATGGTCCGGGTATTGCTGGAAGCGGCGGACAACATTTGCCGCCACGCCAACGGCATGTTGGGCGGATCATCCTTTGTCCTGCTGGTGCGCGATGAAGCAGGCTTGGTGCTGGCAACAGGCAATGTGGTCCCGGCCGCATCGGCCGTGCTGCTTGCACACCGCCTGGGCATATTGAACAGCATGGGCCGGGAAGATCTGCACGAGCACTATTTGAAGCTGCTGGCCCGGTCGGACCGGCCCAGGAATGGTGGCGCGGGCTTGGGCTTGTTGACGATGGCGCGCAAAACGGCCCGGCCGATCGTGGCCACAGCGGAGCCTATGGGGCCGTTCACCTCCTATTTCACGCTTGAGATGCGGGTGGCCACGGAACCGGGTCAGGACAAACCAGCGGCAGCGTAGTCCCTCAAGTACGCGTACTGCGACGTGAGCCTGCCGCCCTTGGCGATGGTTGCGCGGGCCACCATGGCATCATCCACTGCACCCATCAGGTGCGGCATCACATGGTCCATCAGGTCCCGCCCGAATGATTTGGAGGAGTCCCGCGGCAGTTCGCAGGGCAGGTTGTCCACAGCCATTACGGTGAGGCTGCCCGGGGTGCCCACCGGGCATTCCTTGCCACTGGCCGGTTCGTACCCGTAAAGCGGCTCCGCGATGGTGCTGGCACGAAGGGTGCTGTCGACCGGCCCGCCGATGTCGCAGCTGATGTCGGCCACTGCGCGCAGGCCCAGCGCAGGGTTGCGCAGGTCTTCCGCAGGGAGGATCTTCGGGCCGCGCGCATCCCAGAAGTGGCAGGTGATGTAGATGTGTGCCCGAAGCGCATAGGGCAGGAAGATGGAATGATGGCCGCGCGGATCGGCGTGGAATGCAGGGGTGTCAAATGGTTTCCCGTCATCCCGCGCATAGATGTCATGGCTGTCCAGTACGGTGAATACCGGCGCGTTGTACTGCTTTTGCAGGAAATCCTCCGGAGACACTTTGGACATGCCCGCGCGTTCCAATGTTTCCATGGCGCCATGGCCCACGCGGCCAGCGCCGGTCAGCACAATGCGGAGGTCCCGTGGGACGGGAAACTTTGCCAGCTGCAGGTCCATTTCGGCGCGATCGTGGCACAGGTGCGCCGGCTTCAGACTGGGACCGCCCACGGTGGCTTGCCAGGCGCGGAACGCATTGTAGGCGCCCACTACGCCTGCCCAGTGGCCGAAAGCAAGCACCCGCACGCCTTGGTCGTTGGTGAGCAGTTCATGGTCCAGCAGGGTGATCCTGCGGTCCAGCACCGTGCGCAGCAATTGGGCGTTGTGCGGTTGTTTCTTGATGGTGTGTGAAAAGAAGAGGTAGGCCTTGTCGGCCATCAGCATGTCCAAGGGTACTTCCTTTACTCCGATGATCAAGTCGCGGTCGCTGAGGTCGTCCGTGACGCGCACCTCCTTGGCCACGTACTCATCGTCCGTGTACGCGCGCACCGGGCTCCGCTGCACGGTGATGTCGATGCCCTGCATGGCCACCTCATGGCATTGTTTCGGGGTGAGCGGAACGCGGCGGTCGGGCGGTTGCTTGCCCTCGCGGATGATGCCTATCTTCTTGAACATGGCGGAGTTTGGGGTGCGCGAAAGTAGAACTTGCCGCAGAAGCGCTCCTGAAGCAGGTCAGTGGCACTGCCGCATTCTTTCCTCTTTCCTCTTTCCTCTTTCCTCTTTCCCCTTTCCCCCGTCGTATCTTTGCCCTGTTCTTTGAAAGTACTGGGGCCGACATGGTTTCGACAGCGGCTTCGTAGTGCGTGTAAGCATGCAGAGCGGTGGGGAACGGCTCTTAAATCACGATCTCCAAGCCTTAACCGGCAACACTGATTACGCACTTGCTGCCTAATAGCCCAAGGCTATGAAGCTTCACCCGTGAACAACAGTAGCGGGGGCAAGTACTCCTCGGGGAGGCCCGCAACCCTCCTTCCCGGTCCAGGGGTATCGACCATGGGATGCTGGCCAACGCGGTGGTCCGAAGCGTTGGTGAGAAAACAGGACCTAAAGCTTCCGGTAGGGTGTCCTTCCCCGGCCGGCTGTCGAAAACCAACGAGGGAAGAAGCATGTGGAAAGCTCGTGGTACGGTCGTTTGGACGAGGGTTCGAATCCCTCCGGCTCCACAAATGCAAATGCCCGCCGAACGGCGGGCTTTTGCGTTTGTGGCAATTTTTGGTGCGAGCAAATTCAAAACCCGATCCCCACGCCACCGCTCAGGATCGGCCCTTGGCCTGCATAGTAGCTGTTCGGGTCCTGCAGCACTTCAAACAGCACTTGCAGGTAGAAGGAACTGCGTGCGCCGATCGGTTGCACGTAGCCGCCGCCCAGCAGTAAGTGCGGCACCCAGATGCGCCCATGTTCAGGGCCGTAGTTGTAGAAGGGTTCCAAATTCATGTGCAGGAACTCGGCATGCAGGTACGCCTGCTGGATCACGCGCCACCGGCTGAACAGGCGGTACCCATAGGTGTTCTGCTGATAGGCCGGCACAAAGCGGTTGTCCCGGTAGTAGGTGTAGCTGGGCCCGAGGCCGAGGGGAAGTTTACGGCTGTGGTCCACGTAGTAGCCCAGCAGCGGGTGCAATTGAACGGCAGTGCCCGTTCCGAAGCTCAGGCCGATGCCGCCACCGAATTCGGCACGGTTGTCGGCCAACTGGCCACGATGACACCGGTGGCCGGACCGCTCAGCGGATCGCTCGACGCCGCCAATGCCG
>CALMYC010000168.1 GCA_937873385.1 uncultured Flavobacteriales bacterium | reverse complement strand
GTAGAACACCACGTCGTGCGGCGCCAGGTCCTGCGCGGCGCCGGCCAGCACGTCGATGCGGGACCGCGCCAGCGTGCGCTGCACCGGCACCATTGTGGAAAGCCAGGGCAGCGGCCAGCGCGTGGAGATGCAAGTGAGCGAAGTGGAGGTGTTGGGCGACAGCGATGCCAACGCGTACCCGATCCAGCCGAAGAAACACTCGCTGGAATTCCTGCGGGAGAATGCGCACCTGCGTTTCCGCACCAACACGTACAGCGCCATCTTCCGCATCCGCCACCAGGTGAGCTTCGGCATCCACGAGTACTTCGATGCCAACGGCTACAACTACTTCCACAGCCCCATCATCACCGCCAGCGATGCCGAGGGCGCGGGGGAAATGTTCCGCGTAAGCACGCTTGACCCGAAGGGCCCGCCGCTGAACGACGACGGCACGGTGAACTGGAAGGAGGATTTCTTCGGCGCCGAAAGCCGCCTCACTGTAAGCGGCCAATTACAGGCCGAACTCGCCGCCACCGCATTGGGCAAGGCCTACACCTTCGGGCCCACCTTCCGCGCGGAGAACAGCAACACCACGCGCCACCTCGCCGAGTTCTGGATGATCGAGCCCGAGGCCGCCTTCATGGACCTGCACGGCGACATGGACCTGGCGGAAGGCTTGTGCAAGCACTTGATCGCCCGCGTGCTGAAGAACAGCATGGACGACCTGCAGTTCCTGGATGCGCGCTTGAAGGAGGAGGAAGCTCAAAAGCCCCAGGCGCAGCGCAGCGACATGGGCTTGATCGACCGCCTGAAGTTCGTGCTGGAAAATCCCTTCGAGCGCATCACCTACACCGATGCGATCGACATCCTGCTGCGCAGCAAGCCGCACCAGAAGAAGCAGTTCCAATTTCCCGTGGAATGGGGTGTGGACCTGCAGAGCGAGCACGAGCGCCACTTGGTGGAGAAGCATTTCAAGAAGCCGGTGATCGTCACCGGCTACCCGGCGCAGATCAAGGCGTTCTACATGCGCACCAACGCGCCCGGCGATTTCGGGTACAGTGAAAAGGGCAAGACCGTTGCGGCCATGGACGTGCTGTTCCCCGGCATCGGCGAGATCATTGGCGGCAGCCAGCGTGAGGAGCGCCTCGATGTGCTGGAGGCGCGCATGAAGGAGATGCACGTGCCCGCCGAAGAGCTCTGGTGGTACTTGGATACGCGCCGCTTTGGCACCGTGCCGCACGCGGGCTTCGGACTTGGGCTGGAGCGCTTCGTGCTGTTCGTTACCGGCATGGGGAACATCCGCGATGTGATCCCCTTCCCGCGGACGCCGAAGAGCGCGGAGTTTTGATGCGCACTGCAATGGGCACCCCGCACCATCCCGACATCTTCTCCCGCCCCGTGGTGGATGAACTGATCGCCCGCATCCACCGCATCACCCCGGATACGCGCCCGCAGTGGGGCCGGATGAATGCCGCGCAGATGCTGGCCCATTGCAGCAAGTCCTACGACCTGCTCTACGATGAAGCGTACCGCAAGCAATTTCCGCCAGCCACCGGGTTCAAGCGGTTCCTGCTGAAACTGCTGGTGAAGCCTACCGTGGCAGGGCCGAAGCCCTATCCGCACAACGGCCGCACCGCGCCTTCCTTCGTGGTGGCCGATGAGCGTGACTTCGAGCGGGAACGCACCAAGCTGATCGGCTACATCAACAAGGTGCAGGCGCTGGGCGCGGCGCATTTCGAAGGCAAGGATTCACACTCCTTCGGCCCATTGACGGCAAGCGAGTGGAACACCACCTTTTACAAGCACCTGGACCACCACCTGCGGCAATTCGGGGCATAGCCTGCCGGCGGGGACCGGTTTGAACGGACATTCGTGCGCATCTTCGCATTGGCCCCACCGCCCATGCCCGCCATCGACCTGGCCTATTTGGAGCGCCTTTACCAAGCCGACTGCACGCGCATTGCGGCGTGGGCACGCAAACCCGGGCCCAAGGCAAGCCAGAGAACACCTACATCACCCAAACCACGGTCAACTTCGTCATGCCTGAGGGCACCACCCGCGAAGATGTGCAGAAGGCTTTCCAGGAGTACTTCGACAAGGTGATCTCCAAGAGCACGCTGATCAAGCACTACGCGATCTACCTGCATGCATGGGGCAGCCGTGGGGGATCCTTTGTGCAGAGCATGGAGCTGGCCTCCTGGGAGGACATCGGCAAGCTTGACGGCGAGATCGAGGCCCTGGAAAAAGCCGCCTGGCCTGACGAGAATGCCCGCAAGGCCTTCCTGAAGAAATTGGCCGGCTATTCGGACCCGCACCACAGCGACGAGATCTACTCCGTGATGAACAGCATGCGGAAGTGAGCACGGGCCGTTTGTCCATTGTTCAAGGGGCCTTCGGGCCCTTTGTTCGTATTGCATCATTGGGCCCCTTTGCGAGCGTACCTTCACACACGATAAAGAATCTTCATCCGGCACGCGCTTTTAGGCATTTGCACATGGGCAATTCCACAAAAGGCGGGAAAAACACCGAAGCTGAAGTCCTCGCCGTGTACGACCAGTTCTGGCAGTGCTATGCGCGGCGTGACCTGGACGGGCGCTTCGCCGTGGTGGCGGATGATGTCACTTTCTTCGGCACGGCGCTGCATGAACGGGCGGTGGGAAAGGCGAAGTACAGGGCGTTCAATGAAAAAGGGGTGGAACAGTACCCGCATGCGTTCACCATCGAGCACATCTGGAAGGAGGTGCGCATTTGGGCTGAGACGGCCTGGGTGGAAGGAGACACGTATTGGACCTTGGGCGAAGGCCCGGCTACGGTCCGCAACATCGTGCGCATGACCACGGTGCTGAAGCGCGAGGCCGGCAGGTGGCTGGTGGCGCATGTGCACGGAAGCGACCCGGACTACCGGTTGCGGGAGGGGGAGTACATGACCTACGGCGATATCCACATGCGCAACAAGGACCTGGAGCGCGAAGTGATGTACCGGACGGAGGAGTTGCGTGCCGAGAAGAAGCGGAGCGACACACTCCTGCTGAACATCCTTCCCTCGGAAGTGGCCGAGGAGCTGAAGGCCAATGGAACCGCGCCGGCGAGGGCCATCGACCAGGTCACCATCCTGTTCACCGATTTCAAGGACTTTACCGC
>CALMYC010000167.1 GCA_937873385.1 uncultured Flavobacteriales bacterium | reverse complement strand
CGAAGACCGCCCAAAAGGAATGGAATTGCCCGCGCTAGCCGCTGCCCCCCCCGGAACCGCCATAGAAGGTGGCTGTGAGCGTGGATAGCGCGGGGTCCATTGTAAAAATGTAGGCATCCTGTGTGCCGCCGCCGAATGTGCCCTGCGGTGCGTTCGCGCTCACCGGTATGTCCACGCTCTGCGTGGAGGTGGCCACCACGGGGTTCCCGGCCGGGTTCAGTGCGATCTCGCCCCGGAAATGGTCACCGTAGTTGTGCGTGAGCGGCAGCACATTGTTTACTCCGTCATTCCCGCTGCCACCCACGTACGTGCAGCCGATGAGGCTGGTGGCATCGGCGGAAAAATGGGCCACGATGATGTCGGTACCGTTGTCATGCCCGTAGCCGTAACCGAAGGTCATGCCGGTCCAGAAGGCTCCTCCGCCCGAGCCAATGGGGCTTCCGCCGTTGAACGTGTTGTCGTAGGCACCGTTGCTGGTGGGGAAATCCGGGGAGCCGGTGCTGCCGAGCACATACAGTTCATCGTTGGCGTTCACCACCAAACTGTGCGGTGTTTCATTGCCACTGCCGCCGATGTAGGTGCTCCAGACCAGGGAACTGCCGTCGGGGCTGAACTTGCTGAGGCCGATGTCGATGGTGCCGCCATTGAAGATGGGGTCCAATATGCCGGTGGTGGTGGGGTAGCCCGTCCCGAACACAATGCCTCCGCCGTACAAATGCCCAGTGGCATCATAGGTGGCCGTGAAGCCGAAATTGTCCGCCGTGCTGCCGGAGAACGAACTGAAGGTGAGCACCGGATCGATGACCAGCGGCCAAGCGGGGTCAAACCCCTCGGGAAAACCGAACGAGACCTGTTCACCCTGCAGTACATACCTGCACTGCACGCCCTTGCGGCCCATGGGCAGTTCCTGCCAAGCCACCGGGGCCTCTTCGATGACCGTCCCCGCAGTGGTCTTCACGAACAAGCGCCCATCTTTCAGCGCAAGTCCATCCTGGCCTTCAAAGCGGAGCCGGATCACGGAGGGATCGGAACCAGGGGACACCAAAAAATCGTACTTCAAGCCGGCATGCCCGTCCATGCGCAGGTCGATCCCCGGATACAGATGGTTCAAGCGGACCCCCCCGAACACGCTGCACTGCGTGCCCCACTTGGCCGGATCATTTCCGAGGAAAAAGTTCTCATAGTTGGGCAGTGCATCGTCGCCGGCGGGAACCGCTTGCCGCGCGCCTTCAAAGTGAACCCGAAACGCATGCGCATGCGCCGGTTGCGGTGGCCCTTCCGCATCATGGGCATGCTGCTCCATGGCACCGCCGGAATGCAGCACATACGTGAGCGCGGCGTGCTCCACGAACAACGCACCGCCAGGTACCAGGGCGCGGTAGGCCACCTGCCCGGGCCATTGGCCCTTGTTCTCCGTGAAGTGCGCAACGGACGGGACGGATGCCCACAATTGCGTTGCGGACAGCAGGAAGGTTATGACGGGGAAAAGGCGCACTGCGGGGAATGGAAGCTGAAAGATACCATAAGCAATGACCACGAACTGCACCTGGACGTTGCTTGGGCGTTGAAACACCCGGGCTCCTGCTGGGCTCCTCCGTACCTTTGCGGTCCTCCGCCCACGCCATCAGGCGGGCGGCGCTTCCATGAGCGACGCGATCAAGCACGAGTGCGGCCTGGCCTTCATCCGTTTGCGGAAGCCGCTGGCACACTACCAACAGCGCCACGGCAGCGCGCTTTACGGACTTACCAAGCTGTACCTCCTGATGGAGAAGCAGCACAACCGCGGGCAGGACGGCGCGGGCGTGGCCACCATCAAGCTGGACCCGCCCCCGGGCACCCCCTTCATCGACCGCGAGAGGAACACCTCCAAGGATGCCATCCAATTGATCTTCGACCGCATCCATCGCGGCATTGGTGCGGCATTGACGGCCGACCCCACCCTTGCAACCGATGCCGAACGCCTGAAACACGCGGCCCCGTACGTGGGCGAACTGTTGCTGGGCCACTTGCGCTACGCCACCTTCGGCCGCGACGAGCTGGAGAACTGCCACCCGCGGCGCCGCCTCAGCAACTGGATCACGCGCAACCTGGTGGTGGCCGGCAATTTCAACATGACCAATGTGGACGAGCTCTTCAACCTGCTGGTGAGCATCGGCCAAGTGCCCAAGGAACGCAGCGACACCATGACCGTGCTCGAGAAGATCGGGCATTACCTGGACATGGAAAACGAGCGGCTGCGCGGCATCCACC
>CALMYC010000166.1 GCA_937873385.1 uncultured Flavobacteriales bacterium | reverse complement strand
GGCACGGCAACCATCGACAACTGCGGCACCTGCGTGGGCGGCAACACCGGACTCACCGCGTGCGTGCAGGACTGCCACGGCACATGGGGAGGAACGGCCTACATCGACAACTGCGCAACCTGCGTAGGTGGCACCACCGGCTTGAACCCCTGCACTGCGGATTGCCACGGTGATTTCGGCGGCACGGCAACCATCGACAACTGCGGCACCTGCGTGGGCGGCAACACCGGACTCACCGCGTGCGTGCAGGACTGCCAAGGAACATGGGGCGGCACACACACCGTGGGCACATCCTGCAACGATGGCAACGCCAGCACCATCAACGATGTGTACAATGCGAGCTGTGTTTGCGTGGGCACGCCCATTAGCGGGCCGTGCACCGGTGACAGGGTAGTGGTGAACATCACCACGGACGGCAGCCCGGCGGGCCTGAGCTGGCAGATCCACGATGGAGGCAACGCCCTTGTGGCTTCCGGCGCTCCCACCGTGGCCAACAGCCTGAACTCCGAGACCGCCTGCCTGAACACCGCACCGGTTTCCGCATGCTATACCTTCAGCCTGTACGACAGTTTTGGGGATGGTATCTCCAACGGCGGCTGGGAACTGCGTACCACCACGGGCAAGTTGCTCCTCCGGGACGAATTTGCGGTCGGGGATGCTTCTCCCATGGCTCCTTTCGCGAGCGCGGGCTACGGGCCAGGCCACAGCTTCTGCCTGCCCGAGGGACCTGCAAACATTGCTGCTGACGAGTGCGGCATCTTCAACAACGCCTTGGGAAACAAGGTTTACTGCAACAAGGTAACAGGTGCCACACAGTACCAGTTCGAGTTCAGTGACCCCGATGCGGGCTTCATCCGCCGCATTGCCGTCAATCGCAACTATGTTGCCTTCAATGAAATGGTGAGCAACCCGTTGGTGGCCGGCGTGAAGTACTTCGCACGGGTGCGCAGCAACGTGGCCGGCCCCGTGGCGGCCGCCCACTGGGGCAGCGGCTGCGAAATGGGCCTGGGTGTGGCGCAAACGGTATTCTGCAGCAAGCTGATCCAGGCTCCGGCGTACGGACACTCCTGCAACGAGACACGCGCGTTCAACACCAACAACAGCTTCATTTACGCGCAGCCTGTCGTGGGTGCTTCGGAATACCAGTTCCGCATCTCCAACGCAAGCGAAGGCTACAGTGCCACGTTCTCACGCAGCACGTATATCCTGCAGCTCAAGTGGAACGGCACCGTGGCTCCGCCTTTGGTGAACGGTTCCACCTACAATGTGCAGGTGAACGTGAAGGTGAACGGGCTGTACAGCGGCTTCTGCGGCCCGGTATGTTCGGTCACCATCGACAACGGAAGTGGCCCGGTGAACAGTATGGAACGCGCTGCATGGGGCAATGCCCGGATGTGGCCCAATCCTGTTCGTGATGGCCAGGTAAACCTGAGCTTGAGCGGTCTGGACACCGGAACTCCTATGGCTGTTCCTGCGGAGACCGCGGATCAACTGATCACCGTGGATATCCAGGACATCTATGGAAAGCAGGTCTTTGCTCAGGAATTCAGCAACCGCGGCGACCGCTTCAGCACCGTCCTTCAACTTCCGTCCTCGGTTGCCAGCGGGGTGTACATGGTGAACATCAGTGTGAACGGGAACAGGACCGTCCAGCGGTTGAGCATCATCAGGTAGCGTGGCAGCTACGGCTCCAACGGGCCGCTGTGGATCCATGACCAATGCAGAAGGGCCGTTCCGAAAGGGGCGGCCCTTCCGTGTTGAGGCTGTCCCGAAGTACACCGGACGGATGGCACGCACCGGAATCCTATCACGTGGCACCCCGGTGGCGGAGGTTGCAAATGGCGGATGGCGGACCGGAAATTCCAAGTGTGGAACACCGGTTTCATCCTGGCTTCAAGCGCGCATCACGGCCGAATGAGGGTTTTGTCACCGTCCATGCCTTTGCAAAACCGGCCTCCGTTAGCGCAGTGCCGTGAGGGATTCGGCTGGGCAGGATGGAGCGAAGTGCTGATCGCGCCTGGGCGGGGTTTTGCGATGTGCACATGGCGACGGATTGCCGGTGCCCGGATCGTGTCCAACTCTCCTGGCCGGGATCAAGTGGTGGACAAGGCACCACAACAGTGGAATGACGTGGTGATGGTTCAGAAACAGTATCGATCAAATATCCCCATTTGTAGGTATTGCAAGGAAAAAAGAAATAATGTATGCGGTCAGGTCTGATCCAGATGCCGTTTTCTTTACCGGAAGCCCTTGGCCTCATTGGACATCAGTAACCACGGGGGTAATGGGCCATTCGTTGGTTTTAATACCCCTTCTTGGTGGGAAGGCCCCTTTCCTGTGCACCAAGGGGAATGACCTGACATTAAATCAGTCGATTGTTGATTAACAGGGGGAAGATGGAAAAATATTTTCCAACACCCTTGCGGACGGCCCATCACTTGCCGTAACGTTGCATACGTCGATTGAATACGAGCCTTCGGCGATGTAATGCACTCCCAAGTCGAAACGGACACATGCGCAGCGGGAGTCTTCACCCGCACTCATCCCCCGGAAAACATCCGGTTGCAGAGGTCTTTTCCCGGCTGTTACAGAGTAAACCACGATTGACAGAACGAGCACCTTCCATATCAACCAACCTCAGGTCACCATGAAAACCAGAAAACCTCAGTCCGGATCCCCCCCCCGTAAGCGCCCGGGGATTCACCAGCTTACTGCTGGGCGCAGTGCTGCTCTTCATTGCAGGTGCCGTGAAGGCACAGGTGAGTGATTACATCTTCTCCCAATCCAGTGGTTCCTATAACGCAATAGTGGGAACCACGGTCATTGCAAGCAGTTGGGATGACAACACGGCGACCTACAACCTGCCCAGCGGAACGTTCCGGTTCGACGGCACGAACTACAACAACGTAAAGGTGAATTCCAACGGGTATGTCACGTTCGGGTCCACTACATCGTCCACAAATTCCTATGTCCCAATTAGTTCGAACACGGGCTATGCCGGGGCCATCTCCGCCTTCGGATTTGACCTGGTCAGCAATGGCGCGGCCATTACAGCCACCCAGTCCGGTGGTGATATCATCATTCAATGGGCCAGCGCACAGCGCTATGTTTTCCTTGGACCAGTAGCCGGCGATGTGCTGAACTTCCAGGTCCGCCTGAACCAGTCCACCGGTGTGATCAGTGTGATCTATGGCACTTGCACCGCCACCAATGCTACGGCCCGCACCTGCCAGGTGGGCTTGAGGGGCACCAGCAACAGCGATTTCAACAACCGCACTTCGTCCACGAGCTGGGCCACCACCACCGCAGGCGGATCGAACAGTTCCACCGTATCTTCCAAAAACACCATCATGCCTGCCTCGGGGCTCACCTTCACCTGGTCGCCGCCCAATTCAGTAGGCCCGACAGCCCTCGCTTTGCCAGCACCCGCCAGTTGCTATGGGAATGCCCAAACGGTTTCGGCCACCATCAAGAACCTGGGTGTCACCACATTGAATTTCGCAACCACGCCCGTCACGGTGAACATGAACGTGACCGGGGCGGTAACCGCATCAAGGAACGGGACGCTGAGCACTGGCACTTTGGCCCCCAATGCCACGGTGAATGTACCGATGAGCGCCACCCTGGACATGAGTGCCGGTGGCACCTACAATTTTGCCATTTCCACCAGCATGGCCGGGGATAATGTTGCTTCCGATGACAATGCGGCGGACAGCAGGACTTCGTCAAGCCCCACCGGTGTTACGGCCATGTCCAGCTCAGCCACCGTGTGCGCGGGCAGCACGGTGAACCTCAGTAGTACAGGCACCGCAGTTGTGCAAACGGTGCTGCTGAGCCAGAACTTCAATGCCGCCCCGGCGGGTTGGACCACCACGAACACCAGTACGGGCGGTACCCCTGCCAATGCAGCATGGACCCTGCGCCCGAACGGGTACAACCAGAGCTCCACGACCTTCAACAGCAACGATGCCAGCCAGTTCTATTTGACGAACAGCGATGCCCAAGGGAATACGCCACCTAGCGCCACCAACACCACATTGGTGAGCCCGGCATTCAGCCTTGCAGGTGTCTCCACCGCCTCATTGAGCTTCTGGCACTATTTCAGGGACAATGCAAGTGACCTCACTGACAGTGCAAAGGTGGAGGTGTCCGTGAACGGGGGAAGTTCTTGGACCCTGGCACAATCCTACACCACCACGCAAGGTGCCGCCGGTGCATTTGCAAACCCCTCGATCAGCCTGAATGCTTATGCCGGGCAAGCCTCGGTGATGATCCGCTTCAGGTACCGTGCAACGTGGGACTGGTACTGGGCATTGGACAATGTGGTGATCAGCGGCCTACCGGTGCCCACCTTTGCATGGACGTCCATCCCGCCGGGCTTCACCAGCGGGGTGCAGAATCCCACCGGGGTCACAGTTTCCGCGAATACCACCTATGTGGTAACCGTATCGATAGGGGGCTGCTCCACCCAAGCCACGGTTCCGGTAGCGACAGTCGCACCGCCGAACGCCGGTGCGGACGGATCCATTTCGCTGTGCTCCAGCGATGCCCCGGTAAGCCTGTTCCCGTTGCTGGGCGGCAGCCCCGATGGCGGCGGAACGTGGAGCGGCGGTGCCGTCCCCGGCACATTCAATCCCGCCACGGACGCAGCCGGGACGTACACGTACACGGTGGCACCGACCTCACCGTGTGCAGCCGCTGATGCATCCCAAGTGGTGGTGAGCGTCACCGCAGCGCCGAACGCCGGTACTGACGGATCCATCGCGCTGTGCTCCAGCGATGCCCCGGTAAGCCTGTTCCCGTTGCTGGGCGGCAGCCCCGATGGCGGCGGAACGTGGAGC
>CALMYC010000165.1 GCA_937873385.1 uncultured Flavobacteriales bacterium | reverse complement strand
AACCATGAATCGAGCGGTGCGCAGGCTGGTGCCCAGTACCAATTCCAGCACGTAAAGACCGCCGGGCAGCGCGGATACATCGGCAAGCAGGCGGTCGCTCTGGCGGGTGGCGTTCAGCGCGACCCGGCGGCCTCTGGCGTCCATGGCCCGGATGCTGGACAGAGGACCGGCGTCGGGCAATTCGATGGTGAGCAGGCTGCTTGCGGGTGAGGGGTACAGCGACAGCGGCCGATGCGCCATGCTTTCATCCATGCCGGTGTGGTCGCCCAGTGAGCCATCCGCGTAGATCCGCGCGCCATGGACGGTCGCGCCGATGGTCGTCCAGAAACTCACGATGCCCCCCTCGCCATCGGGCAGTTGCACCTGCCTTTCGTAAAATGGATTGTGCGCCGGGGTACAGAAGGCCGCAGGGCTAGGCCAGGCCGGCGTGCCATCCGCGTTCATCCGCATGGCCGAATAGCCATCAAGGTTGCCGTCGATGGTGGCAATGATACTTCCATTCAAGGATGCCACCACGCCCGTGGTGGGGATATAGGTGTTCAGGTGCATCACCAACACCCCGTCGGGATCGAGCAGCTGGTTCCCCTCCGCATCGAACCGCTGCATGTAAACATCCTGGTTCGATGCCGGTGGGCGGTTATCGCCCCAAACCACGGTGGTGATGCCAGACTCATGCACCATGTTCACCGTGTTCTGTACACTGGCGTATGGACATACGGTCACGGGCGATGGATCGAGGGAGAGTACGCCACTGGTATCAAACTGCAGCAGTTGCGCCTTGCTGGCAGCACCTACATAGGTCATGAACGTGGTCGCGTCCGGGCCGGGCTGCAGGACGTGATTGCCCATGAACCCGTTGCCGGGCGGGGTCACGGCCAAATTCGCAGGCCAGGCGTTCGCTCCGGCGTTGTTCACACGCATGGCCTGGTAGCCCTGGCCAAGCCCATTGCCGAGACGCCATAGCGCGATGGTGCCATCGGCCCCATCCGGGTTCAATGCGAAGGGGCCGTACGATGCTCCAGGGATCGCGTAGCCGTTCGGTTCCCAGAGAATGGTGCCTGTTGATGTGATGCGCGTGACATTGACACCCGCCCCCCCGCCGAAGTAAGTGTCGTACCAGCCGATGATGGCGCCATCGCCGGAGGGGATGGCCTGAAGTGAACCCAAGGCGAGAACCGGCATGCCTTGCTGGGTGATCACCACCGGTGCAGGCCAGATCGGTGATGCACCGGGGGCTAGCAGTACGGCCCGCATGGTGTCAGTGAAGGTGGAGGGCACCCCGGTCACCACCGCCAGCATCAGGTTTCCGGTCGGGAGGCGAGTAATGGTATAATTGCTCACAGTTCTTCCTTCCTCGTGGTAGACCAATGCACCGTTTGCCGCCCACAGCGCAAAACCATCCGCATCAAAGCGCTGGCCGTAGACATCGAAGTGCGTGCCATCGCCTCGCTTGTCGCGCCAGAAGGTGTACCAGCCGCCATTGCCGTCGCTGAAGGCCCGCAATCCGTCGGGTGCCCCGGCTGGTGAGGCCACGACCAAGGGCTCGGGGGGGTTCGTGCGCCATTGGGCGCTGGCCATAACACAGATACTGGCAGTGGCGACAAGCGCCGCGGTGCGGAACAGGGCCGAAAGAGTGAAACGGTTTTCCATGGCGGCTGTGGTATTGAGCATGAAAATTGGCCACTGCCGCCCAGGGTTCCATGGCCGTCCGAGGCGGTGGTCGGTTTCCTGAGGGACCGGTCCACCGGCCCCTACCTTGGATGGTTCCAGCGTGGCACCAGATCACGTCCAACTTGGTGCGGAGCGTCCAGCTGGTGCCTGGCCCGTGAATGGAACTACACGCCGATGTTTGCCAGCACCTCCTTCATCACCGCCACGGTGCTGCCGGGCAGTTCAGCCTTTGTCATCAGCCATTGCATGTAGCCGGGGTCGTTGCGGCCGATGTTCTCGATCGGCCAACCCTTGTACTTGCCGAAGGCCAGGCAAATGCCGCCCTGCTCATCGAACTGCAATTTTCCCGCGGCATCAGGCGAACGTTTACGGTCGCCGCAGAAGTCGCCCAATGCGGCCGTATCCTTGGGCAAGTCCGGGTAGTGGGCGAGCTGGGCAAGCAGCACGTCGGCGGTCGCTTCGGTATCTGCCAAGGCATCGTGGGCCCCGCTGTGGTCACGGCCCAGGTAGAAGCGCGCGGCAGCGCTGAGGTCGCGGCGCTCGTAATGGTGGAAAATGCGCAGGGCATCGATCACGCGTGCGGCGGTCGTGTCCCAGCTGAAGCCCGCGCGGAAAAGTTCCTCACTGAGAAAGGGCAGGTCAAACCGGAGGACATTGAACCCGCACAGGTCGCAGCCCTTCAGCCGGTCCAGGACCGCCTCCGCGATCTCCCCCATCACCGGGGCATCCGCCACGTCGGCGTCGGTGATGCCATGCACGGCGGTGGCCTCGGCGGGAATGTGCATTTCCGGGTTCACCAAGCTTTGCCACCGGTCGCGCGAGCCGTCCGGCATCAGGCGCACAATGGCGATCTGCACGATGCGGTCCTGGCCGATGCGAACCCCCGTGGTTTCGAGGTCGAACACGGCCAAAGGCTGTTCCAAGTTGAGGATCATGCCTGCAAGTTGGCCATAAAAAAGCCCCCGAAGGTTCGGGGGCTTTTCATTTTTTGAACACAACGGTCAGCGCACCTTCAGTTTCACGAATTGGAACTTGCCGTACTTGTTGGTGTCCTTGAAATCCCCCTTGTAATTGGGCCCTTGCACCAAGTGGTTCACGGATTCCAGCAAGAGGTTCGCGGGATCCTTGCCCGCCGCTCGAACAGCATCCAACAGGCTCTTCCGGGCCGCTTCCATGCGCACATTGCTCAATTTTTCGTTTGTGCCATAGGTTCTTGTGGGTACATGGGAAGCGCTGGCCTCAATGGTCACCTTCACGGAGCCGTTGTCATCCAGGACTTTCACCACCTTGGTGATGAAAGTTGTCCAATCCGTTTCAGAGGCGGTGATGCCGCTTTCGTTGTATCCGTAATACTTGGTGAACTCTGCGGCAAACGTGGCATCCGGTGTCACGTGTTTCTCCCCGGCTTCCTTGCGCTGCTCATCCGTTCTGGCTTCACTGGGCGGCGGCACCTTGCCTTTGCCCTTTGCCGGCTGTGCGCCTTCCGTGACGCCCTCTTTCACTGGTTGTCCCTTCTCCTTGCTTCCCGGAGGAGCGCCTTTCGGGAGGTCCACGATGCTTGCCGCGCCTTCCAGCGAAACCGGGTTCAGGTACACCTCTTTGTTGATCTCCTGGTAGGCACTTTCACACTCCACGAAAATGTCTTCCGTGTGTACGGTCTTGTCGTTCACCCGGGAGTCCAGGTTGTAGTTGTTGCAAGGGGCGAGGATCGCCACGTATACACCATCCCGTTGACGGGGCTTGTAGCTCTTTACCTCGCCTGTCTTTTTGTCCGTCACATACAGAATGGTCGTGGGTGACAATTTCTCACCCGGGGGCGGGATGATGAAGCCCTTCAGCACGGCAAGTCCTTCACTGCCCATTTCATCCGGGAAGTCAACGAAATAGATATCCTTTTCGCCGTATCCGCCGATCTTGTCCGAGCTGAAATACCCGCGTTTTCCGTCGGCGGTGGTCACGAAGAACACATCGTCATCCACGGTGTTCAAGGGATAGCCGATGTTGACGGGCGTGCTCCAAGTGCCGTCGGCCTGTTGCTCTGTGGAGAAGATGTCAAACCCGCCCATGCTGTTGTGGCCAGTGCTTGAGAAGTACATCGTGCGGCCGTTCGGATGGATGAAAACACCATCTTCCTCGTATTTGGTGTTCACGGTGGGCCCAATGTTCTGGGCTTTGCTCCATTCACCGTTGGGCAGCTTCACCACCCGATAGATGTCCCGTCCACCATATCCGCCCGGTCGGTTGCTCACAAAGTAAAACGTGTTGCCATCGGCGCTCAGGGCACCATGTGTTTCCCATGACTTGGTGTTGATGTCCGATCCCATTTTCACCGGGTCGCTCCACATTTCACCCACGAGCTTGCTTTCGTACAGGTTCCCGTCGCCGTTGTCATCCTTGTAAATGATCAAGGTTTGGCCGTCGGCGGAAACGTTAACGGAGGCAAGGTGCCCTTCCGGGGGGTTGATGTTCAGGAGTTCGGGTGCTTGCCAAGTGCCACTTCTGTCCTTGTAGCTCACATAGATGTTCTCGAAGGGGAGCCCCGTAACCATGTCGATGATGCCGAGGTTGCTGCTGTCCGGGCGGATGCGGCGGGATGTAAAGAAGAGCGCGTTGCCGTCCACGCTGATCACCGGGCTGAAATCCGGGGATTGGCTATTGATCACCCGGCCAACATTGCTGGTCTTGAACGGCTTTGGATCCGCCATGAGCTGCCGGGCATTGGCCGTTTGCTCCAAGCCATGCGCGGCCATGGGCTTGAAGTCGTTCTTGTCGTCCACTTCGGCGATGAACTTCCTGTAATACTCATCCGCTTTGTCGAACTGGCCATTCAGATGGTAGGCTTTGCCAAGCCAATAATCCACTTGGGGCGGCGCGTTCCTTTCCTTGGGATCGAACGGGTCGTAACCAGCCGTGTTCAATCCGCCATACCGCGCGCCGCGTTTCCCGGCTGCAGTTTCCAAGTAAGGCAATGCTTTGGCCTTTTCGTTGTACGACTGCATGTAGGCTTCGCCCACCTTCCAGTTCAGGTTTGCGTTATCCGGGTCTTTGGCAACCAACTCCTTCCATTCCAGGGCGGCCTGACCAAATAACTTTTCCTCCATCAACCGGCTGGCATCCTCAAAGGTGGCTGGGGGTAGAGTGGTGGCGGCATTTTGTGCCATAACTGCCACGCCGTTGCACAACAACGACAGCGTAAGAAGACGGAAGAATAGTGGTCTGATCATCGCATGAGCCTTTCACTTGCCCCGGTTGGGGAGCGGTGTTAGCGGCTAAATGTATGTGTTTTCCTTTCCCGGAGGTTCAATTCAGATCTCAGTGTCCATCGACCAGGCTTCCAGTATGTCGGCAACCCGGCGCACGAACTTGCCGCCCAAGGCACCGTCCACTACACGGTGATCGTAACTGTGGCTCAGGTACATCATGTGCCGCACGGCGATCACGTCGCCCGTCGGGGTTTCCAGCACGGCCGGTTTCTTGCGGATGGCACCGGTGGCCATGATGGCCACTTGCGGCTGGTTGATGATCGGGGTGCCGAGCACGTTGCCAAAAGTTCCCACATTGGTCAAGGTGTAAGTTCCACCTGAAATTTCATCGGGAGTCAACTTGCCTTGCCGCGCACGGCTGGCCAGATCGTTCACGGCCTTGGTCAAGCCCACGAGGTTGAGGCGGTCGGCATTGCGCACCACTGGAACGATCAAATTGCCTGAAGGCAGTGCCGCGGCCATGCCGATGTTGATGTCCTTTTTCTTGATGATGGAGGTGCCGTCCACCTGCACATTGATCATGGGCATCTCCCGGATGGCCTGTGCAACGGCCATGATGAAGATCGGGGTAAAGGTGATCTTCTCCCCTTCCCTTTTCTCAAAGGCCCCCTTGACCTTATTGCGCCACAGGACCAAATTCGTCACATCCGCCTCCACGAAGCTGGTGACGTGCGGGCTGGTGCGCTTGCTCATCACCATGTGGTCCGCGATCATTTTTCGCATCCGGTCCATTTCCACCACTTCGTCACCCATCGCGGGTTTGATGCGCGGTTCTGAAGGTGCCTCCGGTGCATGGGCCACCCGTGCCGGCGTTGCGGCCGGTGCAGCAGGTGGCACTGGCGCTGTTGCCTGCGTGGCACCGTTGGACCCTGCGCCACGGTTGGGCAGATAGTCCAGGATGTCTCTTTTGGTAACGCGCCCGCCCTGTCCGGTCCCCGTTAAGGACTCCAGCTCCTCCATGCCTATCCCTTCACTTTGTGCGATGTTCCGCACCAGTGGGCTGAAGAATTTCCCACTTGGCCCGGCTCGTTCCACCAATGCCCCCGAGGCTTTGGCCGGTGCAGGAGCGGTCAAATGTGCAGCGGGGCTTGGGCTGGCGCTATCCGTGGGCACGGTCCTGTCGGGGGCTTGGCTTCCGGCTGCACCCAACAGTGCAATGGCCTGTCCCACTTGCACCACATCCCCGTCGTTCACCAAGCGTTTCAGCAGGATCCCATCCTGCGGCGCAGGCACCTCACTGTCCACTTTGTCCGTCGCGATCTCCACCAGTGGTTCGTCCGCCATCACGGGCTCTCCCTCATTTTTCACCCATTTGATGATGGTGGCCTCCGCCACGCTTTCGCCCATTTTGGGCAACAGGATCTCAATCTGTGACATGCTAGCTGCGCATTTTCGCACCAGTGTGCGGGCTGCGAAGTTATTCCTGTCGTGCGAACAAGCGGACTTGGATGCCGCTCCATTTGCATCCACAGCCCGTTTAGGCGGGCTTCGCCACACCCAGGAGCCGGATATTCCCCACGATCCGCCGCAGGTCCTTCCACATGCGGTAGTCTTTGGCATATTCCAGGTTCATGCGCCTGATGTTGGACGGCGAGGGTTCCACTCCTTCGGACCGCACCACGTCAAGAATACATGGCTTCAGCTTTGGCACGCGCGGGTCGGTGATCGCCCCCTTGTATCCCAGCCATGTGCTTTCACCTTTGAGCACTTGGAAAATATTGCGGATCAAGCCGGCCTTGGACGGCATAAACCAGATGGCCACCGGTGCGGTGGTGAGAAGGCCAAGTGACACCAGGACATCCAGGATCCGCCGATGCCTGCGGGCGCTGGAGCTGTGCACGGAATGTTCCCTGGGCACCAACAGGTCTTGCAAACTTTCGGTGGAACTTGGCCCTATGATGAACTCGGATGCCGCTTGGGCGATCTTGAACGTTGAAGCGCCGGGGCTCAGCTCCTCCATCAATCGGATGATCCACTGCATCCGCATGTCCTTCGCGCAGAAAACAACTTCATTCACGCGGTTGCGCTTGATCAAACCGCGCAGTTGTCCCGCGCCGTCCATGCCTCCAGCCTGAACGGGATCCACCACAATTCCCCGGTCCAATCCGTAATGGGTTTGCCACAACAGCGCCAATGCCCGGTCGGCTTCACCCTTTGTTCCAATGGCCAGGATCCTGGCATGGTGGGTGTTCAGGGGGCCTTGGCGGCCGAACTGGATCATGGAAAGGAGCGCGCGAACGCCAACGAAAACGATTGCCGCCACGGTGAACCTGGCCAGAAATGGGAATGGGAATGCCTGGTGCCATTCCGCCCAGGCCAACCCGAGCACCAACAAAGCCCCCAATCCCTTCCCTATGCTGCCCCACCGCAACGGCCTGTCATACGCGCCG
>CALMYC010000164.1 GCA_937873385.1 uncultured Flavobacteriales bacterium | reverse complement strand
TCAACGTTGGCATCAACGTTTCGCGCTCAAACGTTCGTCAACAGTAGCTCTACGCGCCTGTTGCCCATGTTCTTCCGCTCGCCCAAGTCGTGCACGTGCAGGCCGTGCTCCAGCGCGAGTTGCACCACTTGCGATCTTTCTATATTGCCCCTCCAAACAAGATCACGACCATGAAGAACAGAACCACAGCAGCTATTCTCGCATTCATCCTTGGGGGCTTTGGAGCCCATAAGTTCTACCTGGGCCAGAGCGGCAAGGGTATCTTGTACTTGCTGTTCTTTTGGACCCTGGTACCCGCCATCGTCGCCTTGGTGGAGTTCATCCAGTTCCTGACCATGACCGATGAGGCGTTCGATGCCAAGTACAACGGGGGGTCCGTTGCCGCACCCAGCGTGCGCAATGTGGCCGAGGAAATCGGCAAGTTGCACGAACTGAAGAAGAGCGGAGCCTTGAGCGAAGAGGAGTTCGGCGCCAAGAAGGCCGAGCTTTTGCGCTAACACCCGCACCGCGCCACCATGCAAGAAGCCCCGCCACAAGCGGGGCTTCTTGCATTATTAAACGCGCTGCCACACCACGCGCAGCAACACATTGCCCCCTCTCCCTCGGAGAGGGCCGGGGTGAGGGCCTAACCCGCCTTCCTGCCCTTGGCTGGCGTGGCCCCTTTTTGAGCGGCCTCCACTTGATCCTGAAGCAGCTTACGAACTGCATCTATCTCTTGGTCGGTAAGTGACTTCGCGGCACTCGCCCTACTCACGTGCGCCCTCGGGACTATAGGCTCTTTGGAGCCTGTAGGCCTGGGAGCCGAGCGCTTCATTTCGCCGATACCGAGCAAAAGCCAATCGGCATCGAGGTCGGGGTACTCGGATAGAATCTTGGCAAGGGTGTCGCTATGTAAGCCAGTGTCCTTGCGCAGCACCTTATCCAAGGCTCCTCGGGTGAAGTCGCAGCGCTTCGTCACCTGATGCACACTGGTCCCGATGGTCCTGAAGTACTCGCCGAGCCGCTTGGCCACACTCATGTGTTGAAAACTATTCCACGCGTCATATTTGACGCGCGTTCTAAATGACGCTATGTTTGTCCCGTTGGTAAGGGACAGCAATGATAAGCACTGAGCGAAAGGACAAAAAGAGAGCTGTGGCTGTAGGAGATGTGCGCATGGTGCAGTCCATGACCATAGCGCGCCGCATGGGCCGCCACAAGCGTGGTTACAGCTACGACTATGTGCGGTATGTGCTCAGTGGCAAGCGGCGCAACGCCAGCATACTCTCCCTGCACGACGAGCTGGTTGCACTGCGCACTTCACCAAAGAAACAAACCGGCCGATAGGCCACTAAACCCTGAATACCATGAACACGCAGAGCCTTACACCCAGCATCTTCAACTTCCGGCAGCACCAATTACGCGCAATGCTCATTGAGCAACGGCCATGGTTCGCCGCCAAGGACCTGTGCGGCGCACTTGGTCTGAACGATGCCAATCGCGCCACTCATAGCCTTGATGCAGATGAAAAGCAAAACCTACCAATAGTAGGTTCAGGTGGCGGGCAGCGCCGCAACACCCTCCTCGTGAGCGAAAGTGGAATGTGGGCCTTGGTATTCCGAAGCAACAGACCCGAAGCCAAGGTCATTCGCAAGTGGGTAACCAAAGACGTGCTGCCCGCGCTATTCAGCCGAGGCAGCTACACCATGCCCAACGCCAAGGAGGTA
The DNA here is from genome assembly GCA_937873385.1 of uncultured Flavobacteriales bacterium. Lineage (GTDB taxonomy): Bacteria > Bacteroidota > Bacteroidia > Flavobacteriales_F > PHOS-HE28 > PHOS-HE28. Next base: position 900 of record CALMYC010000164.1, on the reverse strand, counting down.
ACGCGCCCCGTGGCCAACCCGGTGGGCGGCACGGCGGCCAAAGCATTGCCGGGCAGCCTGCCGGCCGGTGTGCTGGATGCGCGGGCAGTGCCCACCACCACGGTGGGGCTGCTGGCCGGCAAGGTGCGCATGGTGGCGCTGGAGGGCAAGCAGTGGTACAGCCTGCGTGATGCGCTGCTGTGTACCGGGTGCAAGGCCCCGCACTCCTTCACGGTGGCCCGGCAACTGCCCAAGGAGCACCGCGCGATGGTGCAGCTCTTCAGCGCCCCTGCTGCGAGCTGGTTCGTTACCGAAACAGGCATTCGCCTGGTGCTGGGCGCGCGCAGCCTGCTCACCAGCCAGCTTACACTCAATCTGGCCTAAGCGATGAATAAGGCCACCACCATGAACACCGAGCAGCTGCACACCCGCAACGCCGCCCTGGAAAAGAACGCCACCTGGATGGAGGGCGAGCTGGAGAAGCGACAGGATGAGCTGGTAGTAATGAGCAATGCGAACGACCGCAATATCAGTCGCGCCCTCGATGCCGAGGACCAAGTAAGGGAACTCGAAGCCGACAACGCCCGCCTGCGCCGCGCCGTGCTGGAGCAGGCCACCGTATTCGCCACCACCCTAAAGGCCATTCTGCCAGCATGATACTGCGCGAGGGAGTGGTGCTTTTGGAGTACGCCGAGCTGGTGAATGATGCCTGCATCAGCGAGCCTGCCTACAAGCAGGCCGTGCAGAGCGGGCGCATCAATCGCGTGCAGAAGGCTTGCCCCGGCCAGCCCGCTCTCATTGAATGGCACTCCCTCCCCGCCAAATACCAGGAGCTCGTGCGACACCACCTGAAAGGCGATCCTGAAGTACTGGCCCGCGCCCAGGCCGTGGAGCAGCACTTGGTGAGCGATGCGAAGGACG
>CALMYC010000163.1 GCA_937873385.1 uncultured Flavobacteriales bacterium | reverse complement strand
TATCACTTTACGGCAACACGCATGGGCGGTGATTACATCGGCCTCACCAATCGCGAACGCGAGATCATCCGAATGGTGGCCCTGGACCTCACCAACCGCGAGATCGGCGCCGCCCTGTTCATTACGGAGGATACGGTGAAGACCCACCGCAAGCATCTGATGGCCAAGCTGAACGTGCGCGGTGTGGCTGGCCTGGTGAGGTATGCGGTGGACCGTTGCTGGGTATAGGCGGCGATCAAAATCCTGATTTGTGGGTATTGTACCGGCAGACCGGTGCACGGAGCTTTGTACCGGAGCCCGACCAAATTCCCACGACGATGAAAACAAGGACCATTCTTCCCCTGATGCTCCCCATCACCATCCTTTCCTGCAGCATGCTGGTTTCATTGCCCGCCAAGGCCCAAGGCAAAGTGGTGATCCATGGCCGCGTGCTTACCGATGAGGGCGCACAAGCAGGCTTGTTTGAGGTACTGGAGGTGGGCAATTGGCTCTGCCTGCCACTGGAATTGGAGCCGAACGGCCATTTCGAACTGAAGCTTTCCGTGGGAGACCGGGCCTACCTCCGTTTTGAGCAGGATGGTTACTTGAGCAAGGAGGTGCTCGTGGATACCCGGAATGCCAACCTTACCCGGCGTGCAGCCAGGAAGAACAAAACGCTCCGCTTTGATGTGCAGATGACCCCGCAGCTTGCCGACAAACAATTGTCCTACGGCGGGCCTGTGGGGATCATCACTTACCAAAAGGGCACCGGCCTGATGAAGGTGAAGTACGACCGCAGCTTGGTGCGCAAGAGCAATGGTGATGTGGTGGTGCTCGGCGAAATGCCCTGACGGATGTTGGCCGGCAATGGTGACGCAGGCACGTCATTCAAGTTCGTGCATGATCAAGCGGGCCAATGCAACCTCGTTTTCCTTGGCAAGCACCTTGTCCGTGGATCCTGGCAAGAGATGCAGGCGCACATGGTCCGCCAGCCCGGCCCACGTTCGATGCGGTGCATGGGTATATGCCTGTACGGCACGCCCGGACAAGAACAGTGACACCGGGCCGTGGAAGGTTTCCGGCTTGTGTTCGCGCAGCGCCATGCGTGCAGCCCGGTAAATGGGCGGTGATTGCGTCCTGCTCATGCGGCCCGCAAGCGGGATGCGTTGCAGCAGCCGAAGCCCCGAGGCTCCGACCTTTCGCAGCAGGACCTGTCCGATCTCCGGCAAGGCATCCCGTACCGGTCGTTGCCGGACCGAAGCCCAAAGGGCTCGCAGATGCCTGCGGCGATCATCCCGCAACGAACGCCGCAGGTCTTCCTTGGGAACCAGCGTGGGAAAATCACGGGGACCCACTTGCAACAAGAGCACTGTTCCCGAATACCCGTCCCTTTTCTGCAGCAGGCTTGCGGCTTCCATTGCCACGATCGCGCCATAACAGTTTCCCGCCAATACAAAAGGGCCTTCCGGGTGCAACGCCCGGATCTTCGCAAGCGTGCATTCCGCCATGGTGCGAATGTCCGTTTCCCGGGGCCAGGGATCATCCATTCCGCAGGAAGGGATGCAGTGCAATATGCGTTCATGCGCCAGCAGCTGCGCCAGCCCGGCCAATTCCCAGCCTTGTCCGCCCGGCCAGTCCACGCAGAACACCGGCGGCTTCAATTCCGTCTTGGCCACAACCTGTCCGCCTATGGCGCCCTGCTCCAGCCAATTCATCCAGTCCGCCAGCACGGGGTGCAGCAACAGGTCCTTTGCGTCCACGGCCAAATGGAACAACTGCCGCGCTTTGGCGGCCACCGTTGAGGCACTGAGCGAATCACCGCCACGCAGGAAGAAATGGTCGTTCAGGCCGATCCTCCTTTCACCGAGCACCTCTTCCCAAATGGCCGCCATTTGTTGTTGGCCTTCCGTTCGGGGAGCAACATAACCGGGCAGCGCGGAATCCGGCACCGGCAATTTGGAACGGTCCACTTTGCCATATTCGGTGCAGGGAATGCGGTCCATGGGGACGAAGGCGCCGGGGAGTGCATGGGCAGGAAGCTTGGTGGCCAACGCACGGTGCAGTTCCGCCGGGTCCCATCGGCTTCGCTGCTTCACCACAACATAGGCGATCGGTGAAGCACCTGGATCCCGGCCATTGGCCACCACCAGCACTTGGTCGAACAAATTGGTTTCCAGCAGGGCTTGCTCCACGGTGGCGGGCGCTGCCCATTGGCCGTTCACCTTGAAGCCGCCGTCCTTGCGGCCTATGATGTCCACTGCACCACGTGCGTCCATGGTGCCCAGGTCACCGGTGCGGTAGGAGCGGACCCCCGGCGTGCCGGGTTCCGCATGGAACCGCTGCGCCGTCAGGTCTTCATTTCGCCAATAGCCTAGTGCAAGGTATCGGCTCCGCACTTCGATCTCGCCAATGGTCCCGGCAGGCAACGGGCGGCCTTGTTCATCCACGATGCGCATTTCCACGCCGGGCACGGCCCCGCCGATGGACAGCGGACCGGCCGGAACATGGTCCCGGGCCGTATGCCTAGCCTGCCGCACCAAGCCGGTTTCGGTGGTGCCCAGTCCGTTTGCCAGGATGGCCCTGTCGTTGAACGCTCCTTTCATCAGCGCCAGGTCGGCCGCTGCTGCGGCATCCCCTTCCAGCCGCACCACCCGCACTTCGTTGAACTTCGATCCGCTGGCCACCACGCTCCTGAAAATGGACGGCACCGAATGATAGATGGTTGCGCGTGATCGCACGAGCCATTCCGCAAGGCGCAACGGGCCTTCCGTTTGCAGATCGAACGGCAGCAGCGCGGCCCCGTTGAGCAAGGCACTGAAGTGGCTGGATACGGTGCCGCTGAACACCGGCGACTGGATCATCGTCAGCCGGTCCGCGGAATTGATGCCGAGCGTTTCCGTATAGCGCAGCACATTGTGTACTACGTTGCGGTGCGAGTCCATCACGCCTTTGGGTGCGCCCGTGGTGCCACTGGTGAAGAAGATGCAGGCCAGGTCATCCGGGTTGACATCGGCATGTACAGGGCCGTTGGCCTCCTTGTCCGGTTGCAACGGTGTGGCCAGGACCAGCAGGCTGCCGCCCGTTGCCTGCGTCCATGGTCCCAGCATTTCCGGAACGTACAACACGTCCGGTGCCTGTGTGGCCCGCACGGTTGCGTCCCGGTCCCCTGGCGCAGCGTTCGGATCCAACGGCACGTAAGGCCTTCCCGTCTTCAATACCCCCAGGGTGGCCGCCACGCTCAATGCACCTTGGCGGTGGCAGATACAGATGGGTTCCTTTCCCGGGCCCACGCCACGGATGATGGCATGGGCGATGGTGTTGGACCACGCATCCAGCCCGGCGTATGTCCATGCAGCCTTTGGTGTGAGCAAAGCCGTGCAGTTGCCGTGCTGCCGTACTTGCCGGTCGAAAAGACGGGTAAGGCTCTGCCCGAGATCAGTCGTTTGGATCATCGTTCATGCAGCAACGTGCCAGCCGTAAAGGAAGCACGGGTCCCGGCTCGTGGCTTGGCCCGGGATCACCGTTGCGGCAGGTGTTTGTCCCGCCGGGCGGGGATCCGGTGGAAGAAAGGTGTGAGGAGGAAGAAATAGAAGCTCCACATCGGTTCCACAAAGCTGATACCCTTGGCCACCATGCAGAGGCCTGGAACAAGCAGGAACAAGGTGCGGCTCTCGCGGAGCATCGCCGGGGGCACTCCGCGCACCAACAGCGCCGCGAAGCAGGAAGGCCCGGGCCACAAGCTCGTGCCAGTTGAGGGGAACACTGCCGCCCAGCCCACCACTGTGAGTGTGCAGAAATATGTGGTGCCAGGAACGTGATCTCTGAGGTGTTCGCTCATGGGAAGGCGAATGTAGCGGGAGCCCGCCAGAGGCGCATGAAGGGCCGGGCACTCGGGGTCGCGCCGCAGGTAACTGGAAGCTCAACCTGAGCGCCGGGTTCCGTTAGGGCCTCGTGGTTACATCCGAGCGTGGGGATGGGAAAGAAGCCCGCCCGGACAAGCCACGCCCGCCCAGCAGCAGGTAAAAGCCCAGCCCGCGACCCCGCAAGCCAAAACAACGCCCGCCCGCTACGCGCCCCACAAACGCGGAACCACCGCCATGCAACGCCCGTCAAACCCGCGCAGGAACAGCCCAACAAGCCGCTAAAAAAGCAACGGAACACCGCCCGAATAACAGCCCCGGCCACTACGACCTAAACCAATAAACAACCACCCATAAAACACCACCCGCCCCCACCCCGCCAACCCGCCGGAACCGGCGCGGGAGCGGGCTAAGGGAGGAAGAAGGGGAAACGGCAGGAAAGGCAGGCGGGGGAAGGGGTTTTGGCGGTTTGGGCGGGTGTTGATAAGTTTTTGCCCCAGAGGGGGGAAATGGGCCGGGGCCGGACCGCTGGGAACGCCGCACCGTGGCCAAGGTTGTGCCGCACTACTGCGCGGCTACCGCCACTGCTGGCATACGCGAAGGGAGGAGGGGGGAGCAGGGAAGGCACGAGCTACAAGCTCGCGCCAGTTACAGGGAGATTTCTTCGATTCTCGGCGCGGGTGTGTACAATGACTTGTAGGCACCCACCGAATTCCGCAGAACTACAAGAGAGCTAAGGCTGTCGTTATCCAAGAGCTTGACCGGTGCTTCGTAAAAGGTCAAGACGGCATCGGAGACGCTTATCAAGAGCTTGCTTCCGTATCGGTTTATTGGATAGGACCTCCTCCCTTGCAGAGTGTCATCTACGTTAATCGAATCATTTGTTAGAACAACAACTCGCGCATGCCGAAAGAGATTAACTCTGGGCTGTCGGATGATTTCAATGGACCAATGTTGAGCAATTCCAGATTGCTCAACATTGGTATCATCCGATGATGAGGTGCAACTACACACCACTAAAACGCCCATGGCTAAAAATCGAGCAATACTATTGCGTGACTGCATTATAGCCATCAGAATTGTACTTCTCTGCTTTGTCCTTGAGAAGCTCTCTGCCTTGTTCCCTTGCGTTGTTATTCCCGTAGTGGTATGTACCCTCTTTTTGATAACCGGATATGCCAATCGACCCAACTAGTTTCTCCATTGCAGCGGCAGGAAATTGGTTACCTCCAATCGAGGGGAACATAATCGACTTGGGATTTGAGGAATGGGTACCGTCATCTGGTCCACCATCGAAGGTCAGACCAAAGTTGTGTCCTTTCTCATGGGTCATAACTCCACTTTTCATGGAACTGAGAAAAGAGGAAACGATTGCTTGTCCATCCTGATTTGCGTATGCTAATGCCGACCTGTCTGTGCCAACATCTTTCACTTGGTCAACCACAAAAATCACATTGGCCCCATCTGGCATCTTTCCATAATCGGCAGGTTTTAGATCCTTGTATATGAAATTAACGTTGAATTCTAACGCCGTTATCGCAGTGCCATCAGCATGCACTGGGTTTGCTCCTTTCCCACCAGGACTGGTATTGGTGACACTAAACTTACGATCGCCATTCGTGGGTATCTGATTGGCTGTAAGATGCTGCTGTGCGGTTAAGTTGACCACGTAATAAACGGCAGTCGCATTGATGACTTTGGTGTAAGTCTTGTCCGCATTACACCGGTAGGAAACAGTGTATTGAAAGTCGATTTGTCCATCCTTATCAATTCGACTTATCGGATTGTTCGATACAAAATTGTACGGAGATTTTTCTGGAGATTCAGCCGCCAACGGGTCCAAGCTCAACCACCGTCCCAGCCTCGGATCATACAATCTCGCCCCAAAGTCATAGCTGGTACCGGTTGTACCGTAAATTTCATCATCGTGCTCCTGGCCCTGGAAGAGGAAACGGCTTGAGCCTGAGCTGTAGTTCCGTCCGGGTAGTAGTGCCCCGAACGGCTCATACCCCTGTATTTCACCTCTTCCGCCCCGCATGCCACGAAGCTAAACGAAAAAGCCCCCGCCAATTCTGGCGAGGGCTTTTTGCATTTCGTCAATTTGGTTCAAAGTCCGAGACTGTCCTTGAAGTTCCGGAACTCGAGGTCCTTCATGGCCTTGTCCTTCAGGCTGGCATCCTTGGCCACGGCGGCGGCGAGGTTGCTGCGCACGCCGTCGCCGTTGTTGGTGCGGGCGGCGATGATGGCGGCGAGGTAGTGGCCTTGGGCGCTGTCCTTGTCCGGGCTGGCGGCGAGGATGGTGCCTGCGCCGGCAGCATCACCACCGAGCATTTTGGCCAATGCGGCGTTGAAGGTGTTTTGGCCGGCCATGCTGCTGTTGGCGCTGCTGTAATCCCCGTTCTGGATGGCGATGATGCCTTGGTTGTACTTCACGTCCGGTCCGGCAGCGGTGGCCTTGGCGAAGAGTTCGGCAGCCTTGGCCCGGTCACCCTTTTGGCGGGCGATCACCCCGAGGTTGTTGGTGCTGATGGGGTTGTCCATGATGCCATTGGCCTTCTGGAACTCGGCTTGGGCCTCAGCGCTTTTGCCTTGCTGGAAGAGTACATAGCCCACATTGTTGGTGCAGCGGTAATCCTGGGGGTACAGGCGCTCAGCCGCCTTGTAAATGCGCAGTTGCTCATTGAGGTCCGTGGTGAGGCTGGCGGCCTTGAGCAGTTCCTCCACGGTCATCGTGTCGGGATTGGTCTTGCTGATGCTGCTCAACTCCGCGTCACTGTACCCGTTCACTTCGTAGTTCAGGCTCACTTCGCTCCGGCGCAGCTTGGGCAGGATGTCCTCGGACAATTCCTTGTAGGTGGCGGCCATGTTCTTGATCTCCTGCTCGCGCTTGTCCACGTCCGGATACATCTCCAGCACGCGGAGCACCAAGTCCTTGTCCTTGAAATTGCTGGCTTGCGTGGCTGTCTTGAAGCCGGCCCAATCCTCGCCCTTGGGGTTGAGGGTGTAGAAGGCATTATCCTTGGCCGTGGTGACCTTATTGGCCTGGAGCACGCCTTGGATCCAGCGCTTGGCGGTGGCTGCGCGCTTGTCTGCGAGGTTCTCGTTCATCTTCACTTCGCCTTCGGGTGAGGCGTACGCATCGATGTTCACACCCTTCCAGGAGATGCGGGGGTTTTTCATCCCGTTCTTCACGAAGTTGTTCATGTCCTTCACGTCCTGGTCCTTGAGTTCGGAGGGACGCACCACTTCGGAGGCCACGAGGTAGTTGATGGTGGCGTTGGCGCTGTGGCTGGTAACGCGCACGAACTTGTCCGGCGCCATGATCACCCGGTCGTCGCTCATCACGAGATAAGGGGGGGTGATCACGCCGTCAGCAAGCTTCACGGCATTGAAGGGCTTTTCCTTCTTGCCTTGCTTGCCGAGGATCTTCAGCATCAGTTGGCTTTGCTCCATGGCGGGCGTGTAGGCCACCTTGTCGCTGTAGCTGAAGCTCTTTCCGCTTTCGTAGGGCACCACGGTATAATTGCCCGCGGCCTTTTCCCCTTGGAAACCGGCCATCTTCAACGGGGATTCGCCCGTTGCATAGGTGATGGTGGGGGTGAGCTCCACTTGCGCCTTCTTGTAGAAATATTTCCCCGGAAAATTCCCGTTTACGTTCACATGGACGGTGTCACCCTGCACAATGAGGGGATCGGGGTCCACGGTGTGCGTGATCGTTGAGGCATACTTGTCCATCTTACCGAGACCGCCGCAACCGGCGACCACCAAGGCAGTCGCGGCCAGCATGGCGAAGCCCTTGAGGTGATTTTGTTCCATGAGTTGATCTGTTTGTTTTTTCCGGATCTTGGCAAACTTAACCAGCTATCATGCCAAGGTCCGGTGGCCCCATGCCACCAGTTGTCCACATGGTGAAGTGTGTGAAAAGGGTGCTGCAACGGGATCGGGGAGGCTGTTCATGCGGTTTGTTGTGGACAAAAATCAGGGCGGCCGCCCCCTGCTCGGCGAATTTTCGGGCCAATGGTCCGGAGTGGGCCGGAGCAATGGATGGGCTACAGGCGTTCGACGTAATGCCCGGGCAGCCGCTCCCGACCCACAAATTCCAGGAACCGGTGGTACGCCTGAGGGTCCTTGAGCAGGTCATGGCCTTCGATGTCCACCACCAGTACGCGGACACCGTCCAGTTTGCGCAGGTGGTCGAGGTACCGTTCCTGCAACTGTTCCAGGTATTCCGTGCTGATCTGCTGTTCGTATGAACGTCCGCGGGAACGGATCCGTTCGCGCACGGTGCCCATGGGCAGGTGCAGGTATACCAGCAGCTCCGGCTTGGGCAGCCCCCCGTACATGATGGTATACAAGTCGCGGAAAAGCGCGTGTTCGTCAGGCACCAGGGTCACGCTGGCAAAAACGAGGGACTTGCCAATGGAATAGTCCGCCACCGTGGTTGGATGGAAGAGGCTTCGCTCCCCCACTTGCTTCAGTTGGTGGTAGCGCTGCGCGAGGAACGAAAGTTCAAGGGAAAAAGCATGGCGGGCCGGATCTTCATAAAAACGCGGCAGGAAAGGATTGTCGGCAAACTCCTCCAGCACCGTTTCCGCGCCCCATTCCACGGCAAGCCGTTTGGCCAAAGTGGTCTTGCCGGCGCCGATCAATCCTTCAACGGCAATGTATCCATAAGGCGGTATCATGGCTTTTGCAGCACGTCGTTCAGCAGGCCCAGCACCGTTCGCTGCAGCACCGGGTGCACCAGCCCGGGCACAATATCTGCTGCAGGGCCCAGTGCAAACGCCCGTTCATGGACCTTTGGGTGGGGCACGCGGAGATCCGGAAGATCCATTATGCGGCTTTCCACGAAGAGGATGTCGATATCGATGGTGCGGGAAGCGTAGCGGATGCCTTCCTGGCGCACACGGCCAAGTTCCTCCTCAATGGCCAGCAGCTTCTCCATCACTTCACGGGGCTCTCTTCGAGATCCCACCAGGAGTGCGCGATTGAGGAAGAGCCGGTCATCGTCAAAACCCCAAGGCGAAGTCCAGTGGTCGCGGCTGGAGGCCAGGATCGGCCCGATGCGGTCTTCGATCAGGGTGGTTGCACGCGCAAAGGTGGCGTGTGGATCACCGCGGTTGGCTCCCATCAGCAGGGTAAACTCGGCCATTGGGCCAAAGTAATGGAAAGGGCCGTTCTCCACATGCCCTTTGGCGGCCCGACGTGCCTGCCTCCGTACTCGGGTTCTTGCCAAGCCTTGCGCACCGTTCCCTTGCCCAGTGGCAAACCGGTGCGGTGGAAGGACGGCTCCGATCGCACCCACTGGGACGAGCGGCGGTGGGTGATGGTTCAGGCGCTTTCCCCTGCCCTCAGTTTCTCCGTCCGGTCAGCGAGTTGCAAGGCATCGAGGAGCTGGTCCAAGGCACCATCCATGACCTCGGCCAAGTTGTGCACCGTGAACTCGATGCGGTGGTCGGTGATACGGCTTTGCGGATAGTTGTACGTGCGGATCTTGGCACTGCGGTCACCGCTGGAAACTTGGCTTCGGCGGTGCGCGGACAAGGCCTCGTCCGCGGCATGGACCTTTTCCTCATAGAGCTTGTTGCGCAGCATTTGCATGGCCTTCATGCGGTTGCCCAGCTGTGAGCGCTCCGTTTGGCACATCACCACCAGGCCCGTGGGGAGGTGTGTGAGGCGCACCTTGGTTTCCACCTTGTTCACGTTCTGCCCACCTGCACCACCGCTGCGCGCGGTTTCCATTTTCACGTCGCTGTCCTTGAGCTCCACGTCGAACTCCTCGGCTTCGGGCAGCACGGCCACGGTGGCGGCGCTGGTATGGATGCGGCCGCTGGCCTCGGTTCGGGGCACGCGCTGCACGCGGTGAACCCCGGCCTCGAATTTCAGTACGCCGTAGGCACCCTGGCCCTGCACGTTGAGGACGGCCTCCTTCACGCCACCGGCGCTGTTCTCGCTGATGTCCGCCACTTCCACCTTCCAGCCCCGCCCTTCACAGTAACGCGTGTACATGCGCAGCAGGTCGCCCGCGAAGATGCCCGCCTCGTCACCACCTGTTCCCGCGCGGATCTCCAGGGTGCAGTTGCGCTCGTCGTTCGGGTCCTTCGGCACCAGGAGCATTTTGATGCCCTCCTCCATCTCTTCAAGGGCGGCACCGAGCTCGGCCTTTTCGGCCCGTGCCAGTTCGAGCAGGTCCGTATCGCGCTCCGCGCGCAGGAGTTCCTCGGTGCCGCGAAGCTGCTCCACCATGCGCCGGTACCGCAGGTAGGCTTGGTCCACGGGTTCCAGTTCGCGGTACTCCCGGTTCAAGGCCACAAAGCGCTCACGCTGCGCGATCACGGACGGATCGGCGAGCTGCTTGCCCACCTCCTCGCGGCGGTCGTGAATGGTGGAAAGCTTGGAGAGGAGGTCGTTCATGTCGTGTTCAGGGCCGGGTCAAGCCGTGTAGCTATAGGTGCCGTGCGGGCTGGTGAGCAGCACCTCCTTGGCCGGGGCTGTTTCCACATGTCCGATGACCTTGGCCTCAATGTGGTACGCGGCGGCCATGGCCACAACTTCCCCGGCGCGCGCGGGCGGCAAGTAGAACTCCATGCGGTGCCCCATGTTGAACACTTTGTACATCTCCCGCCACGGGGTTCCGCTCATGCGTTGGATGGCGTTGAAGAGCGGCGGCACGGGCAACAGGTCATTCTTCACCACGCGCAATCCGTCGATGAAATGAAGCACTTTGGCCTGTGCACCACCGCTGCAATGCACCATGCCGTGCACTTCCCTTCGGAACGCGTTCAGTACATCACGCACCACCGGCGCATAGGTGCGCGTAGGGGAAAGCACAGCTCTACCGAAATCCAACGGGGTGCCTTCCAAGGGATCGGTCAAGCGCGCCTCTCCGCAGTACACCAGTTCTTCCGGCGTACCGGGATCGAAAGTTTCCGGATACGCCTTGGCCAATGCCTTGGCAAACACATCGTGGCGCGCACTGGTCAGCCCGTTGCTCCCCATGCCGGCATTGTACTGTCGCTCATAGCTGGCCTTGCCGTAGCTGGCAAGGCCCACCACTGCGTCGCCGGGCCGGATCCGCGCATTGTCGACCAGCAGGTCGCGGCGCATGCGGCAGGTCACGGTGCTGTCCACGATCACGGTGCGCACCAGGTCGCCCACGTCGGCGGTTTCGCCGCCCGTGCTGTGAATGCCGATGCCCAAGTCGCGCATCTGCTGGAGAAACTCCTCGGTGCCGTTGATGATGGCGGCGATCACCTCGCCGGGGACAAGCCTCTTGTTGCGGCCGATGGTGCTGCTCAGCAAAATGCGGTCGGTGGCGCCCACGCAGAGCAAGTCGTCCAGGTTCATTACCACGGCATCCTGGGCAATGCCCTTCCATACACTGGCATCACCGGTTTCCTTCCAGTAGGCGTATGCCAGTGCACTCTTTGTGCCTGCCCCATCGGCATGCATCACGATGCAGTGGTCATCACTGCCGGCGAGGGTGTCGGGCACCACCTTGCAGAATGCTTTCGGAAAGAGGCCCTTGTCGAGATGGGAGATGGCGCTGTGGACTTCCTCCTTGCCACTGCTTACGCCGCGCCGGCCATAGCGTGAAGTATCTTCTTTCATGGGTTCTAAACAAAAGGGCACCCCGCGGTCACGGGATGCCCTTAAGCTGCAAAATTGCGCTAGTTGGAGCCTGGGGCCTGGGTTCCGTTGGCCTTTGGCACAAAGTCAAAGCTCTTCACGCTGAACTCCACGCGCCGGTTCTTCTGGTGGGCTGCTTCCTTCTCCTCGGTGGTGGCCATCTTGGCGATCTCGGCATCGGTGATCTTCGGGCGAGTTTCGCCATACCCCTTGGCCACCATGCGCGCGGGGTCTATGCCTTTGCTGATGAGGTAGTTCACGCAACTCTGTGCCCGGTTCTGGGAAAGGGTCAAGTTGTACTTGTCCGACCCGCGTGTATCGGTGTGTGCGGCCAGCTCGATCACGATGGTGGGGTTCTCCACCAGGGTGCTGTACAGGGTTTGGAGGGAATCCATGCCTTGCGGGGTGAGGCTGGCCTTGTCCAGTTCGAAGAGCACTTCCGGCAGGGCAATGGCCACGTTCCTGGCGGCGGGCTGCAGCAGGTATTCCTTCACGAAGGTGGTGCTTTCCTTGAGGCCCACGGTGGTGATCTGGTCGTTCACCACCAGGTATTCATCCTTGCTGGCGCGGATGGTGTAGCTGGTGTTCTCCTTGATGTAGCGGTCCTTGCCGTTTTCCTCAAAATTGAACCCGCCGTTCTCGTCCGTCAAGGCGCTGAAGTTGGAGCCGTCCGTGCCCACCACTTCGATCTTGGTGCCTGGCAACGGGTTGCCCGTCACTTTGTCCTTGGCCACACCTTGCAGTGCGAAGACCATGTCGGGCACATAGAAGCGCCAAATGTCATCCTCGCCTTTTCCACCGGGCCGGTTGGTGGTGAAAAAGCCGCGCTCCTCGTCGCCGTCGAAGATGATGCCGAAGTCGTCCCCGCTGCTATTCAGGGGGTATTTCATGTTCTCCGCGTGCCCCCATTGGGCATCACCGGTCTTGGTGGCATGGTAGATGTCCATTCCGCCCATGCCGGCAATGCCATTGCTGGAGAAGTAGAGGTCGCCGTTGTTGCGCAGGAAGGGGAACATGTCATCCTTGGGCGTGTTGACTTCCTTGCCCAGGTTGGTCACGGGCCCCGAAGGCATGCCGTTCTTGTCCAAACTGACCTTCCAAAGGTCCTTACCGCCCTGGCCACCCTTCATGTTGCTGCTGAAGACCAGCAAGGTGCCATCCTTGGAAATGGCCGGGTGGCCGATGGTGACCATGGAGGTGTCCTTCTTGTCCTGTTGGGGTTTCAGCGCGAGCATCACGGGTTCGCTGTAGTCGTTGCCCACCTTCTTGCTCACCCAGATGTCGCAGCCGAAGGCCTTCTTCTTCTCATGCGGGCAGCGGGTGAAGTACATCATGTTGCGCTTCTCGTTGAAGACGGCCGGACCTTCGGCTCCGGCGGTGTTGATCACGGGCCCCAGCCTTACGGGTTCACTCCACTTGCCAAGCTTGTCGCGGCTGCTGGCAAACAGGTCGGTGAAGCTTTCGCCTGCAATGCCGTCGGTTTCCGTGCCGGTGGCTGCGGGGCGGCTGCTTACGAACACCACATCAGAGTTGCGCTTGTCCGAGAACGTGGCACAGAAGTCATACTGGGGGCTGTTCAGCAGCACCTCGGGGTCCACTTTGTAGCGGGTGGGCGCATCCTTCCACGCCTGTGCTTGCTGGCATGAGGCCAAGCTGGCATCGGCACGTGTGTCGCCGGGGTTCTTTTCCTTGTACTTGTTGTAGGCGGCAATGGCCTCGGCATACTTGCCCTGTTCCTTCAGTGCCTCACCGATGTAATAGTAGGTGATGGGGTCGGGATACTGCGCCTTGTTGGCCTTTTCATACCACACCTCGGCGTTTGCCGCGTCTCCCAATGCCCGGTACGCTTCAGCCACCTTGAAAATAAGCACGGCCTTTTCGCTGGCCTTCTTTTCGGTGGTGTAGGCCTTCTTGTACAACTCAATGGCGTTGAAGAAGAACCCTTTTCGGAAGGCATCATCGGCCTCCTCGGCCTGCTTACCCTGCGCCAAAACCCCTGAGGCACATGCAAAAATGAATGTGAAGCAGGTCAAGAACTTCCTCATGCTCATGATCGGATCGTGGTAAGTGAACGGAATCGTTCCGGGCGAAAATAAACAAAGTCCCCTACCGCCGACCAAGCGGCCCCGCAATTTTCTCCCCCGGCCGGTCAGCGGGTAAAGAGGAGTTCGCGCATTTTGGGCAGTGGCCAAAGTTCATCGTCCACCATCAACTCCAGCTTATTGCTATGGTAGCGGATGCGGTCCAGGAAGGGCTTCACCGTGTCGCAGTAGGCGATGGCCTTGGCGCGCTGGTCCGTGAGGATGTTGGCGGCCTTGCGGGCCTCGGTCATGGCTTGGCACAGCGCGTGGATCTCCTCAATGTGGCGGCTCATCCTGCGGATCTGCTCCAATTGGATGGCCCCGGCCTTGTCCGCTTCCTTGCCCAGCACTTCGCGCAGGCCCTTCACGTTCTGGATCAGGCGGTTTTGATAGTGGATGGCTGCCGGAAGCACGTGGTTGGTTGCCATGTCGGCGCACACCCGCGATTCGATCTGCACTTTCAAGGTGTAGCTGTGCAGTTCGATCTCATGCCTTGCATCCAGTTCCTTGGCACCCAGCACACCCATGTCGGCAAAGAGCTTTTTGGTGGAGGCATTGCCCCAGGCATCCAGGGCGCGCGGCGTATCCTGCACATTGGGCAGGCCGCGTTTTGCGGCCTCCTCCTTCCATGCATCCCCATAGCCATTGCCTTCAAACCGCACCGCTTTGCTGGTTACGATCAGGTCGCGGATCACCCGCAGGATGGCCTCGTCCTTTTTCACGTCCTTGGCGATCAGGGCATCCACGGCGGACTTGAACTCCTTGAGCTGTGCGGCCACAATGGTGTTGAGCACGGTCATCGGGGCGGCGCAGTTGGCACTGGACCCCACGGCGCGGAACTCGAACTTATTGCCGGTGAAGGCCACGGGCGAGGTGCGGTTCCGGTCGGTATTGTCCAGCAGTACCGGGGGGATGCGGCCGATGTCCAGCTTGAGTTCGGTTTTGCTGGCCGGGCTCATCTTGCTTTTGATGTTCTTCTCCAGGTCGTCCAGCAGGCCGGTGAGGTACTCGCCGATGAACACACTGATGATGGCCGGCGGTGCTTCGTTGGCCCCCAGGCGGTGGTCGTTGTTGGCCGAGGCAATACTGGCGCGAAGTACTTCCGCGTGGGCATGCACCGCTGCGATGGTGTTCACGAAGAAGGCGAGGAACTGGATGTTTTCCTTGGGGGTGCGGGCGGGTTTCAGCAGGTTCACGCCCGTGTCCGTGGCAAGGCTCCAGTTGTTGTGCTTGCCGCTGCCGTTCACGCCGGCATAGGGCTTTTCGTGGAAGAGCACGCGCATGTCGTGCTTTCGCGCCGTTTTCTCCATCACGTCCATCAGGAGCATGTTATGGTCCACGGCGAGGTTCATTTCCTCGAACACGGGTGCACACTCAAACTGGTTGGGGGCAACTTCGTTGTGTCGGGTCTTGACGGGAATGCCGAGCTTCAGGGCTTCGGTTTCAAATTCCACCATGAAGGCCTGCGTCCGTTCGGGGATGCTGCCGAAATAGTGGTCTTCCAATTGCTGGCCCCTGGCGGGCCCGTGGCCGAAAAGGGCCCTGCCGGACATCATGATGTCGGGCCGGGCATAGTAAAAAGACTCGTCCACCAGGAAGTACTCCTGCTCCCAACCCAGCGTGCCGATCACTTTCCTCACGTCCTTGTCGAAGTACTGGCAAACGGCGGTGGCAGCCTCGTCCAACGCGCGGATGGATCGGAGCAACGGGGTTTTGAAGTCGAGTGCCTCGCCCGTGTAGCTCACAAAAATGGTGGGAATGCACAGGGTCTGGTGGATCAGGAAGGCCGGGCTTCCGGGGTCCCAGGCGGTGTAGCCCCGGGCCTCGAAGGTGTTGCGGATACCGCCGCTGGGAAAACTGCTGGCGTCGGGTTCCTGCTGCACGAGCATGCCACCGTCAAAGCGCTCAATGCTGCGCCCGTCACCCAGGGGCTCGAAGAACGCATCGTGTTTTTCCGCACTGGACCCGTTCAGCGGTTGGAACCAATGGGTGTAGTGGGTGGCGCCTTTGCTGGCGGCCCATTCCTTCATGCCGCTGGCCACCTGGTCGGCCAGCTTGCGGTCAATGCGCTCCCCGCGGTCAATTGCGGAGCGGACGGCGAGGTAGGCATCCTGGGTGAGGAACATGCGCATGGCCCCGTCATTGAACACATTGGTGCCGAAGTAATCGCTGATGCGGTTGCTTGGCCGAGCCACAGGTTTGGGCTGGCGGCCAAGCACATCGTGGAGGGCCTTGGCACGTAGATTTGGGGGGGTCATTCGTGTTTTGTGCTATTTTTCGACGGCAAAGGTATATTTACACAGGGGGTCTCTACATGGTTTTGTAGCATTATTTTCTCAACACCCCTAAAAATTGATAGTGGCTCGCG
This sequence comes from uncultured Flavobacteriales bacterium, assembly GCA_937873385.1. Taxonomy (GTDB): domain Bacteria; phylum Bacteroidota; class Bacteroidia; order Flavobacteriales_F; family PHOS-HE28; genus PHOS-HE28. Next base: position 201 of record CALMYC010000163.1, on the reverse strand, counting down.
GAAAATCAAAATTAGGATGGAGCGGTCGGGTCGGGGAGCACGGCACAGACTGGCCACCCAGGCCGACGTGAAGGGGCCAAGCACCGCATGACCGCGCGGGGCACGGCACTTTCAGGCCCGCCCTGAAGCATGATCGGGATGAGCGGACGAAATCCATCGCGGACCCGGAATCCCGTTCCGAACGGATTCAACGGCCCGGCC
>CALMYC010000162.1 GCA_937873385.1 uncultured Flavobacteriales bacterium | reverse complement strand
TCGGAGCGCAGCGGAGAGCCTTGACGACGGCGAGGCGAGCCCGAGATGGCTCCGCACCGAACAATCTCCATGATCAATGGGGTCGGCGTCGCGCATGTAATCGGCGCTCGCCGGGGGAAATTTATGCATGCCAGTTCAATGAATATATTGAAATAAATCGGATGAATTGTCTCATAACCTGCAAATCCCTGCAAGTTATCTGCAGGGGCGGTGGTTACTCCGGTCGGTCCTTAAAGATCCCTCGCTGCGCTCGGGATGACGGCGAAGTCTGCGATGAGCATCGCCTCATTTTTGCCTTCAACCGCGCCCACGCTATGGTTGCGACAGGTGAAAGTTGGGGGAGACCAACATGTCCGATTTCCAGCTTTCGTCGACCTTCCTGCAGGGTGGCTACCGGCCGCCGCGCACGGGGCTGCTCGGCGACTTTCGCCTCACCCTCGATCCGGCATTGCTGCAGCCGCAGATGGGCTGGTGCGGCTACATGCCGGGCGGCGGTCTGCGGCCGCTGGGGCCCAATCTCTTCGCCGGACTCGACGACGTGCACGGAGTCGGCGTGGTCGCGGACCCGGAACGCGATCCGTAGGTCGACGTTGGCCTGCACCTCGGGGGTGACCGTGCCGGCGGGCCGGTTGCGGATGGAGATCAGGCCGGGATAGCCGACCGCCAGCGCGACGTCACGGGCGCGGATGCGGAAGCGCACGACGGCCCCGGGCCGGACCGTCACGGCCTTCGGGGCGAAGCCCTTCGTGGTGCTGGTGGTCGCGCCCCAACGCGTTCACTCTCGGCTTGACAATTCTGCGGAACCCGCCACTGATGCTTACCGGCCCGATGAGGTAGCGGTGGTCCGGGTTGGAGGTGACGTGCAGCAGCAAGCCCCTCCATAGCATGAACAAGGGCAGGCGGTGGCGCTGGTAGTCCGGCACGATGAAGGAGCGCCCAAGTTCAAAACTGCCCCCCAGCACACCGCGCATGGAACGGCCCATCTTGAAGAGCGTATTGAGGTAGAACCCGCGCTTGCCGTAACGGGTCATGATCATGCGGCCATCCCCCACGCGGTAAGCCCCGGCGATCCTCCGTTTGTCGCGGTCCCAAAGAAAGAGGTGGTCGTAGTAGAGGTCGAACTCATCCAGGTCGATGGCCTTGTTGGTCCCTTCCCCAACGGCGCGGAAGGTCTCTTCACGCAAGCGGCCGATCTCCCGCAGGATGTTGGGGATCCTGCCACTGGGGGCCAGGTAAAGGTCGAACTCACCCTGCGTGTTGAGCTTGCGGTCCCCCAGCCTGGCCAGTTCGGCCTCCATGCCTTCCACGCTGACCGGCTCCACGATGGGCTTGGCCCGTCGCGGAAAGAACAAGGGCCGGAACTGCTCGCGGCGCACGGTAACCCCACTGCCGATGGCATAGGTCTTGGCGCGCAGGTAGCGGGCCAGGTCGTCCATGGACGTGAACTGCGCAAGTTCCTTTTCGGTGAGGGGGTTGCCGATGCGCAGGCGCACACTGCGCCCGTGCATGCGAAGCATTTCCCGCGGCAGTTGCAACGTGCGCAAGCTCGGATGCACCATGCCCAGGATCTGGAACACCAAGCTGTTCGCGCCATCGAACCAGAGCGGGACCACCGGCACGCCCGCGTGGCGGATCAATTTGATCACGGGCGTCTTCCAGCGCGGATCGGCCACGGCATCAAGGTCGTTGCGGTAACTGCTCACCTCCCCGGCCGGGAATACGCCCAGGGCGCCGCCGTCCGCGAGGTGCTGGCGCGCCTGCCGCATGCCTTGGAAGCTGCTGCGCGTGGTGAGTTCCTCGAACGGGTTCACCCCGATGAAGCGATCGCGCAACGGCTCCAATTGCTGCAACATGAAGTTGGCCATCACCTTCAAGTCCGGGCGTCGTTCGCGCAGCACATGCAACATGGCCAGGCCGTCAATGGCGCCATAGGGATGGTTGGCCACGATGGCCACGCCGCCTGCACCGGGCACGCGTTCAATGTCGGCGGGGTCCACGTCAAGGCGCAGGTCCAAGTGCGCAAACAAGGCGCTGATGAAATCCTCGCCGGGACCCACCTTGATCTCGTTGTAAAAGCGCTCCAGCCGGTTCAGCCCGCTGACCTCCGCCAGCATGGTGATGCGCGGATCGCCCGGCCGCATGTGGCTGGCCTTGGCCAGCTCCGCCGGGTTCATCAGTTTGCGCTCATCGGACATCCGCCCAAATGTAGGATGCGCCCATGTCCGGTGCGTCACACGTGCAGGATGCCGATGATCTTCTCGTTCATCACCGGTCCGCCGGGGTAGTGGCGGGTGTAGTCCAGGTTGATCCAGCGATCCCCGTTGGCATCGGTATGGTAGTACAAGTCGGCATGGCGGGCCTCATCGGGAAACAGCACGTTGCGGATCAGGAAGGCGGCGCGCTGCATGCCCTTGGCATCACCCACGCACATTTCCGGGTAGATGTGGCCCGTGGTGCGCACCAACCGCACCTTTCCCCCGATGGCCTTGATCGCCGAGGCCATGAGCACGGCGTGATCGTCGCAATCACCCGCCAGCAGCGGCACGCTCTCCTTCGCGGTGGCGAAGTATTCGTCATCCGCGGGGTCGCTTACATACACCCATGCGGAGTTGATCACCTTGAAAATGGAAAAGGCCTGTACCATGGTGCGGTCCTTCCCGTCCTCTGCTTCCTCATTGAACCAAGTGGTGGCCGCGCGCACGGCGAAGGAGCGCACCTCGGGGTCCTTGTAGTCCATGGCTTGGCGCAGTTTGTCCGCACCCTTGAACGGTTTCAGGTCGTTCACCTCGGGAAGGGCCTCCGTGCGCTGGGCCATGTTGGAGAGCATCATGCCGTAATCACCAACGAGGTTGCTGAACCCGTATTTGCCGCGGAAATCCAGCACGGTGAGCACGGTCAGGGCAATGACCAGCAACCCGTACATGGCCAGCGTCCAACGGCGGAAAGCCCACAGGACCAGTGCCAGCACCACCAGCAAGACCAGCAGCCGGTCAATGCCGATGCCGGCCACCACCGGAAGCCGCATCGCCGGGAGGTATGACCAGACCAGCACGGACACCGGGAGTGACACCACCAATGCAACCAGGAAATGCAGGCCGGCCTTGGGCCACGCTCCCAGTCCTTCCCCTTTTCCCACCGGGGTTTCCGTTCCGCTCATCCGTATTTCGGGCCCGTGATCACCTTGGTGCGTTCAGGCCGAGCTGTTCCGATCCTTGTTCAAACACAACATCCACCGGGATCCGCGCGCCTTTCAACCGGTCCAGGTCCTTTTGCAGTTCGGGCCTGATGGAGCCCTCCTTGGCCATGAGCGCCTTGACGCCTTCCAGATCGCCGTCACCCTGCAGCCGGAGGATCAGCCCACTGAGGTCGGCGATGGCCTTGTGCATCTTTTCCGGGTCCACCCGGTAGGTGCCGGTGGACGCATCCCGTGCCAACGCACCCGCCTGCATGAAATAATTGAAGCGGAGCATGTTCGCACGGCCGTGCGCATCGCCCGCGCCGAACCGCACGGACCGGAACACGCTGGCCATGAAGGTGACGTAGTTGTCCATCAGTTCGCCATCGGTGATCTCCCCCTTTTCACGGAGCTGCTCCACCATGTACAAGCCAAGAACGTCCGCCTTTCCTTCTTCCAGCGCACCGGCCTCATCCAGCAGGGCATCGCGCACCTTGCCCCGACCATTGATGGTTTGCTTGATGCCCAGGCCATGGGCCACTTCATGGAACATCACGTTCTGGAAAAATGCATTGAAGGTGATGTGCTTGCGCTGGTCAGGGGCCATCAGTTCATTGGCAATGGGCACCATGATACCGTCGAACTTGGCCTGCATCACGTTCTTCAGTTGGAGGCGCCGTGTGCCTTTCTGCAGTTGGATGGCCTCATCGTTGGGCAAATTGACGGCGATTGTTTTGCCGCCGGCGTTCGCATTGCCGGCGTAGTAGACGGCATCATAGGCACCGAGCTGCGCATCGCTTCCAGGAACCTCCTTCTTGTACGCGGCCGGCACGGGCAACCCGCGCTGCAATGCCGGCAGGTACTTGGCGAAGCGCTCCAGCCGCGCGGTCCAGGCCTTGTCCTTTACCAGCACATAGGCCTCGTGTGCAGCCTTGTAGCCGTACAATTGGTCCTCGTAGGTCTCGATGGGGCCGATGATGAGGTCGATGGTGTTGTTGCGCATGGAAAGCCATGCGATGTCGCTGGCCCTGTAGTTGTCCGTGCGCAACGCATTGGCGCGTGCCCGGAGGTAATTCCTGAAACCGGCGTCCGTGGCCATGTCCGAGGCCTGTTCCAGAAGTGCGGCCGCACGGCCAACGGCATCCTTGAAGAAAACATGGTACGGCACGGCGGTCAGGTTGTGCGCGGCATCACGGCGCACCATGGTGTATTGGCCCGTCTTTGCGCTGTCGCCCCAGGCATCAAACTCGCCGGCATCCATGTCCGCCGGATAGAAACGCGCTCCTTTGGGCTTCCGGCCCACACCGTCGATGAAGGGTGCATTGCCGGCCATGCGATCCCATGGGCCGTAGTTCAGGTGGAAGAATTTGCGAACCTCCGGATCGGCGTATTTCACGGGCAGACTGTCGACCGCCCCCCATGCTTCCCGCCAAAACAGGGTGTCCATGATGCAGGATGCCTGGATGAGCAAAGGCAGCATCCGCCGGGCGGAACTGTCCAGTTGGGAAAGATCGGTGGTGAGCCGCACGGGGACATAGATGCCCGGCCGCACACGGGCATCCACCGTGGCGCTGTCCACGTCCAATGTATCCTGGGGCCGGTCAGTGGAAGGCGACCCGCAGGCCGCCAAGAGCAGGAACGAGTAGAGGAGCGCGTGGGAAGAGTGCTTCATGGTGCTTAACGATCATTAACCGGGGGCTGCAAAGATGCGGCGAGCGCCCGATCCGCCCGGTACCAAAGCGATGCCGGTGCGACAGCCCTTCCGCCACAGTGGATCGTTGATGACGTTGCGGCTGGACGGCTTGCAGGGCTGGGGCGGGCGGATAGCTTTGCGCGCCATGGCCGGAAAAACGATGAAACGCACCGCGGGTGCGGCCCTCCTCCTCGCCTGTGCGACGGCCTCCTTCTGCCAGGAGGATGCCAGCGCCATCGGCGGCCCGGAGGACGTGGGGACCTATACCGAAACCGGTGCCGGGCCGATCGTGGACGAAACACCAGCCGGAGATCTCTGGACGGCGGCCGATTCCTCGATCTTCATTCCTTCGTATGAAACCTACGGCGATTGGAACACGGACCAGATCTTCGAGAAAAGGCCGGACATCACGGACACGGTGGCCCTTCATTTGGCTTGGGCGGATTGTGATCACCACATGCCCATTGCGGGCCGCATCACATCGCCGTTCGGCATCCGCCACGGGCGGCACCACTACGGCACGGACCTGAAATTGCAGACCGGCGACACCGTGCGGAGCGCATTTGGCGGCATGGTGCGCATCTCAAGGTTCCACCGTGATTTCGGGAATGTTGTGGTGGTGCGCCACCCGAACGGCCTGGAGACCCTTTACGGGCACATGAGCAGGCGCTTGGTGGAGGTAGGGGACCATGTGGAAGCCGGCGATGTGCTGGGGCTTGGTGGTTCAACGGGGCGTTCCACGGGCAGTCATTTGCACTTTGAGACGCGCTACCTGGGCCATCCCATCGATCCGGAAACCTTCTTCAACATGGAGACCGGCGAGTTGCGCGCCCAGGCGGTCAGCATTGCGCCCGTCACGTTCCGCAAAGCCGCGGCACCGGCCT
>CALMYC010000161.1 GCA_937873385.1 uncultured Flavobacteriales bacterium | reverse complement strand
GTCGCGTTGTCCGCCACGGGGTGCTGCGGCCCGTACCCTTCGGCTTCGATGCGGCCCGCCTCCACGGACATGGCAACCAGGGCCGCCCTCACCGCATCGGCGCGCTTTTGGGAGAGCGTGATGTTGGCTTGTTCGCTGCCGGTGTTGTCCGTGTAGCCGCCCACCTTCAGCTTCACGTTGGGAAAGGCCTTGAGGATCTCAGCGATGTTGGTGAGCTGGTCCCTGCTCTTCTCCATGTCCAAGTCGGCACTGCCGCTGGTGAAGGTGAGCCGGTCGAAGTTGAACCAGGTGGTCTTGTCAACAGGGTTCGTGCTTTCGATGAAACCGACCAGGCCGCTTTCGATGCCGTTGGCCCCGCCCTTCAGCTCAAAGCCGGTGGAAAGCGTCTTGCCGTATGCGGCCACCGCAGCAGCCGGTACGGGAACCTCCACCACGGCCGCAGGCGCTTGTGCAGGCTCCACCGTCACGGTACGGGCATGGTCGTTCTCATTGATGTGGGGCGCAATGATCAACGCCACGATGGAGGTCAGCTTGATGAGGATGTTCATCGAGGGGCCGCTGGTGTCCTTGAAGGGGTCCCCGACGGTATCCCCGGTAACTGCGGCCTGGTGCGGCGCACTGGGCTTGTCGGCCTTGTGCTTGTAGTACATGATGCCGTCGATGTCCACGCCTTTCTCGAAACTCTTCTTCGCATTGTCCCATGCGCCACCGGCATTGTTCTGGAACATGCCCATGAGCACGCCGCTCACAGTGATGCCGGCGAGCAGGCCGCCCAGTGCCTCCGCACCGAGGCCCGGGGTGAACCCTACAATGACGGGGGCCAAGAGGGCCAATGCGCCGGGCGCGATCATTTCGCGGATCGACGCCTTGGTGCTGATGGCCACGCACTTTTCATATTCAGGTTTTGCCGTTCCCTCCATGATGCCGGGGATCTCGCGGAACTGGCGCCTCACCTCCTTGACCATTTCCATGGCGGCTTTGCCCACCGCGCTGATGGCGAGGCTGCTGAAGAAGTAGGGGATCATGGCGCCCACAAAGAGCATGGCCAGCACATTGGCCTTGTAAATATCGATGCCGCTGATGCCGGACATGCCCACATAAGCCGCGAAAAGGGCGAGTGCCGTAAGGGCCGCGGAGGCGATGGCGAAGCCTTTTCCGGTGGCGGCGGTGGTGTTGCCCACCGCATCCAGGTTGTCCGTGCGTTCGCGCACTTCCTTGGGCAGGCCGCTCATTTCGGCAATGCCGCCTGCGTTGTCGGCGATCGGGCCGAACGCATCGATCGCCAGCTGCATGGCAGTGGTGGCCATCATGCCCGCCGCAGCAATGGCCACGCCGTACATGCCGGCCAGCTCAAAGGAGCCCCAAATGCCCATGGCGAGGATCAGGATCGGCAACACCGTGCTTTCCATGCCCATGGCCAGGCCGCCGATCACGTTGGTGCCGTGCCCGGTGCCGCTCTTGCGCACGATGCTCAGCACCGGCCGGCGGCCCATGCTAGTGTAGTACTCGGTCACCATGCTCATCAAGGTGCCCACCACGAGGCCCAGGATGATGGCCCAGAAGACGTTCATGCTGGTGATCTCGGTGGAAACGCCGTCGCGGACGAAATGCATGGTGGGAGGCAGCATCCAGTTCACGAGCGGATAGCTCACCACGGCCACCAGCACCATGGCGCCCCAGTTTCCCTTGTTCAAGGCGGCCATCACGCTGTCGCTGTCCTTGTTGATGCGGACGAAGAAGGTACCGATGATGGAGAACAGCACGCCCAGGGCGGCGATCACCATCGGGAGCAGGATCGGGGCCATGCCGCCGAGGTTGTCGGCGCTCACCACCTCACGGCCCAGCACCATGGTGGCCAGCATGGTGGCCACGTAACTGCCAAAGAGATCCGCGCCCATGCCGGCCACGTCGCCCACGTTGTCGCCCACATTGTCGGCGATGGTGGCGGGGTTGCGGGCATCATCCTCGGGGATCCCCGCCTCCACTTTGCCCACCAGGTCGGCACCCACGTCCGCAGCCTTGGTGTAGATGCCGCCGCCCACACGGGCAAAGAGCGCGATGGATTCCGCCCCGAGGCTGAACCCCGCCAACACTTCGAGGCATTTCATCATTTCCTCGCTGTTGGCACCGGCATCCCCCACGTATTTATGGAGGAACACGATGAAAAGCGTGCTGAGGCCCACCACCGCCAGGCCGGCCACGCCGAGGCCCATCACGGTGCCGCCGGTGAAACTCACTTTGAGGGCCTTGGCCAGGCTGGTGCGCGCCGCCTGCGTGGTGCGCACGTTGGCCTTGGTGGCGATGCTCATGCCGATCCAACCGGCGAACGCACTGAAGAATGCGCCGATGAGGAAGGCGATCGCTATGACCCAATCGCTGTGCGGATGCAACCTTCCGCTCCAGGCCAGCAGTACTGCCGCGATCACGGCGAACACGCCCAACACCTTCCATTCCGCCTTGAGGAATGCACTGGCGCCGCGGGCGATGTACCCGGCCAGCTCCTGCATGTTCTTGTCGCCGGCATCCTGTTTGTTCACCCACACGGCCTTCACGATCATCACCGCCAGGCCGATCAGGCCCATCAACGGTATGTAGTACATCAATTCACTTCCCATGTCCTTCGTCTTGCGTTTGTGTCTTCTTTTTGGTGGCCACCGCGTTCGCGGGGCGCGCGAAATTAGCCGAATGTGTGAAACGGAGGTAATCCCTTTCCACGGTGCATGGCAAAAGGTGGCTGGAGGCAGGAAGTCCAACGTGTGAAGGGTGGTGCCAACTCACCAGTCGTCGCTTGTCCGTTCGCAGTTGTTGGGCTTGGCCGCGACCAACCTTCGGGCAGCCGGCCGCTATTCGCTTGTCTTGGCCACCAGCCGCCAACCCGGAACTCTCACGCCCGCACGTAAGCCACGCTCTTCACCGCTTCCACCACCCGCTTTACGCTGGGCAGGGATTCGTCGATGAGGTTCGGGGCGAAGGGCAGCGGGGTATCCGCTTGGGTGACGCGCACCACCGGGGCGTCCAGGTGGTCAAAGGCGTGGCGCTGCACGCGGAAGGCGATCTCGCTGGCTATGCTGCCGTAGGGGAAGTTCTCGTCCACCACCACCAGGCGGTTGGTCTTCTTTACCGATGCAAGGATGGTGGCCTCGTCCAACGGGCGGATGGTGCGCAGGTCGATCACTTCGCAATTGATTCCATCCTTGGCCAGTTCCTCAGCAGCGCCCAAGGCCACTTTCATCATTTTTCCAAAGCTCACGATGGTGGCGTCCGTGCCGGGCCGCTTGATGTCCGCCACGCCGATGGGCAGGAGGTATTCGCCATCGGGGATCTCGCCCTTGTCACCGTACATGCGCTCACTCTCCATGAAGAGCACCGGGTCGTCATCGCGGATGGCGGCCTTCAGCAGGCCCTTGGCATCATACGGATTGCTCGGCGTGATCACTTTCAGGCCGGGGACGTTGGCATAGAAGCTCTCGTAGCTCTGGCTGTGCGTGGCTGCCAATTGGCCCGCACTGCCGTTGCCGCCGCGGAAAGTAATGGGGATGTGGAACTGCCCGCCGCTCATCTGCAGCATTTTGGCCGCGGAGTTGATGATCTGGTCACTGGCCAGTACGGCGAAGTTCCAGGTCATGAACTCCACGATGGGCCGCAAGCCGTTCATGGCCGCACCAACACCAATGCCGGTAAAGCCCAGCTCGGCAATCGGCGTGTCGATGATGCGCTTGGCGCCGAACTCCGCCAGCATGCCCTTGCTCACCTTGTAGGCTCCATCGTATTCCGCCACTTCCTCACCCATCAGGAAGACATTCGGGTCCCGGCGCATCTCCTCGCTCATGGCCTCGTTCAGGGCTTCGCGGAATTGTACTGTTCGCATGATCAACAGGGCTAATGGGCCGCAAAGTTAGCCCCGATGCCCATGGGCCGGACAAAACGACCTGTCGGACTGAATTGACCTTTCCTGTGAAGTTGGGCTAAGCCAAAAGCCCCCGCGTTTCCGCAGGGGCTTTTGATTGAGATCAGGTGGATCCAGCCGCCCACCTTGGCCAATGGCCGTGGACAAGGGATCCCCCCCACCTTATTTGATGATGCTCAGCCGCTGCACGGACCTCTTGCCGTTGATGGTGATGTTGACCATGTACACCCCCGTGGCCATATCGCCGGGCAGTTGCAGGATGGTGTTGAAGCGCCCGCCGTTGTTAACGAACTCCCGGGCGAAAACTTGTTTGCCGTAGATATCCTGCAATTCCATCGAAATGCGCTGTTCCGCATCCAGGAGACCATTGATCCCCACGTTCACTTGTCCGTCCCGCACGGGATTCGGCCAGATGTTGGCCTCCCCATCGGCGGACATGGTCATGCCCGCATCTTCCAATGAAACAATGGGGTTGGCAATGGTGATGTTGCAGATGCCGCCGCAGAAGCCGCTGTACAGCCCGTTCACCTTCACGTTCACCTGCACATTGTAGGTGGAACCGTTCACCAAGGGCGGAGCCACCATGTTGTTCCACTTCATTTGCAGGATGTACGTGCTGCGCGTGAAGGTTTGGTCATAGCCCTCGCTCAGGTTATAGATGCGGAACTGGTATTCCGTTCCACCCACGACCGGCTGTGCATAGATGTAGCTGTTGTTGGTGTTGAAGGAACGGGATTCATTGCACGAGTGTCCGTAGGCCGGAGCTTGGATCAACCCCGTGCAGAAAACAACCTGGGGCACACCCAGGCCCATTTCACAACCACTGCCAAAGTGGGCGCTGGTCACCGGACCTGCCACGTTGCTGCGCACACGCGCGAAGTATTTCACGCCGGGGGTCAACGGGTTGCTCACCATTTGGCTGAAGATGACATAGTTCGTGGCCACGGCAATGCGGCGGATGAAGCCCGCATCGGGATCGCTGAACTCGAACTGGTACTGGGTGGCACCGATGACCTTGTTGCAGTACACTTTGTTGCCCAGGGCGTTGTTGAAGATGCCGCACTCGTTGGCCGCGATGTTGGCCGGGCCTTCCGGAAGACAGAAGGAATGCCCACTGCCATAGCTTGGCGAGAGGGGGCTTGCACTGGGTGAAATGGAGCCGTTGTTGAAGTCATCACCAAGGAGCACCTTGCCCGTAGTGGTGCGCAATTGCCAGTTGCCCGCACCGCACAGCCCGTCCCCAAAACTGTCAAAGAGCTGCAGGGTGTAGCAATCCCCATTGGCATTGCTCAGGCACATTACCTCGTTCACTTGGGAGTTGTCCTCGGCCATGGTGTACGGACCGCCACTTGCGATCACGTTGTTCAATGCATCCTTGATCGCCCAGCTTGTTTGTGATGCATTGCCGTCGGTGTTGATCCGAAGCACCACCATGTTGCCACTCTCACTCACTGATACCGAAGCTGAAGCACTTCCCGAGCAGGGCGAAGTGGCTGTTACGGTATAGAGGTAGGTGCCGGGGTTCATTGTACCGGGGTCGTACATGTTCGCCACCACCGGGCTGGGACCGCTCCATGACCCGCCCACCTGCGGGGTTCCGCCCAACAATGCCAGCAGGCTGAATGGGGCAGCACCGTTGCAGGTCACAAACGAACTATTGGAACCAGCGTTCGGTGCTGTGGTGACGCTCACCACCACTTGGGATGCGTCAGAGGCCGGACACGGTGAGGTCGGCGCCACCGTGTACGTGTAGGTCCCGGCTGCATCCGTGGCGGGATTGAATGTGCCGGGAACAGCACCGCCGCTCCACGGTCCGCCGCCATCGGGGCTGCCGCCCAGCAAC
>CALMYC010000160.1 GCA_937873385.1 uncultured Flavobacteriales bacterium | reverse complement strand
GAGCAGCAGGAAACCACGGCCGAACTGCACCGCCGAGTTGGCTTCCAGCTTGCCCTTGCCCAGCCACAGCCACAGCAGGCCCACCAAGGGGGCGAAGAGGATGATGAAGAGCGCGTTGGCACCGTTGTTCACCACGTTGGGGTCGATGGTGATGAAGCCCAGGAAGCGGTCGCGCACGTTGTTCAGCGCGAAAATGCTCAGCGAGCCGCCGGCCTGCTCGTAGAGTGCCCAGAATACAATGGAGAACAGGATGAAGACCAGCGCGGCATGCAGCCGTTTCTGCACGCGGTTGCCCTTGATCATCGCCACCAACAGGGCGATCCCCGTGGCCGCCCATGCCAACTGTTGCACCCGCTCACCGGCACCGTGGCCCAACGCGTCCATGATCAGCAGAGCGCCTACCACCAGGATCAGCCCGGCGGTGACCATCAGCCAGAGTGATGTACCCTTGGTGCCGTCCGCATCGGTGAACCCGCGCATGATCACCAGCAGGTAGGCCAAGGCCACCGGCCCGATGACGTACATGAAGATGTCCGTGTACTGCGTGTTGGTCACAAGCAGCAGGATCAGCGGAATGGTCAGCAGGGTGCCGATGTACACGGCGAGCTCCTTGAGGCGCTGCGTCTTCGGGGAGTTGGTGTCCCGTAGGGGCGAAAGGCCGATCGGCCCCATGTGCTTGCGGTAGAACCAGAAATTGAACAGGCTGATCGCCATCACCACGCTGACCAGCAGGAAGGCCAGCCGCCAGTTGTAGTGCTTGCCCACCCAGATCATCAGCGAGCCGCCCAGCAGGGCGCCGGCATTGATGCCGGAATAGAAGAGGCTGAAGCCCGCATCCCGCCGCGCGTCGCCCTCATGGTACAGCTGCCCCACCATGGTGCTGATGTTGGGCTTGAAGAAGCCGGTGCCGATGATGGAGAAGCAGATGCCGATGTAGAACAGGTCGTGCGGGGAGAATGCGATCACCAGCCCGCCCAGGATCATCATCGCTGCTCCCCAGTACAGCGATTTTTGGAAGCCCAGGATCTTGTCGGCGAACAGACCGCCGATGAAGGTGAAGGCATAGATGAAGGCCTGGATCGCGCCATACTGCAGGTTCGCCACCTTGGATTCCAGGCCCAGCTCGCTGACCATGAACACCACCAGCATGCCGCGCATGCCATAGAAGCAGAAGCGCTCCCACATCTCGCTGCCGGCCAGATGCCACAGCTGCTTAGGGTATTTCCCCTTGAAATCACGGATCTCCTCCAGGGTGTACATGGTGCGGTGGATATGGACGGGACTTTAGCGCGGACAAGTCTAATGACTGCGGCCCAACTATGGTGATAGGTCGTTGGTGATAGGTGATTGGTGATAGGTGATAGGTGATAGGTGATAGGTGATAGGTGATTGGTGATTGGTGATGAGTGATAGGTCCGCAGGCTGCTCTTCCGATGGTTCACCATTCACCGGTCACTCTTCACCATTCACCTTATGTCGGTGATCATGGCCGAATGGGAACATCCCACCCTTCAATGGATGTTCTTTTCCCGCATCACCGCCTTCAGCCAGCGCAACAGCGCGAAGAGCATCAGGGCAGCGGCCAGGGCCAGGGCGAAATTCATCAGGAAGAAGTGCCTCTTGTCCGCAAAGCCTTCCCAAAGGCCGCTGAGCATGCCGCTGAGCTTGTTGCCTACAGAGGTGCTCAGGAAGAAGCCGCCCATCATCAGCGCGGTGATCCGCGGTGGACTGAGCTTGCTGACCAACGACAGGCCCATGGGGCTCAGGCACAGTTCACCCACGGTGATCACGCCATAGCTGGCGATCAGCCACCAGCTGCTGGCCTTGGTCTCCAGGTTGTTGGTGGCCATCACCGCGCCCACCATCACCAGTGCCGAAAGCGCGGTAATCACCAGGCCGATGGCGATCTTGGTGGGCGTGCTCGGTTCCTTTTTCCGACTGCGCATCCAACCCCAGAAGCCCACGATCACCGGGGTGAGTAGCACCACCCAGAACGGATTGATGCTTTGGTAGAGCTGCGTGGAGTACAGTTTCAGGCTTTGGCCTTGCGCAGGCACATGCTCCGGTGCCAAGGTGGCGAAATACTGTGCACTGTTCGGGTCGGTGGCCGCGCCATTGTTCGTTACCGTTTGCGCCATGCCAAGCTCGTCGGCCACGTTGCTCACGGCGAGCGGCATCTCGCGGTCGGTGTGGTCCTTGGCCCACACGGTGAGGGCATCGCCGTTCTGGTGGAAAACCGCCCAGAAGATCACCAGGCAGCCGAACACCGCCAGCAATGCACCGATGGGCCGCTTGTCCTCGGCATTGGCCTTGATGTAGAGGTAGATGAAAAAGGCCACCACGGGGATGCAACCGAAGATGAAGGCATCGTTGGTGTCCGTGCCCAACAGGTTTCCGGGGATCAGATAGCCCAGTACGCCGAAGATGAACATGGGCACCAGCGTGCTCAGGAGGATCATGCCGGTGCCCATGTCGCCCGGTTGCATGGGCTTCATCACATCGGCATGCTTCACCCATCGGCCACCGCTGATGAAGACCACCACCCCGATCAGCATGCCGATCCCTGCCGCAGCGAACGCATGGCCCCAGCCGTAGTTGATCTGCATGTAGGCCGCCACGAAATTGCAGACGAAGGCACCGATGTTGATGCCCATGTAGAAGATGTTGAAGCCCGCGTCCTTGTTGTCGCGGTATTTGTCGTCGTTGTACAGGTTGCCCACCAGCGTGCTGATGTTGGGCTTGAACAGGCCGTTGCCGAGGATGATGAGCAATAGCCCGATGTAGAACGCATTCACATCATGCACGGCCAGGGTGAGGTAGCCAGATGCCATGAGCAGGCCGCCCATGAGGATGCTCTTGCGGAAGCCCAGCACGCGGTCCGCCAGCAGGCCACCGATGAAAGGCGTGAGGTACACCAGCCCGAGGTAGGTGCCGTAGATATCGCTCTTCTTCAGCGCGCTGAAGCCCATCCCACCGTTGTCCCAGCTATCCAGCATGTACAGGCTGAAGATGCCGAGCATGAGGTAGTAGCCGAAGCGTTCCCACATTTCCGTGAAGAAGAGAACGTAGAGACCTTTGGGGTGCTTGGCCGTGGTGGAGGAGTTGGTCATGGTCGATCAGGAGATCGGTCGATCAGAGGATCAGATGATGAGCAAATGGAAATGCCGCACGCGCCACGTACTACTGGACATGCGACTGCCGGTAAAGCTATGCCGCAAGACCTGACAACCGACAACGAACAACGGACAACCGTCCCTAACAACTACGCACCACGAACCACGAACGAAGCCCTCAATTCACCCCGTGCATGCGCTTCTGCAGCCACTTGTGGATAGCCACCAGCAATACCGCTGCGCCGCCGCTCAAGGCAATGAACACCAGGAAAAAGTGGAACAGGTTGTCGATGGTGAAGCCCAGGAATTTGGGGAACACGGTGGCTGGCGTAGCTGGTTCCTCGCCTGCACCGGGCGGGATCAGCGCGCTCAGCGTACCAGCGAACTTGTTGGCCGCCGCATTGGCCAGGAACCAGGTGCCCATCAGCAGGGAGGACAGGCGCAACGGGGCCAACTTGCTTACCATGCTCAGGCCGATCGGCGATAAGCACAGTTCACCCATCGTGTGGAGGCCGTACAAGGTGATCAGCCACCACATGCTGATCTTGGCGGAAGGGGCAACGCCATGCACGCCAAAGGCGATCACGATGTAGCCAATGGCCAGCAAGCCAAGGCCCATGGCCATTTTCAATGGAGAGGAAGGCTCGATGCCCCGCTTGCCAAGAAAACCCCACAACATGCTGAAGAGCGGGGCAAGGAGAATGATGAAGATCGGGTTCACGCTTTGGAAATAGGAGGCAGGCATCTCCCACCCTCCGATGTGCCGCTCGGTTTGCTGGTCCGCAAAAAGTGTGAGCGAGGCACCGGCTTGTTCAAAGCAACTCCAGAAGAAGATCACAAAGAAGGCCAGGATGAAGATCACGCTGATCCGTTGTTTTTCATCCTTCAGCAGGCTCTTGTCACTGAAAATGATGATGGGCATGGCCACCATGGCGCCATAGATCAGGTAGCCGATGAGGTCAAGGTCTGAATTGAACCAGGTCCTGAAGTTCATCAACACGAAGATGAGCCCCACCGCACCCAGGATGCTGAGCATGGTCTTGAGGTCCATTTTCTGCTTGGGCATGCCGATGGCGCCACCCTTGGCATCCACGAGGTATTTGTTCTTCAGCAGTTCGAAGGTGAGCGTGCCCAGCACCATGCCGATACCCGCCGCCAGAAAACCCCACTTGAAATCGAAAATGTTGCCTGTATCACCCAATGTGCCGCAAACCAGCGGCGAGAACAGGGCACCGAGGTTGATGCCCATGTAGAAAATGGTGAATGCACCGTCGATGCGCCGGTCGTTCGGTGGATACAGCTGGCCCACCATGGTGCTGATGTTGGGCTTGAAGAATCCATTGCCGATGATCAGCAGGGTGAGGCCTGCCCACATGGTGCTGATGGAGGAGGCACTTTGAACCGCTTCGGTGACGAAGCTGCCGCTGAAGAACAACATGAACTGCCCGATGGCCATGAGCAGCCCGCCTACCAGGATGCTCCGGCGGTTCCCCCAAAACCGGTCACTGATGTAGCCGCCCAGCAGGGGGGTGAGGTACACCAGCCCCGTGAAGCTGCCGTACACCGTGGAAGCCCGCGCACTGTCCATGAACAGCGCCTTGGTCATGAACAGGATGAAGATGGCCCGCATGCCGTAGTAGCTGAACCGCTCCCACATCTCGGTGAAGAAGAGCAGGTACAATCCTTTGGGATGGCCTTTTGTTGCGGCAGCTTGTTCCATGGATGGCGGTGGTTGTGGATTTTTCGGCGCGGAAGGTAGGGGATCGGCCAGTTCGCCGATGGATCACCTGGTTCTTAAAGCTTTTGCAATAAGAAGTCCGTCATCAGCGTGAAGAGGTGCAGGCGGGTGGTGCCGCCGTATATGCCGTGGTTCTTGTCCGGGTACAGCATCTCGGAGAACTGCTTGTTGGCCCGCACCAGTGCCAGGGTCATTTCCGCGCTGTTCTGGAAGTGCACATTGTCATCGGCCAAACCGTGCACCAGCAGAAAGTTGCCCTTCAACTCCGCCACATGGTTGATGGGGCTGTTGTCGTCGTATCCTGCGGCATTGTCCTTGGGAAGCCCCATGTAGCGCTCGGTGTAGATGCTGTCATAGTAGCGCCAATTGGTCACCGGGGCCACGGCAATGGCTGCCTTGAACACATCAGCACCCTTTGTGATGCACAACGAGCTCATGTAACCGCCGTAGC
>CALMYC010000159.1 GCA_937873385.1 uncultured Flavobacteriales bacterium | reverse complement strand
ATCCTGTCAATCCTGTTCATCCTGTCCAAGAACCAGGAGGACAGGTGGGCCTTGTGCGTCAAGGTCCGCTTTGCGAGACCTTGATGGGACTTGCTCCCTCAGCTTCTTGCCATTGGGTTTTGAGCTTTCCCAACGGCCGAAGGATCAATCCTGTCAATCCTGTTCATCCTGTCCAAGAATTCTGAGGCAGCACGGAAGATCCGTGTCCATCCGTGTGCATCCGTGGTCGTCTTCATGCTACCTTATCCGTCCGCAGATCGCCACAATATCCGTCAATCATGTTCCTCAACGCGCACAGTTGGTTCAGCTTCAAGTACGGCATCCTCTCGCCGCAGGCGCTGCTGGAGGAAGCCGCCAAGGCCGGGGTGCGCACCCTCGCCCTCACCGACATCCACAACACCGCCGGCATCCCTGACTTTGTTCGGTTGGCCGGCGACCACGGCATCCGCCCGGTGGCCGGCATCGAATTTCGTGGGCACCCCGAGCGGAGTCGAGGGGGGCTCCTTTACATCGGCTTGGCCAAGAACAACAACGGCTTCCAGCAATTGAATGAACTGCTCAGTCCGCACCTGTTGGATGATGAACCGTTGCCCGACCCCTCGACGGAGCTCGGGGCAGCGAAATTGAGGGCGTGCGATGATGCCTTCTTCATTCTCCCGTTCAGCACACCGCTGCGCACGCTGCACCCCAGCGAACGCATCGGCATCCGGCCTTCCGAGCTCACGCGCCTGCCCTTCAGCCCGTGGGCCAAGCGACCGAAGGACCTGGTGGCCTTGCTGCCCGTCACCTTCCACCAGCCACGCGATTTCAACACCCACCGCCTGCTGCGCACCATGGCGAAGAACACGCTGATCAGCCTGCTGCCTGCGGATGAACTCGCCGATGCCAACGACCGTTTCCGTAGTGAAGGGGAGGTGCGCCGCATCTACCGCGACTTCCCTGAGCTGCTGCGAAACACCGAACAACTGCTGGAGCAATGCAGCATCACCTTCGATGGCAGCGACAAAACGCGCAAGGTCTTCGGCAGCAGCATGGCGCTGGACCGGGAGCGCCTGCACCGCGACACGCTGGAGGGCCTGCACCGCCGCTATCCACAGGCCACGGACACGGTGGTGGCGCGCATGCAGCACGAGCTGGACGTGATCGAGCGCATGGGCTTCATCAGCTACTTCCTCATCAACCAGGACATCGTGCGCTTTGCGCGCAGCCGCGGCTTCTTCCACGTGGGGCGCGGCAGCGGCGCCAACAGCTTGGTGGCCTATTGCCTCGGCATCACCGATGTGGACCCCGTGGAACTCAACCTCTACTTCGAGCGCTTCATCAGCACCGCCCGCAAAAAACCGCCCGACTTCGACATCGACTTCAGCTGGAAGGACAGGGATGAAGTGTACCGCTACGTGTTTGATAAGTACAATGCAGCGCCTGCCCTTCGACGGGCTCAGGACAGCGGTGAACGGGCTCAGGGCAGCGTATCCGATATCCACGCCGCGCAGGTGGCCACCTACACCACCTTCCAGTGGCGAGGCGCCGTGCGCGAATTGGGCAAGGCCGTGGGCTTGCCGCCGGAGGAGATCGATGCGCTTTCCGAAGGTAGGAGCAGGTATGGCGGCGGAAGACCCAGTGAACAAGCCAACAGCGGCGGCCTGGACAAGGTGGCGCAGGCTGTGGTGCGCTATGCGCAGAAGCTCATCGGCATGCCGCACCAGTTCGGCATCCATGTGGGCGGCATTGTGATCACCGACAAGCCGGTAACGCACTACGGCGCGCTGTTCCGCCCGCCCAAGGGCTTCCCCGTGGTGCAGCTCAGTCTGCTGGAATGCGAGGACCTCGGCCTGCACAAGTTCGACATCCTTAGCCAGCGCGGCCTGGGGCATATACGGGATGCGGTGGAGCTGGTGAGGGGGAGGCAGTTGCCAGTTGTTCGTTGTCCGGGCACTCCGAACAACGAACAACGATCAACTGACAACCGACAACTAGCAACTGACAACCAACAACTGACAACTGACACCGACATCCACAACATCCCCGCGTTCAAGCAGGACCCTGCCATCAAGCAACTGCTGCGCACCGGCGATACCGTGGGTTGCTTCTACGTGGAAAGCCCGGCCATGCGCATGCTGCTGAAGAAGCTGCGCGTGGAGGACTACCTCACGCTGGTGGCCGCCAGCAGCATCATACGGCCCGGCGTGGCCGAGAGCGGCATGATGCGCGAGTACATCCTGCGGCACAACGATCCCGAACGCGTGAAGCGCGCGCCCAGGGAGCTGCGGGAGATCATGCCCGAGACCTACGGCGTGATGGTGTACCAGGAGGACGTGCTGAAGGTGGCGCACCTCTACGCGGGCCTCGACCTGGAGGAGGCCGACCTGCTGCGGCGCGGCATGACGGCGCGCTTCCGCGACCGGCCCGAGTTCAAGGCCGTGCAGGAGAAGTTCTTCGCCAACTGCAGGGCGAAGGGCCATCCCGCGGGCCAGCCGGAGGAAGTGTGGCGGCAGATCGAGAGCTTCGCCAGCTTCAGCTTCGCCAAGGGCCACAGCGCCAGCTATGCCGTGGAGAGCTACCAGAGCCTCTGGCTGAAGGCGCACCACCCGCTGGAATTCATGGTGGCCGTGGCCAACAACTTCGGCGGCTTCTACAGTTTGGAGTTCTACCTGCACGAGGCGCGGCGGCACGGGGCGGTGATCGAGGCACCGTGCGTGAACGTGAGCGGGGAACTGTGTTTGTTGGTGAATGGTGATTGGTCATTGGTGAATAGAGGCGTGCGCCAATCACCAATCACCAGTGACCATTCACCAATCACCAGCCACCGATTCCCAGCCATCTACCTCGGCCTGGCCAACATCAAGAGCCTCACCGCCGAAACCGTGCAACTGCTCCTGCACGAACGCCGCCGCCACGGGCCTTACACCGATCTGGAAGACCTGCTGCACCGCGTGCCCCTGCCGCTGGAACAGGCGCGCATCCTGATCCGCACGGGCGCGCTGCGCTTCACCGGCAAGAGCAAGCCGCAACTGCTGTGGGACCTTACCCTGCTGCACAACCCCGCGCGCGTCACCGCCGACGGCGACCTCTTCATCTCTAAAGTGGAAGAGCCGCTGCTGCCCGCGCTGCACCACTTTCCGCTGGCCGATGCATACGACGAGTTGGAGCTGCTGGGGTTTCCGCTGGGGGATCCGTTCGGGTTGGTATGTAGGGGCGAAACATGTTTCGCCCCTACATCACCAACCATCCTCAAGCACGACATGCCCCGCCACATCGGCAAACGCGTTGCCATGCTGGGCTACATGGTGCATGTAAAACCCGCCAGCACGCGCACCGGCGAATGGATGAGCTTCGGCTCCTTCATCGACACCGCGGGGGAGCTGTGGGACAGCACGCAGTTCCCCTCGGTGGCGGCGCGCTTCCCGTTCCGCGGACGCGGTGTGTACCGCCTCACCGGCGTGGTGGAAGAGGAGTTCGGGCACTGTTCGCTGCGCACGCAGGCGCTGGAGAAGCTGCCGTGGAGGGCGGACCCGCGGTATGGGGCAACCTAGGGCACACCCGTGTCATCCCCGCTGCCTGAACCTCTTGCCCGAGTCTTGGCTTGTGTGGAAGATCCGCAACACGATGATGTGATCGGGCGGTAGAGGATCAGGAAGGGGAAGCCGCTTACCGGTAACTGGCGGATAAAGCCGCGCACACGTGGTGCACCGTTCGGGAATTGCCGGATCACGTTGAAGCAATCATACACTTCCTCCACAAAGGCTACCGCCACTGTATGGCTCCGTTCCGCATACCATTGGGCGGCGTTGGTAAGATCGACATCCGCCTCATCCGTTACGCGGACAGGCCGTGTGTTCATCCACGGATCGCCTTCAGCGCCCGTGCCCGCACCTGTTCCGGCGTATAGGTCTTGGCTTCGCCGCGCAGGTAGCGCGCCATGCTGGAATCAAGCGCTTTCAGTTGCTCCGGCGTGAGCGTGTGGTGGGTGGTGCCTTCCAAGGTGCGCTCCAAGGCCTGGAGGATGCGCTCATCCTCCACCGCGCCGATCCGCTCCAACAGAACGGCCTTGCGTTTTTCCAGCTTGGTCATGGTTTTTCAAAGATAGGGCAAGTGGTCGTGTCATTCCTCCCCGAAGAAGTCGCTGTCGATGCGCTTGACGGTGTAGGTGCGCTGGGGCGTGACACCGAGGTCGTGGTCGATCATGAGCTGGGTGAGCTCCTCGCCGTCGATCAGCACGATCTTGGTTTCGTTGCGCGGCTGGTACACAGCAATAGGGCAAGGTGTTCTTTCAGGCACGTTATGGTATATTTGGCCAAAGCATGGGTGATGCGTTATCTCTTACCGGTTCTGTTTATACTCCTTGGCCATTGTTTAATGGCTCAGAACAAGCCCTATGGCGCAACATGGTTGTGTGACGGGCAGAACGTGATTGTTGGGTCGATTTTAGGTTCGAATCTCTATGACACCCAAGGTCAACGAAAATTTATGTTGAGACAAGGACAGTCCCGTTCGACACGGGTTGGCAAGTACGGCGGCAGCCCTCTTGGAGTGTCTAATTGTCGACAGTATGAATTATTCGATTTATATGGAAATGGTCAAGGGTGCGCTGAACAAACATGGACAAGTTTTTTAATTACAAACTATCAAGGACAAACAATATGGCACACTTGTGAATAGGAGCATAATGGAAAAGTATATTGATCTGATGAAAGAAGTACAAATGCGTATTCATAAATGTGGAGATGAGTATGAAATGCGAGATGAATTCAATAAGGCTATTCGCATTATGCAAGAGGTATGTAGCTTGTTAATTGATGTTGGTGTGAAGAGCAGGATTGAACTCAAGATCAAATCGATGATATATACTTTGGATACTGATGTGAGGAGAATGATAAAGGCATCAAATGATACAGGTAGAAGGAAAGCTGCTGGGATAGATTATTATGACATAGCAAAGAGAAATGTGTTATTTGATATTGCCAGCGCTTTAGGATATTTGAAGGAGCTTCCGGGATAGTGGTATTTTGATGGTAAATACTCCAGGTCGCGTGAGGGGGCGCAGCGGCAGCTCCCGGCCAAGGAGGCCATTGCGGATGCCGCAACGAGGAGGCGACCAGCGGAAGCCCCCGAAGTGCGAGCAGCCGCTGGCCGATTGGCCGGGACTACAGCGGAGCACCCGGCCCGTGCGTGGGGTTGTGGGTGGGAAGGGGACACGCCCACCTCCGCTAATCCTTTTGCTTCTTCGACTTCGCCTCGCTGCGCAACTTGTACAGCCGCTCGCTGAAGCCGCCTTCCTCCTCGAATTTGCGGGCTTGGCTGTCCACCTGGTTGTCCAGCAGATGGATGGCGATCTTGCACAGTGTGTGCCCCACGTTGGCGCTGATCTCAGCATACGCACGGCCTTGCACGGTGGGTGGTGTACGCACGGTGCGCGGTCCTTCCGGGGCGGCCATGCGTGCTTCCTTCTCGCGTGTCCACAGGGCTTTGATCCATAGCGCCACTTCATCGGCATCCTTGCAGCGCGCGTTGCTCAGTTCCTTGCGGCGCGGGTCCATGGGTTCCCACAGGGGCAGCTTGCGCTGCTCGAGGAAGGCTTCGTAATCCTTTTGCAGTTCATCCAGGCCGGCGCGCGACACATTGGTAAGGTTCATCTCCAACTTCTGGGTGGTGGCACTGAGCTTGCTGCCTTCGCCGATGTTGCGTTCGCCGCTGCGCGCGGCTTGTTCCATCTGGTCGTGGGTGCGGCTCCCCCGGGGGATGTAGCGGTCAACGAAGCGCACGGTAACGGCGTAGAGCAGCTTGGCCACTTGGTAGCTCACCAGCTTTTCGTAGCCGCCACTGGGTCGGAAGATGCGCGGGCGTTGGGGGTGTTGGCTATTCTCCATGGTAGGCAAGTTAGTTGTGGTGGTTCAAATGGACTTTAATGGACGCAAATGGACCGTTCGCACCGCAGAGCGGCTGCGTCCATTTGCGTCCATTAAAGTCCATTGGTTTTGGTCCATTGTTCAACTCCGCCTGTTCGCCAGCAGCACCGGGGCCTGTCCATCAAAAGGGTTGTCCATCCGCCCGATGCTTTTGGCCTGCAGGCCGGTGGCGCGCATCACTACGCGGTCGCCGAAGCGCTTGCGCATTTTGTCCATGGCCTGGTAGAGGTTCATGGCTTCCTCGGTGTCGGTGAAGGCGTCCATCTGGTGGCCGCCGCCCACCAAGTGGCTGAAGCGGATGCCCACTAAGCGGATGCGCTGGCGGCGGTCGTAGAGCGCGCGGAAGAGCTCGTGCACCACGGGCAGGATGAGGTGGTCGGCGGCGGTGTAGGGGATGCGCTGCTGGCGCGTGTGGGTGTTCATGTCGGCGTAGCGGATCTTCACGGCGATGCAGCTGGTGAGCTTTTGGCCCTTGCGCAGCTGGTAGGCGAGGTTCTCCGCCATGGCGGTGAGCAGGCCGCGCAGCTTCACCATGTCGATGGTGTCGCGCTCGAAGGTGCGCTCGGTGCTGATGCTCTTGCGCTCGTGCCAGGCCACCACGGGGCTGTTGTCGATGCCGTTGGCCTTGCGCCACAGCACGGGGCCGTGCTCGCCCAGCAGGCGCTGCATCAGGCTGATGGGCAGTTCCTGCATGGTCTGGATCTTCGCCACGCCCATGCTGCGCAGCAGGTGCGCCGTTTTGCCGCCCACGCCGGGGATGGCCTCGATGGACATCGGTGCAAGGAAGGGCTTTTCGGTGCCGCGCTCCACCTCGCGCTGGCCGTTGGGCTTGGCGGTGTTGGTGGCCACCTTGCTCACCGTTTTGTTGATGCTGAGCCCGAAGCTGTTGGGCAGGCCGGTTTCCTTGGCGATGTACTGGCGCAGCTCGGTGGCCAGCTTCAGCGCACCGAAGAATTTCTCCATGCCGCTGAGGTCCACGTAGAATTCATCCACGCTGGTCTTCTCGAAGAGCGGCACGCGGGCGCGGATGATCTCGGTGACCTCGTCACTCTTCTTCATGTACGAACTGCTGTCGCCGCGCAGGATGACGGCCTCGGGGCAGAGCTGCTTGGCGGTGCGCATGGGCATGGCGCTGCGTACGCCGAAGGCCCGCGCCTCGTAGCTGCATGAGGCCACCACGCCGCGGTCGCTTTCGCTGCCCACCAGCACGGGCTTGCCCGCCAGTTGCGGGTGCTTCAGGCGTTCCACGCTTACGAAGAAGCTGTCTAAGTCCAGGTGGACGATGGTGCGTTCGCTCATTGCAGTGTGCCGCGATCGACGGGGATGCCGTCAACTTCGGATGCGATAAGATAGCGACTGGAAATGTGAAATGTGAAAGGTGAAACGGAAGACCCCCAATCACCAATCACCAATCACCAATCACCAATCACCAATCACCAATCACCAATCACCAATCACCAATCACCAATCACCTAAACGGCTCCTGCCGCATACCTCGCCCCCCCGTACTGCTTCGTGTACAGCTCAAAGATGATCCCGTCCGCCAGGCCCACCTTGGGCACGAAGACTTCTTCAATGCCCGCAGCTTCCATGACGCGGAGAAAGATGTCCGCCGCAGGGATGATCACGTCCGCACGGTCCGGGCGCAGGCGCAGCTTCTTCACGCGGTCTTCCAGGCTGTAGGCCGCGATGCGTTCTCGCTGCTTGCGAATGTCCGTGCTGGAAAGCGGTTCGCCGTAGCTGTTCTTGTTCTCCTTGAAGATGCGGTTGATGTTGCCGCCCGTGCCGATGCCGGTCAGTTGGCCATGCTGTGCGCGCAGTTCGCCCAGAAATGCATCGATCTCGGTCCAGACGCTTTCATCCACCTTGTGCTTCAGCATGCGCACGGTGCCCAGCGGGAACGAAGCGGAGCGTTTGCGATGCCCTCTTTCGATCCAGGTAAGCTCAGTACTGCCGCCGCCCACGTCGATGTACAGGTAACTGCGGTCCTTCAGCAGGTCCTGCGTCCAGAAGGTGCTCATGATCAGGTCCGCCTCCGTGCGCCCATCGATCATCTCGATGTGGACGCCGCTCTCCATCTCCACGCGGGCCAGTACCTCGGCGCTGTTGGTGGCCTCGCGCATGGCACTGGTGGCGCAGCAGCGCAGGTAGTGCACGCCGTAAACCTCCGTGAGCAGCCGGAAAGCCTTCAGTGATTTGATGAGCTGGTCGCGCTTGGCCGCGCTGATGGCCCCGCTGTCGAACACGTCCGCACCCAAGCGGATCGGCACGCGCACCAGCGAGGTCTTCTTGATCACCGGGTGGTCATCGCGCTCCACCACATCGCCGATGAGCAAGCGCACCGCGTTGGAACCGATGTCGATGGCGGCGTATGTGAGGTCGCGACTGATGGTGCGAAGGTAGGAGCGGCAGGGGCGGGGCAGCGTATCTTGGGCAAGGCGTGTCTATGGGGCATCGGCCAAATGGATTAAGCAATGTGGGTGAGAAAGCATGTTGGAGTTGCAGTGTTCTTGACTTTGACCATGGCAGGTGGTGTGGCTGCCCAAGGGTGGTTTCCTATCGGGACTTCATGGACGTACAACTATGCAGACCAACTGTTCACGGGCTATGTGACCCATGTGGTAACGGGAGATAGTGTGCTGGATGGGCAAAGCTGCAGGGTGATCGATGTGACCCGCACGTATTGGCTCGGCTCCAATGTGTACACCTTGCATCTTGACCCCTATTGCGTACATGAATCGAATGGCCTGTCGCTCATTCATATTCCGGGTGTCGGCTTCGATACCTTGTACAACATGAACGCGGGTGTCGGTGATCGTTGGAACCTTTCTCCTTTGCCTGAGCAATGCGACAGTACTTCCTACTTGGAAGTGGTGGATACCGGGCTGGCTGCCATTGATGGGATGCAATTGCGCTGGAT
Source organism: uncultured Flavobacteriales bacterium (assembly GCA_937873385.1). Lineage (GTDB taxonomy): Bacteria > Bacteroidota > Bacteroidia > Flavobacteriales_F > PHOS-HE28 > PHOS-HE28. Next base: position 3,449 of record CALMYC010000159.1, on the reverse strand, counting down.
GGCGGTGGATGTGCATTTCCCGGAGTTGAATTGGGTATTTCAGGATACGATCATCGAGAAGATCGGAACGCTGGTTTCCTACTTTCCACCGCAGAACTTTTGCCTCGCGGCCGTGGACGGCTCGGAAGGTGGCTCCCTGCGTTGTTATCATGATGCGCAGATCAACTTTCAAGCGACATGGGCGGATGTGTGTGAGATCCCATTGGCGATCGCAGACCAGTCAGCAGGTAGCGTGGCGCTGGTTCCCTACCCCAATCCAGGCGATGCTTCTATTCGTATAAACTGGCCAGGCCAACGCTCGTTCGACCTGGAAGTCAAGGATGCCTTGGGCCGGATCGTACACAGGGAACACCTTTTCAGGGAAAGTGACAACGTGGAACTTCCCCACGTGAAGGCGGGAGTGTACAACTTGCTGGTGACCAGCCCTGACGGAACGCGTGCATCGGCCAAATGGATCAAGCAATGAACGGAAAACATATAGCGATCCTGATCGGGTCGTTCGCATTGGCCAGCTTGGCGGCGCAGGCGCAAAGCTGGTGCCCGCCTGGAGCGCGATGGATGTACAATTCCAGCGACCCCACATTGGGTGCCAGCTACAACAGCTTTACCTACGCGGGGGATACGGTGGTGGACGGCCATGCGGCCCAGCGCATCGAGCAGCACGGTGTGATAACCCATATCTGGGGCAATGACACGCTGATCACAACCAGCGGCCCGGACATCGTGACCCGCACCGAACCGGGCATCGTATTCTGGTGGATGGAGAACGTGCAGGAATGGGACACCCTGTACTGGTTCGGTGCCCAGATCGGGGATCGATGGTCACCCGGTTGGCAACAAGGCTCAGACCAGTGGAACGGCGTGTGTGATGAAGGTGGTTATCTGCAAGTCCTCGGCGTGGATACCACGGTGATCGACGGCCATGAACTGCGCACCTTGGCCATGGGAATGGCCCATGATGGCTATGTGGTGGACATGTTCACCATCGTGGAGCGGATGGGCAACACAACAGGCTATTTCATCCCACGCCCCACCTATTGCATGGTGGATGAATGCCTCTGCTCGTTCAGCTGCTACCGCGATGATCAGATCAACTCCCCATCCGGAGGGCCATGTGAGCTTCCGATGGCGGTGTCCGAGCATGCTTCAGGTCAAGTTCCGGGTAGCTGGATGGCGGTCCCCATGCCGTTCGCGGACCATTTCACCCTGCATGGCCCGGTAACGGTACGGCAAGGAGAAGTGGGTCTGCTGGACCTCACCGGCCGCGAGGTGCTGCGGGTGCCTTTCCAAGGCAGCCTGCTGGAGGTGGATGCGAGCGGTTTGCCCGGCGGCATCTATCTGCTCCGCGTTCAGGACGGGCAAGGCCGTTCATCGCACCGGAAGGTGATCAAGGAATAGCGTTCGGTCCATCGTCTCATTGGCGGATCCGCTTCTCATCCCATCGCGCCAGGGAAGGACTTTCAAGTGTTCGCTCATGGGAAGGCGCATGTAGCGGGAGCCCGCCAGAGGCGGATCAGGCCGCTGGACACTCGGGAAACACCCGGGATGGGGATGCGGTGCCTTGATCTTCGCCTCGGCCCCTTCCCGGCACGCAGCAGGCAACCGCAAATACCGGCCTGCGTCTATGGTCTGGATCGGGCCCAAGTCGATCCGGATGAGGTTCGGAATACCCTTGGCCAGCGTTCTTCCAACCGATAAAGCAAGAGCAACATGAAATGGGTCCGTACGCTTCTCTTTTCCTCCTTCGTAATTGCGGGCCTTTCCGCTGCTGCTTCACTTTCCGTGCAGATCGTCCAGCATCAAAGCCCCACCTGCACCTATGCCAACGGGTTCCTGCAGGCGCAGGCCAGCGGCGGGCTGGCACCATACACGTATGCATGGAGCACCGGCGAGACCACGCAGCTCATCCAAGGGCTGCTGCCGGGCAGCTACTCCGTTACGGTCACGGACGCCAACATGGACCAGGCCACGGCCAATTATACCCTTGCTTCAGCTAATTATAGTATCAGCAATGATTGGTTCAACATTAATGGCGTGGCCCTGTGCTCCAACTCGACCAAGCTGGGGTTCCTTGCGGATCCGCCGCTGCCAGGGCCGGCACCCTATTACATCGATGGAGTCGCTTTGGATCCGTACACCTACCAAGACGAGGGCACCGGGGAATGGTATAGCGTATGGTACCGGGAACTCGATGATCCCACGGCCGGCTATAACGAGTTCACCTTTGCCGATGCCAATGGATGCACGGGGACCTATCAGGTGACCATCGCCTGGCCGGTGCAGTGGCCAACCCTGAGCACGGTGTTCATTCAAGGTGCTTGTCAGGGCACCACCTCGGGGAGCATCACCATCCACTCTACGGGCGAGGGATACCAGCGATACGTGCAGGCCGCTCTGAGTTATCCGCCGCTTTTTGCACCGCTGTACGTTACGGGCGGCGGGCCTTCCAACTTCACCATCACCGGCCTGGCCGCAGGGAATTACACCCTTACCCAATTCCTAGGCATGGCGTCCTTCATGCCGTTCACCGGATGCACCAGTACATTCAACTTCACTATCCCCCAATTGGGCGCGGATTGCGGAACGGTGAGCGGGACGGTTTTCATCGACAACGACCAGGACTGCGTGAAGGACGCAGGTGAGATAGGCTTGCCGAACATGGTGCTCGAAGTGCAACCTGGCCCGCTGTACACCATTACGGATGGAAGCGGTGCATACAGCATGGAGCTGGTGAACGGGAGCTATACCATCGGCCAGGGTGATCCCGCGTTGGTGCAGCTCTGCCCCAGCACTTCGCCTGCCCCCTTCACGCTCAACTTCAATCCGGTGGTACTGAACTTCGCGGACAGCAGCACCGTTGCGCTCGACCTCCGCACGCACCTTTCGGCCACTGCCATGCATCCGGGGTTTGCGGGCACCTGCTGGGGCCAAGTGCGCAATTACTCGCCACAAGTGAGCGGCCCGGTTACCGTCACCCTGGTGATCGACCCGGCTTTGATGTATGACGGAGCGACGCCCACGCCCAGGGATGTAACGGGCAACACGGTCACGTGGCAACTTGGCCCCTTCGGCCCGATACAGTCCATGGACTTCAGCGTGAATGTGCAGGTACCGGCGGGAACGCCGTTGGGCACCATCCTTAGTAGCTCATTGACCGTGCAGAACACGTTGAGCGACGCCGATCCCGCGAACGACACGTACACCTTGGGGCAGACCGTGACAGGCAGTTACGACCCCAACGACAAGCTTGGGTACACCGATGCCACGCGGAGCGGTACACAGTTCTTCCTGGGGCAGGATGCCTGGATCGATTATACCGTCCGCTTCCAGAACACCGGCACGGACACTGCATTCACCGTGGTGGTTCGGGACACCTTGGATACTGACCTCAACATCCTGTCACTGGACATCCTCGGCGCTTCACATGCGTTCACCCCCTCGTTCGGCAC
>CALMYC010000158.1 GCA_937873385.1 uncultured Flavobacteriales bacterium | reverse complement strand
CCGCGCCCTACATGCACGACGGGCGTTTCACCACCATTGACCAGGTCTTGGACCACTACGATGACGGCGGGCATCCTTCAGCCACGGTGGATCCCTTCATGAAGTTCACCTCACCGGACATGACGCTGGGGCTCACCCCCACCAAGCGCATGCAGATCAAGGCCTTCCTGAACTCGTTGACGGACGAGGAGTTTTTGACCAACCCTGCTTTTCAGGACCCGGGGCCGCCGCATCTTTAGGAAGAAGAGGAAGAGAGGAAGAGAGGAAGAGAGGAAGAGAGGAAGAGAGGGCGAGCGCGTTGGGCGTACTGGAACAGCTTGCGTTCAGGCCGCCTTGATGCGGGCATCCGGTTTCCAGGAAGTACAGCGCATGCGATCGTTGAGCACTTCGGGTTTGAAGATGCTGGTGCCCAACAGCATCCGCGCGCATTCCTGCACGCCTTCGATGATGCTGGGGTGTGGATGTACAAGGTCTGCCAGTTCATGGATGCCCAGGCCCGTGCGCATCATCAGCGCCACCGCTTGGATCGCGCTGCTTGCATGCTCACCCACGGCACGCATGCCGAGCACGTTCATGTTCGCATCGTCGGATACGATCAGCTTGAAAAAGCCTTTGGTTCGCCGCATCGCAATGGCCCTGGAAAGGCAGGAATAGTCCACGCGGGCCGTTTTGTGGGCGACGCCTCGCTTGATGCACTCCTGTTCGTTCAACCCAACTCCGGCCACCTCAGGTTCCAGGAACATGATGGTGCTGACGTTTGCATGGTCGAGGGTGCGTTCATGCAATCCCCAGATGCGTTCCACGGCATGCCGGCCCTCCAGCTCACCGATGTTCACAAGCATATTGGTTCCCATGGCATCCCCCACCACGTGGATGTGAGGCTGTGAACTGGCGGTGCCGTCCAAACGGATGTTGCCAGTGTCGTCCAGCTCAATCCCTGCGCTCTCCAGGCCCAACCCGCCCATGTTTGCCACACGGCCCACGGAAAGCAGCGCTTTCTCCACGGCCACCTCTTCCGAGGTCCCGTCCTGATAGCGGAGCAGGTAGCGTACGGCATCCGGCTCCGCCGCGATCCTTTCCAAACGCGCCTGATGATGGATCACCACACCCTTGCGTTCGAGGTTCCGCGCAACAAGTGTCGATACATCCTCATCCTCGAAGGGCAATATCCGCGTTCCCCGGTCGATGAGGTGGACCTTCGTGGATCCGAAATTGCTGAAGATGGTGGCGAACTCGCAGCCTACCACACCAGCCCCGATGATCACGATGCTCCGGGGGAGCTCCGCAAGGTTGAATATGCCGTCGCTGGACATGATCCTGCGCTCATCCACGGCAATGCCCGGAACACTTCTGGGGCGGCTCCCCGTGGCAATGATGAAATGGTCCGCAGACACTTCCTCCACTTGTCCATCCCGCTTCACTGCGATCGTGAAGGGCGAGATAAAGCCCGCATGGCCCCGGATGTGCCTGAACTGCCGACCCAGCTCACCTTGGCGTGCCGCAAGCATTTGCATGTGGCAGGAATAGAGGTACTTCCGCTCGAACTGTGCCTCGTTGAGCGTTTTGGTGATCTCCTCCCACGAGAGGCGGAACGGTTCACGGCCCTTGTCCCGCACCACTTCGTTGGCGGTGGCCACGCGATGGCTGAGCTCCCACAGGGTCTTGGAAGCCAGTGCACCATTGTAAATGCCGGTGCCGCCGATGCGGTCACATTCAACCAAGGCCACGCGCTTGCCCAGGTCAATGGCGCGCATGGCGGCCGCATAGCCTGCAGGGCCGCCTCCGATCACACAAAGGTCAAACTTCTCCATGGTCAGGGCACATGCTGTTGGTTGCATTGATACGCAGGGCCTGGTGAATGGTTCATCGCAGTGCAGCCGTGCTTTATCAGGGAAATCCCCGGACCAGGGCCCAGCAATCGAGGCACTTCTCGGAATTGCCTCCATGGCGCAGTATCCAAAAGCGATCCAAGCGCGTAGAACCCTCCCGTGAAGCACGCCTCCATGGTCCTTCGGAACATCCTCCTGGCATTGACCGGTGCAACTGCATGGGGTGCCGTGATGGCCCAGTGCCCGCAACTGTTCGACAGCCAAGGCATCCCAAGCGATACCCCAATATGGATCAGCTGTTCCGGTTCCAGCTACACCTTGCTCATCGCCTCTCCCGCAGGCACCGGTGCGTATTCCATTAACTGGGGTGATGGCAGCCCTTCTCAAAGCGGGGCCGGCCTGGCCCCGAACCAAACCGTCAGCCATGTGTATGCGGCAGCCGTGGCCACGTACAACGTAAGCTTCACCGAGATCACCAGTGGTTGCGTGATCAACGGAACGGTGACAATGGAACAAAGCACCAGTGCCTCCATCCAGATCCCCGTGGGCGGCCTCACGCAGGTGTGCGCCCCGCAGTCCGTGGACTTCATCAACAGCAGCACCAACACCTCGCCCAACACGGTATTCCGGTGGAACTACGGCGATGGCACCACGTGGACCACCTACGACTACACCAACTTGGGACAGACCTTGACGCACATGTACATGCCGGGTACGGTGGGATGTGAAACCACGGTGCAACTCAGCGCGGAAAACCGGTGCAACACCCTGCAAGGGGGACCCAGCATTGCCACATTCAATCCCATCCGGATCTGGGACATCGACACGGCGAACATCTCGCCCAGCGCCACCCTGCTCTGTTGGCCGGACAATGAGGTGACCTATTTGAACACGACCAACCGGAATTGCCTGCTCCAAGGCAACATCTACCAGCGCTACGAGTATTGGAATTTCGGCGATTATTGGGGCGCCGGGCATGATTCCATCATCAATTGGACGCCTTGGCCGCCCACCTTTCCGCACACCATCGCCTACCCCGCCATCGGCAGTTACCAGGTCATGATGCTGGACAGCAACTACTGCGGCGTGGACACGGCGTGGGTCACCATCAACATCGTGCCTCCACCCACGGTAAGCCTGATGGCAAGCCCGAACCCGGTATGTGCAGGGGACCCGGTAAACTTCAATGAGACCACCTCGGGAGGTGCCAACTACTTTGAATGGAATTTCGACGACGGCACCGGCTTCCACTGGTCCAACGCCGGAGACCAAACGCACACCTTCAACGCACAGGGCGTCTACAACGTGCAATATGCCGCAAGCATTCAGGGCGCCACGGCAGGCTGCGCGGACACCGCGATGGTGGCCATCACGGTTTTGCCAAGCCCCACAGCGGCATTCACCTTGGACCAACATGCCGCCTGCACGTCACTGACCACCGACCCGACCAACAACAGCGTGAATGCAGTGAGCTTTCTGTGGGAATTTGGCGATGGCAGCACGGATACCCAACCAGACCCGCCACCCCACACCTACCCCACCCCGGGCAATTACGTGATCTCATTAACGGCAGCGAACAGCCAAGGCTGCGACAACACGGTCACGGAGACAGTCCATGTCTATCACGTTCCACAGCCCTTGATAGGCGCACAAAATGTGTGCGAAGGCATACCCGCGCAATTCGCTGACCTCACCGCGACCGAGCCTGGGAACCCCGTGGTGCAATGGCTATGGGACTTTGGTGACGGCACCACGGACACTGCACAAGGTCCGCAGCATCTCTACGCCAGCGGAGGAACCTATACGATAACCCTCACGACAACCACACCATACTGTTCCGGAACCGGCAGCTCCGTCATCACGGTGGAACCAAAGCCGGTTGCATCGATCACGGCTTCACCGCTCACTGGTTGCTCACCCATGAACGTCACGTTCACCAATGCCAGCACCGGGGCCACCAACTATGTATGGCAGTTCGGCGATGGCGGGGTCAGCAACGCAGTGGACCCAATCCACACCTACATGAACCCGGGCACTGCCGACAGCGTGTACAACGCGTTGGTCGTGGCAAGTACGGCATCCGGTTGCAGCGACAGCGCCACGGTGGTGAGGTCGGCGCCGCGCTCGTCGGCACGCAACACGGCGAAGGCATCGGCGACGCGAGAGCCCGCCGGCAGGCCGAAGGCGCAGCGGCCGATGGAGCCGTCGGCCTCGACCCAGACCACCTCGACCGGGATCGACGGCGACGGCCGGCCGTCGGCCTGGGCGTCAGCGTCCATAGAGTTCGTCGGCCCGGCGCACGAACGCGTCGACGAACGAACGCGCGATCTGGTCGAACACCGGCGCGAGCGCGCGCCCGAGCAAGCCGCGGGCAAACGCGTACTCCAGCGCGAATTCGACCTTGCACGCGTCCTCGCGCAGCATCAGGAAGCGCCATTCGCCTTCGAGCCGGGCGAACGGCCCTTCGCGCAGCCGCATCGAGATCGCCTCGTGCGGCCGGTTGACGTTCAGCGTCGTGAAGCGCTGCCGGATCCCGCG
>CALMYC010000157.1 GCA_937873385.1 uncultured Flavobacteriales bacterium | reverse complement strand
TCGGCAGCTGGATGTCACCCGGCATGATGTCGTCATAGACAGCTGACCAAGTGCTTCCGTCCAACGAATAGGAGAACATGCCATCCACGGTATAGGTCTGGCCATTGCCACTGTTGTATGCATCATGCAGCCTCGCCGTGATCGTGTATCCATAGCCCGCGGGAAGCACCAACTTGTACAGGTCCTGATCGTCGGGATTGTGCAGGTTGGATCCGGTGGTTGCCAAAGAGGCGGTGTTGCCCGAGAAAATCACGGGCGACCGGGAGGCCGGCGCCCCAGTGTGGTTCACCTCCCATTGGTCGGGTTGTAACACGGGTGCCGTGACCGTGACAAAAATGGGGTTGGGGTAATAGCTGGATCCCGTGAGCTGCCAGCCCGTGTTGCTCGGGTTGTGCTGCACGGCAAGCAGGTAGGTTCCTGGGGCTACTGTAACTGTGGCGGGGCCCAGCGTGAACGGATTGTTGTACGTGTAGCCTCCGGGCAGGCCGTTGTTCTCATTGATCGTGCCGGTGTCCTGCGCCCAGGTTCCGTCCAGGTTGAAAAGACCTGCACCGTACTATCCGTAGAACGTGCTCCCGCCGTCATTCACAATGTTCGTGCTCACCGAGACCTGTCCTCCTTGGGTCAAGGTGGTCCCCGGGCTCACGTTCAGCGCCGCGTTCAGTTCAATGTCGTTCGGGTTCACCACCTCGATCTGCGGGAAATTCGTGTATCCACCATTGTTGTCGACCTGTACCCATTCGCCATTTGTGGGGCGGTACAGAATGCCGATGTAGTAGGTGCCGGGAAGCATGGTGAGCAGGCCTGTGGTGGAGAAAACAAGGTCATTGTTGTACACATACCCGGACTGCAACGTGTACCCGGTAAGTGTCTGGACGTAGCCATAGAAATTGCTGCTCGCATCGAACACGGCGGCGCAATAATCCCCGCTGAAGTTGTTGGTACCGCTGTTCAGGATGTTGGTGCTCACTGAGAAGGCCTGTCCGTAGTAAATGGAACTGGCGGAGGGTGTCACATAGTTGTACAGGCCCATGTTAAAGACCTGCTGACCTCCCCCGCTCCCGCCGCCGTTTGCCGGTTGGATGCCGAAAATGGCTTCCTGCCCGGAATTATAACTTCCCGTTCCGCCCCCGGTTCCTTGTCCATCCGGGTTGAGCGAACTGATCGAGAAGTGGCCGTTGTAGGCGCCGCTCCACCCCCAGTTGAAGTGGAAGAAGTTGTTGTCGTCATATCCGTCCGCCACAAAGCAGTGGCCTCCTCCACTGCCAAACCCGTCGTAGATCACCGGCCGGGATGCATCAAGGTCCGCCTTCAGCATATTGATCCACTGCGCATCGGAATAGCCAGCCCGCTGCAGACCTTGCATCGTACTGCTGTAATTGAAGTAATTTTTCAGTGCGAACTCCGCATTGTTGGTTGTGCCCGGGCTGTTGGCTTGGATCACCCAGGCTCCGCTTACCTGTGGGCTGTATTGCATGTCCACCCCCACGCCACAGTGGTACATTAATGTGGCCACCGCGGAGTTTGCCCCGGTGATGTTGTTTGGCATGGCCCCCCAGTTGTATGTGGTGGCACCGAAATTGGCCGACAACGTACCGTAGTTGGGCGCATTATAGGAATGGAAGCCGGTACCCTGGGCGGGCCAGTTATGGTACTTCATGACCTGGGCCATGGCGGTGGCCACGCAACCTGTTACAGACCCTCCTGGGCATAAGGCGTTATAGGGGGCTGGCTGGTCCCATGTGGTTTGCAGCAACGGCCCCACGGAACGCGCCGCGCCTTGCAGCATTCCGGTTTGCGGATGCTCCCAACGTTGCCATTCGGCCTGTACTTCGGGATTTGGGCCTGTTCCTGCGGCTATGGCTCCCCTGATCTGGGCCTTATACCCTTCCAGCCACTTGGCCACATTGATGGGAGTATTTCCCGCAGGGAATTCTCCTTCCGTGGAGTAGCCGAGCACCGGCATCACCAAGTCATCCCCGCTGATGATCACAAAGCCGGCGTCGCCAACATTGAACACCCGGTAGAGCACTGTAGCCCCCTGGTTGGCAGGTTCAACCACTTCGCGGGCAAGCACCAGCTGGTCGGCACGCAACCCGGCGAACAGCGGGCCTTCAGCGGAAAGAAACCTCGCACCCAATACGCGGGCCTGGCCTTCGGGCACCTGCGCGGCCATTGCGGCATGGGACAGAAGGACGGAAAGGAATAGTACGGATGGGCGGAACAAGCGTGATCGTGGTCCCATGTTGAACGCGCCGGGGGGATTTCGGCCAACTGGGCCGCGTCTCCGGCACGACCAAAGTAATTCGGGATACCCCACCTGGGTCATCCCCAAAAAAGGGGAGGCTACACCAGTTCGATGTCAAAGTCCACCAGTTCCACAAACTGCCTGATGCGCTGGTCAATGTCTTCACGACTTACTTCCAGCAGGCGTTGTACACCGAATTTTTCACAGCAAAAAGAAGCCAGTGCCGAACCGGCAATAATGGCGCGTTTCATGTTGTTGAAGCTGTGATCGCCGCTGCGGGCCAAATAACCGATGAACCCCCCGGCAAACGTATCACCGGCCCCGGTGGGGTCGATCACGTCGTCCAAGGGCAGGGCCGGCGCAAAAAACACCCGGTCGGAGCTGAAGAGCAGGGCACCGTGCTCGCCCTTCTTCACCACCAGGTATTTCGGACCCATTTCAAGGATTGCATGGGCTGCTTTTACCAAGCTGTGTTCCCCGCTAAGCTGCCGCGCTTCGGAATCATTGATGGTGAGGATGTCCACCCGGGCGATCACCGACCGCAGTTCACGCATGGCGCTATCCATCCAGAAGTTCATGGTATCCAGTACCACCAGGGCGGTATTCTCCATCTGGTCCAGCACTTTTGCCTGCACCTTGGGGTCCAGATTGCCAAGCATGACATATTCCGCGGCCTTGTATTCACCGTTCAGTTTGGGGTCCAGGTCCTGCAGCACGTTGAGGCGGGTTTCCAGCGTGTCCCGCGTGTTCATGTCATAGTGGTATTTGCCGCTCCAGAAAAAACTCTCCTTGCCCTTGAGCACCTCCAGCCCCGCAAGGTCAACCCCCTTCTCGCGCAAGGTGGCCATCATGGTCTGCGGGAAATCCTCGCCCACCACACTGACAATCCCTTGCTTCTTCAGGAAAAAGGAAGCAGCGAGGGAGATGTATGTGGCCGCACCGCCCACCACTTTGTCCGCCCTGCCGAACGGGGTTTCAATGTTGTCAAAGGCAACGGTTCCAACGGTAACAAGCTTCATGCAACGGGGTGTTCTTGTGGCCGCAAAGGTGAAGATTCCGGCCAAACTTGCGGAAGTGCCCGTTGTTCCTACTTTTGCGCTCCCTTTCCAAAAAGGGAACCTTCCCTGGTAGCTCAGCTGGTTAGAGCACCTGACTGTTAATCAGGGGGTCGTTGGTTCAAGTCCAACCCGGGGAGCAGAGGGCTTCAGCAACGCGCTGGGGCCTTTTGTATTTTCCCCTGGGCATGTCAGTCATGTACGTCCATGACAAACCGGTAGCCCGGAGCGCCCAGCCTGCCGGCAACCTCATCCGGGCGGCCGGCCCGGAAACTGATCTGCTTGGCATTGGCACCCGCCTCTTCCAGCCGCGCCAGAACTGCCTTTTCACGCAGCATGGCAGCTTGTGCAACCGCTTGGTCCACGGCCTGGGCACCCACCGCCGCAATGCACCGTTCCACTTCCGGCTGTCCCGCTGTGGCCGGCACCTTGCCGTCCAAATATGCCTTGAAGGCCGTATCACGCAGGGAGAGCCCCATGGCCCGGAGACTGTCCGCAGGTGAGAATCCGCCATCGTGGGACACATACTCCTTCTTGGCCAGCCAAGCCGCCCATTCCTCCCGGGCTTGTTGCGGATCCACAAGCGGCACCAAGGCAACATCCAATTCCGGCTTTTTCTTCAATGTTTCCGCCAAGGCGCCCAACGCTTTTTCCTGGTCCTTCCCCATTCGGGTCTGCAAGGGGGCAAACCGCAACTCCTCCAGATCGTCCGTCCCGGTGCTGCCCAAGGCTCCGGCCACTAGGCGGATCGGCGCGGCGGCGGCCTTTACGGCCAAGTTCTTCAACACTTGCCACACAATGGGCCACGGCTTGAACTTGGGGTCGTTCAAGTCGCCCTGCACGGGCACCTCCAGGTTGATCACGCCATGCACGTCCCGCAGCAGTGAGGCAGCCAGGCGAAGCGGCAGCACTACAATGCCGGTGTCATGAATGTTCGTTTTCTTCCCGAAGCGCAAGTTGTCCGCCTCCAACTGGTTTCTACTGTCCAATTGGCCGTCCTTGATGCTCGTTTGGCCGGAGTAGGCAAGTGTGCCCGAGAGGATGGGGTATGCGCCGTACCAGCGGCTGTACGCATCCAGGTCGGGCAGGGAAAGGCCCTTAATGTTCACCAACGCATCCACGTTGCGAAAATCCTTTGGATCAAACCGGAAGGTGCTCGTTGCCATACCGCGTTGGTTCAACCTTGCGGAAACTGAAAAATCCGCAGTGCCCGCCGCAGTGGTGATCCGGCTGCTCCGAATGGACACCTGGTCCAGGTGGTACCGGAAGGGCTTTTCGGGCGTGAAGTCCTCAAATGCCAAGGTCCCGTCCACGAATTGCAAACTGTCCGCAGTGTACTGGTTTGCCACGAATTCCTGCCCCAGCAGGCGGATATAGTCCGCGAGCATCACGAAAATGTTGGCCGGGTTTGCGGCCAGTACCATGCCGCTGCTGTCCGCGGTGGTGGCGTTGCTCAACTTAAGCGCCTTGGTCCACGTGTTGGAACCATCCGCCCATTGCTGGAAGCGGGTGTCCAAGCCGTCCACGCGTACTTGGTCGATCTTGAATGTTCGGCTCCGCGCATTCAGCGTATCAAGCACCACAAGACCTTGCCGCAGGCCGATCAAGTTGGCACCGGCACCGTCCGTTATGCCCAGTGCATGCAAAGCCAGGCGGCCACTTACCGCCAACGCGGCGGTATCCGCCCAGCTGTCCTGCAACTTCAAGCCCAGGTCCAGGGAACCACGCAAGGCCGTGGTATGCATGAAATCCTGCAAGTAGGGCAACAACGGGGCCAGGTTGAAGCCGCTCACGGCCACATTCACCGCATACAAGCTTTTGTCCGTGTCGATCTTGAAACTTCCGCCAACCTCTCCGCCACCGTCAATGTTGAACCGGAGCCCGAAATCCATCCGCGCACTTTCCGAGGTGATGCGTGTGCAGTTGGCCTGCAAGCCGGAGATGGAGACGGGCGCCCTGAGCAGGTTGCTGGCATATTGGACCTTGCCTCCTTCCAACCGGATGTCCTCCATGCTGAATACCGTGGGATCGGCGTTCGGCCTGGTGCTTGTGGCCCGCCCGCCGCCCAGCTCCATAAGGTCGCTGAAATTGAACCGGCTGCCATGCTGCACCACATGGACGTACGGTGCTTGGATGTGCAAGCCACGGAACCGCCAGTGGTTGCTGCGGAACCCGGCCCAAAGGTTGCTCCTCACCGAAACTGACCTCTATGATACGAACACCTCGTTGCTGTTCGGCTCAAAACACTTCACTCCGTTGACCGCATAGGTGAAGGTGAACGGGTTTAGGATGATGGCATCAATGGTGACCCGCCGGTCGATCCACTCCACGCTGTGCCCCTCGATGTAGCGCTTCAACAAGTAGGGAAGGAAAAAGGCCAGCGTGCCCAGTACCAGCGCCAAAGTGGCAAGCACGATGACCAGCTTGCGCAGCCGCTTTCGATTTCGGGCCTTGTGTGGTGCTTCTGCCATGGGGCAAAATTGGGTACAGGTTCTTGATGCCGGTAAATCTCAATGAAAGGTGCAGCATGGCCCTGATCGGCACCGCTTCCCCCTCCCCCCTGCGCAACTTCGTATCTTTGCAGCCTTCAATCTTGCCGGGGGCCGTCCGGCAATGCACCAGAAACCCTTGAAATGACCGATTACTCCCAGCTTCCATTGATCAACGATAAGAGCTCCCGTCAATTCGAAATGGAGGTGGAAGGCCGAATGGCCAAAGTGGAATACGAGCTCAACGGCACTAAAATGTTCCTCACCCATGCAAGTGTCCCCAAATCCCTGTTGGGCACCGGAGCATGTGCAGCCATCGTGGAAAAAGTGTTCAACTACATTGAGGAAAACAACCTGAAGTTGGTCCCCATGTGCGCCCACGTCACTGCGCACTTGCGCGAACACCCGGAGTGGAAGCGCATCGTGGAGAAGGGCGTGGAGGTCTGACCAGCCCGCGGTGAACAGTTAATTTCGCGCCGCCCCGCCGCTGTGGACGGTATTTCCCGGCCCATAAGCCGGCAGGCGCAGCAAATATGCCCGTAAGAGTTCGTTTTGCGCCCAGCCCCACGGGGCCACTGCACATGGGCGGTGTGCGCACCGCCTTGTACAATTACCTGTTTGCCCGCAAACACGGGGGTGAATTCCTGATCCGCATAGAAGACACGGACCAGGCCCGCTTTGTACCGGGTGCGGAGGAGTACATCCGGGAAGCCTTGGCCTGGTGCGGCATGCAGCCGGACGCGGGCCCGTGGAACGGCGGTCCGGACGGGCCGTACCGCCAAAGTGAACGCAAGCACTTGTACCGGGAATATGCGGAGGAGCTGGTACGCAACGGCAAGGCCTACCATGCCTTCGACAGCGCAGCGGAGTTGGAGGCCATGCGCGAACGGCTCAAGGCGGCTGGTTCCACCGCTCCCGCCTACAACGCCATTACCCGGGAGCATATGCGCAACAGCTTGACCCTGGGCAGCACCGAAACGCAAGAACGCCTGGCGCGCGGCGAGGAACATGTGGTGCGGCTCAAGGTGCCGCGCAATGAAGAAGTCCGCTTTGAGGACGCCATCCGGGGTTGGGTCACCGTGCACAGCTCCCACATCGATGACAAGGTCCTGTACAAGAGCGATGGCATGCCCACCTACCACTTGGCCAATATCGTGGATGATCACCTGATGAAGATCACCCATGTGATCCGTGGCGAGGAATGGCTGCCCAGCGCACCGCTGCACGTGTTGCTGTATGCAGCGTTTGGCTGGGAAAGGCCCGTGTTCGCACACCTTCCCCTGATCCTGAAGCCGGACGGGAATGGAAAATTGAGCAAACGCGATGGTGACCGGCTCGGTTTCCCGGTGTTTCCACTGGACTGGCAAGACCCCGCAAGTGGCGAACGCAGCACCGGCTACCGGGAACGCGGATATTACCCTGAGGCATTCGTGAACATGCTGGCCCTGCTGGGGTGGAACCCCGGCAACGACCAGGAGCTGATGTCGCTGGAAGAGCTCACCGATCAGTTTGACCTGGGCCGTGTTCACAAGGGCGGCGCAAAATTCGACCCGGAAAAAGCCAAGTGGTTCAACCAACAGTACTTGCGCAAACGCCCCGATGCAGAGCTCGGCGCAAAACTGGTGAGCGGCCTCAAGGACATGGGCATCGCCACCACCCCGGAAAAGGCCACGGCTGCGGTGGCTCTGCTCAAGGAGCGCGCAACCTTCCCGGCGGACCTGCTTGAGGGCAGCTACCTCTTCACCCTGGGTTCCCCCTTGAAGGGAAATGACGCCGCCGACGCGGAACTGAGAAAGCGCTGGAAGCCCGAGGCAGCACCCGCCCTTCGCGCCTACATCAACAAGGTGGATCGGTTGGCGACGACCGGGGCCGCTGCCCTGGAGCAGGCCTTCAATGAGGTACTGGTTGAACATGGGTTGAAGATCGGCCAGTTGATGCCGCTTTACCGCCTCTTCGTGGCGGGGCGCATGCAAGGTCCTGGGATGTTTGATGTAAGCGCGTTCATCGGCAAGGATGAACTGGTTGCGCGCTTGGCTGCCGGAATTGAACACTGCACCGCATGGGCTTGATCGAAGTCAAGGGGATCAGGGTATACGCCTACCACGGCTGCCTTTCGGAGGAAGGGCGCATCGGAGGGCATTATTGCGTGGATGTCGCCGTACGTGGTGACCTTGCCCGTGCAGAGCGCACGGACAAACTATCCGACACCATCGACTACGGTCGCGTTACGGCGATCGTCCTCGAACAGATGGCCCAGCGCTCCCAATTGGTGGAACATGTGGCTGGGCGCATCCTGGCCAAGCTGAGGGAGGAATGGCCCCATGGGTTCGAATGGCAGGTCCGGCTTGAAAAAGAGCATCCGCCCATTGCCGGTGCCGTTGACTGTGTGGCCTACACCGTTGAGGGATAAGCCCTGTTCGGTTATCTTCGCGGCCCTGCTTCGGGTTCCCGGCCCATTGGCAGGGTTAAAAAGGTCGCGTGGCCGAGTGGTTAGGCACAGCTCTGCAAAAGCTGCTACTGCGGTTCGAGTCCGCACGCGACCTCAGCACAGCGCCCCCTTGCGGGGCGTTTTGCATTTTTGCGCACTGTTCCCTGCATACCGATCGCCCAGTCACCGCGTTGTGGACATTTGTAGCATGCGTCGAAACCCCACCCTGTTCCTTGCCGCGGTCTTTTCCATCCTCACCGGGGAATTGTTCGCACAACCAGCCATCGGCCAATGGCGTGACCATTTTCAATACAGGCACACCATTGGCTTGGTGCAGGGCAATTCGGATGTGTATTGCGCCACCACCACGGCCGTGTTCAAATACAACGGCGGGTCGGGCGAAACTGAACGGTATACCAAGGTAAATGCCTTGAGTGACGTGAACATCCAATGCTTGGGCTGGAACAGCCAGCTCAACACGCTGATAGTGGGCTACAGGAACGGGAACCTGGATCTGGTGTCCCAAGGCCACGCGGTGAACATGTCCGACATCAAGCGCAGTTCCGTGATCGGCGACAAGGGCATTTATTGCATCACCAGCCAGGGCGAACGGGCCTATCTGGGTTGCGGCTTTGGCATTGTTGTGGTGGACCTGGCCCGGAAGGAGGTGAAGGATACCTGGTTCATCGGCCCGAACGCTGCACAACTCCAGGTGAACGGCATCGCCTTCCATGGCGATTCCATTTATGCAGCCACGGATGCAGGGCTATACGCGGCTTGGGCGGACGAGAACAATTTGGCGGCATTCAACAACTGGCACAAGCGCACGGACGTTCCCGGCGCCAATGGTAAATTCTCCTCCGTGATCTCCTTCAACAACCGGCTCATGGTGAACCGGCGGGTGAGTGACAATGAGGTCTTGGAACTGGACACCATCTATTACTATGACAACGGTTGGCAGAGGATGACCACGGCAGGGCATGAATTCAACCGCAGCTTACGCGTGGCCGGGGACGGTACATCGCTGACCATAACCGGCAGGCAGATCGTGAAACAGTACGGCACCGACCTCCAGGTGGAGAACTATGCGTACGACATCGGCGGGACTTCCCTGGCCCCGCGTGATGCCATCGCCCGCAGCCAAGGCGGTTTTTGGGTCGCCACGGACGGCAATGGCTTGGTGAACTTCACCAGCGGCTCCGTCTTCACGGTCAATTCCCCGAACGGTCCTTCCAACAGCAGCGCATACCGCATGTCCAGCGCAAAGGGCGCGCTTTATGTCACTACGGGCGGGCCTACCGGAAACTGGGACGACCAGTACAGGAAGGACGGCGTGCACTATTTTGTCGACGGTGCGTGGAAGACCACGGACATGTCCAACGACCCTTTGTATGCATCGGGCGGCAACAATTTCGGGGGTTCGCTCAATGACGTGATGCCGGTACAAGTGGACCCCGAAGATGGAGATCACGCCTTTGTAGGCAGCTGGGATGATGGCCTGGTGGAAATGCGCAACGGCCATGTCACCGGTTTCTATGGAGCAGGGAACAGCTCCCTGCAAAGGGTCCAGAACGGTGCATCCGACGATGTGCCCACCCAGGTGGGCGGAGTGGCCTATGATAAATCCGGAAATCTGTGGGTGTCCAACAGCAACTGCAGCAAGCCGATCAGCGTGCGGCTGAAGAACGGCAACTGGTACAGCATGTCCATGGGGTCCGTGTTGGGCAACAACCTGCTGCTTGCCGACTTGATGGTGGCCGACAACGGTTACAAATGGGTCATCCGGCCACGCAGTTCGGGCCTGATGGTATTCACCGACAATGGCACGCCCACCGTACCGGACGACGACCAGGCCAAGGCGCTGACCACCTTCGAGGGCCAGGGGAAACTGCCCTCCAATGATGTATTCAGCGTTGCCGAGGACAAGGACCACCAAGTGTGGGTGGGCACAGGCAAGGGTGTTGCCGTGTTCTACAACCCGGACGCGATTTTTTCCAATACCGGCGGATTTGATGCCCAACAGATCTTGATCCAACAGGACGGCAACTGGCAAATCCTGCTGGAGACAGAGGCCGTGAGCGCCATCGCAGTGGACGGCGCCAATAGAAAATGGCTTGGTACGCAAAGCAGCGGTTTGTACTTGGTTTCCGCCGACGGAACCGAGCAACTTGCACACTTTACGGCCGCAAACAGCCCGCTGCCCAGCGACAACATCACCTGCTTGGCCATCGATGGAACCACCGGGGAGGTGTTCATCGGCACTGACCAAGGCATTGTAAGCTACCGCGGCAATGCCACCGAGGGCGGCAAAACGGCGGATTGCACGACCGTATTCCCGAACCCCGTGCGGGAAACGTTCACCGGGCCGGTGGCCATCACCGGGCTGGTGCGCGGAAGCGATGTGCGCATCACCGATGTGGCGGGCAACTTGGTTTTCCACACCACTTCGCTGGGCGGACAAGCGATCTGGCCTGCCACGGACATGAACGGACAGCGCGTGAGCACCGGCGTTTACCTGGTTTTCTCCATCGACCCGGAAGGCACGCGCAAATGCAATACAAAAGTGGCGGTGATCCGATAGTGCGGCGCAAACCGGAGGCATGAGCGTGCTGCACAAGACCCGGGCCATTGTGCTGCGAACATTCCGGCACGGGGACAATTCGGTGGTCCTGAAGGCCTACACGGAAGCATTCGGCGCAAGGTCCTACATCGTGCGCACCGGCAAACGAAGCGCCGTGCGGCCCGCGCACCTCCAACCGCTCACCCTTGTTGAATTGGTGGTGACCGAACGTGCAGAGCGCGAAATGCACCATGTGCAGGAAGCCCGTTTGGAGAAAGCCTACCCGGGAACCTCCCCGGACCAGCCCAGGGCCCTTGTGCTGCTGTTTGCCCAAGAGGTTTTTTACCGCACACTCCGGGAAGAAGCCCCGGACAGCGCACTCTTCAGTGGCGCAATTCTATTGCTGGATGAGATTGGCACCAGTGACAAGCCCGGCAATCTTCCATTGCTCCTGCTGGTCCGCATGGCCAAGCACATGGGCATCCTGCCGGAGCCGCCCTTGCCCGGCGATGACCGGTTTGACCTGCGGGAAGGCCGGTTCTTCCAGGGCCGCCCGCAACACGCCTTCTGCATGGAGCCGGCGATCGCACAGGGCTTTGCCATGGTACTGCACACAGCATCAACGGGCGCCCCTTTGCAGTTGGGGAATGTGGTTCGCACGGACCTGCTGGACCAGTTACTGGCCTACTTCAGCATGCATGTGGAAGGCTTCGGCCAGCTTCGTTCCCCGGAAGTGCTGCACGCGCTTTTACACTAAGCCCATGGCTTGCGGGGCCTAAATTCGCCCGCCTTGGCGGGGGACCGCACTTCCCGCCCCACATGAAGCGCACAACCAAAACACCACCGGTCCCCCTGCGTGATCCACGGCACACCGTTGTGCACGGCCAGCAACGAACGGATGAATATGCATGGATGCGCCTGACGGAGGAACAGCGCAATGCCGAGCCCCCGGAGGCACATGCCAAAAGGGTGATCGATCACCTGGAGGCCGAGAATTCGTATACGGAGCGCGTGCTGGCCCCAGTGGCTGACCTTCGTGAAGCCCTGTATGCCGAAATGAAAGGCCGGATCAAAAAGAGCGACCTCAGCGTGCCTTACCGGGAGAATGGCTTTTGGTACCGCTATCGCTACGATGAAGGCGCGGAATACCCCGTGCATATGCGCACGCCGGTGTTGCCGGACAAGGAGCAGGCACCTGCGGATTTCACGGATTTCCTGGATGAACCGGCCATGGCTGCAGGGCACGAATACTTTGACCTTGCGGATTTCGAGATCGCCCCGGGAAACAAGCTGCTGGCATACAGTCTTGACACCCTGGGCAGGCGCCGGTATGAAATCCGCTTTCGCAACCTTGTGACAGGGGAAGACCTGCCGGACGTGATCACCAATGCGAGCGAAGGCGGCGCGTTTGCCGATGACCGCATCTTCTTTTATGTGCGCAAGGACAGGAGCCTGCGCAATGCGCGTGTTTTCCGCCATGTGGTGGGCACGGACCCCGAGGATGACGTGGAGGTTTTCCATGAGAAGAACCGCGCATTCGGCTGCGAGGTGTTCCGCAGCAGGTCTGATAAGTACATCATCATCTCAACGGAGAGCACAATGTCCAGTGAGCACAGGCTGCTGGACACAAGCAACCCGTTGGGTGAATTCCAAAACTTGTTCCCGCGTGGGCGCAAGCATGAGCTGAGCATCATGCATGTGGCCGGGAAAGGCGGTGCCCCGGGGACGGGACGGTTTTACATCCTCACCAATTGGAAAGCGCGCAATTTCCGCTTGATGGAATGCGGGGAGAACAACACGGCCAAGGAAAATTGGGTCGAAGTGGTGCCACACCGCAACGATGTGCTCCTCGAGGACGTTGACGTGTTCCGTGACCACCTTGTGGTCACCGAGCGCAAGGACGGGCTTTCCCATTTGCGCATCCGACGGCTCAGCACGGGTGCGGAACACGAAATTGCCTTTCACGACCCCGCCTATGTGGCTTTTGGCGGAACCAATCCGGAATGGGACACGGACAAGTTCCAATACGGCTACACCTCATTGACCACGCCGACCAGTGTATTTCAGTATAACCTGCTGCGGGGCACGGACATTCTCCTGAAACAGCAGGAAGTCCTTGGTGGTTTTGACGCATCGCGCTATGTAAGCAAGCGGATCTGGGCCACGGCCAAGGACGGTACCCGTGTACCGGTAAGCCTGGTATACCGGCGGGATACACAACTGCATGGCCAAGCCCCGCTGCTCCTTTACGGGTACGGTGCCTACGGCATCAATGTGGAGCCCGTTTTCAGCAGTGCGCGGCTCAGCCTGTTGGACCGTGGATTTGTGTTTGCCATGGCCCATGTGCGTGGTGGCGAGGAGTTGGGCAGGGGCTGGTATGAGAACGGCCGCATGGAACACAAGATGAACACGTTTACCGACTTCATCGCCTGTGCGGAACATTTAATTGAGGACGGATATGCCGATGCAAGACGACTGTACTGCATGGGCGGGAGTGCCGGTGGACTGTTGGTGGGCGCCGTGGTGAATATGCGGCCGGACCTATGGGACGGGGCGGTTGCCGAAGTCCCGTTCGTGGACGTGGTGAACACCATGCTCGATGCCGACCTTCCGTTAACGACGGGTGAATACGACGAATGGGGCGATCCCCGGGAGCCTGATGCCTTCCGCCGGATCCTTGGCTATTCGCCTTATGACAACATCCATGATGCGGATTACCCGGCCATCCTGTCCACCACAGGGTTTCACGACAGCCAGGTGCAGTACTGGGAGCCCGCAAAATGGGTTGCCAGGCTCCGGGAACACCAACGGGGCCACCGGCCCATCTTGTTGTGGACTAACATGGAAGCAGGGCATGGCGGGGCTTCCGGGCGCTTCGAAAGGCTTAAGGAAGTAGCCCGGATATACGCGTTCTTACTGGGCCGGGCATTCCCGTCCTGACTGGCATCGGTTGAACACAAAAGCTATCCGGCCAACCGCTCCGCGAGCAGGATCTCATCGGGCAGCACGGGGATGGCCGAAATGGGCGAATGCGGGTTGCGCCGGTACTGTTCGTAGTCCCCCACTGTGGCAAACCACAAGCCCAAGCCGTCCTTCGTGCTTACTTCCCAAACCACGCCATACACTTCCCTGCCTGACCTCAGACGGAAGCGGCAAGGAGCGTGTACGAATTCGCGCAAGTTCGGCAAGCCCATGGTGCAGCGTTTGCACCGAAAGGTAACCCGCAGGTGTGCCAAGCACCTGATCAAATCATCAACAAGATCGTTCCGATCGTTGATAAAGCCCGCCCCCAATAAACTTGCGGGATCAGCCTTTTTCCACACCCACCCTGAGCTTTTTGCCCACCGTGAGGTGCTTGGTGTTCACATCACCGTTCAGCCGTTTAAGGTCCTCGACACTTACACCTGGATAGTTCTGGGCAATGCCCCAAAGCGTATCGCCCGGCTGAACCGTATGGTAGATGTATTCCACGCCTTTCTCCCGAGAAGTTCCGGCCTCGTCGGCACTTTTTGCCTGGGCCGGCACCTCCCCGGATTGGAGGACCAGCCGCTGCCCGGCATGAATGCGGTCCCCGCGTAAATGGTTCCACTTCCTAAGGTCGTGGATGCTTACCTTGTTCCGTTGCGCGATCAAGCCAAGTGATTCCCCGTGACGGACCACATGCGTGCGGGTGCCCTCTTTCGGGGATACGCTCCTGGATGCACTGGCGTATGCGGTGGCCGGTGCCGGCGTGCTCATATCCGGCACATAAGACCGGGAAATGGAGTCCTCAAGCTGAATGAAGGACGTTACCAGTGTTTGCGGAAGATAGATCGTTGCCGGTTCCTTCAAGGCGGGAACCAACCCGCGTTTGTACACTGGATTGAGGTTCCTGATCTCTTCCGTGTCCGCGTTCAGGATGGCGGCCAGTTGATCCAATTCCAAGGGATAGTTCACTTGGATGGTGTCCACCTCGTAGGCGCAGTAGTTCGGGATCACGGGGTAAATGTTGTGGGCTGAGGCCTGGTTGAAAATGTAGTTCACCGCGATGAAGGCGGGAACGTAGCCGCGCGTTTCCCTGGGAAGGTGGTCGTAGATCTTCCAATAATCCAAGGTGCCTCCAGCGCGCCGGATCGCCTTGTTCACGTTGCCCGGGCCGCAGTTGTATGCAGCCAACGCCAATTCCCAATCACCGAAGATCTCATGCAGGTCGCGCAGGTAGCGGCACGCGGCATCCGTGCTCTTATAAATGTCGCACCGCTCATCCACATAACTGTCCACACGCAGGCCGTACAACTTCCCGGTTCCGATCATGAACTGCCAAAGGCCGACTGCGGCAGCACGTGAACGGGCTCCGGGATACAGGGCGCTTTCCACCACGGCCAAGTATTTCAATTCCTGCGGAAGCTTGTACCGGTCCAGCGCCTCTTCAAAAATGGGGAAGTACTGTTGGGCCAAGCCCAGCATGCGCGCGGTCTGCTCCCGCTTGCGTACCGCATACAGGTCAATATAGGCCTGAACCTGGTCGTTATAGGTCAATTTGAAGGGGGTCAACTGGTCAAGCGCCAACAACCGCTGGCGATATTCAGCCGGTGGATAGGAAGGCACGGCATCCGGTGCAAAACCATGGGTGTTCAACTTGGCAACATCCGTTGTGAACGGGTCGTGTTTCAACCAGGGTAACCGGCTGAGTTCATCTATGCGTTCGAGTACGGGATCGCCGGGGGCAATGCTGTCCTGGGCCCTGAGGGCGCAAGGGACGATAACTAGGGCAATGGTCAGAAGGCGGATGGACATGGAAGTGCGAATATCTTGATTCCTACGCGGTTGGTGGCGAAATGTTGCCCTGGAGTCGCCAACGATCGATCGTGGACGGACCAACCGGTGTGCCTTCCGTGCCGGAAAGAACCTAGCCTGCCAGGAATCTCCCGGCAAGGCTCAGCAGCTTTTCGTCCTCAAAAGGCTTGGCCATCAATTGGATGCCAAATGGCAACCCATTTGAATGCATGCCCGTGGGTATGGAGATGGCCGGAATGCCCGCAAGGTTGGCCTGCACCGTGAAAATATCCTGCAGGTACATGGCCACGGGATCACTGATCTGTCCTTTCCCGAACGCGGTTGTTGGACAGGTGGGCGTGATGATGGCGTCCAATCCGGAAAAATCCCGGAGCGTGTTTTTCCTGATCAGTTGGCGAACCCGCATTCCCTGCGCATAGTACGCGTCGTAATAGCCTGCGCTCAGCACGAACGTTCCCAGCAGAATCCTGCGTTGCACCTCCGGGCCAAAGCCCTCGGAGCGGCTCTTTTCATAGGTTTGTTCCAGCCCGGTTGCACCTTGTGCACGGTGGCCGTACCGGATTCCATCATAGCGCGCCAGGTTGCTGCTCGCTTCCGCGGTGGAGAGGATGTAGTAGGTGGGCACGAAATACTCCGCCATGGGAAGATCCAAGGCTTCCACCCGGTGTCCTTCAGCGCGCAGTTTTCCGATCCAGTCTTCCACATGGGTCCTGATCTCCGGGTCCATGCCCGCATGGTCCAAACAGTTCCTGTAGTATCCCACCTTCATCCGCCCCGGTTCCGGCGGTGCCTCCTGCAGAGGCCTGTGGCTGCTGGTGTTGTCACGATCATCGAGGCCGGCAACAACCCTGTACACGGCTTCAATGTCACGGACATCATGCGCCAGCGGCCCCACCTGGTCAAATGAGCTGGCAAACGCGATCAATCCGTACCGGCTCACACGGCCGTAGGTGGGCTTGAACCCGGCCACGCCACAAAAGGAGGCGGGTTGACGGATGGAACCGCCAGTGTCACTTCCGAGTGCGATGTGGCACAACCCGGCAGCGACGGATGCGGCTGCACCCCCGCTGCTGCCGCCGGGTACTCTTGCGGGGTTGACGGGATTTCCCACATTGCCGAAAGCACTGTTTTCATTGCTGCTGCCCATGGCAAACTCGTCGCAGTTCGTCCGCCCAATGATCACACCATCGGCCTGAAGTACCCGCTCCACAACTGTTGCACTGTACGGGCTCACATAGCCTTCCAGCATGCGGGACGCAGCCGAAACCCGGTGACCCTTGTAGCACAGGTTGTCCTTGATGCTGATGATGGCCCCCGCCAGCGGTCCGGCGGTGCCGTTCGCGATCTTGGCATCCACGGCTTGAGCTTTGGCCAGAGCGCTTTCCGCAAATAGCTCAAGGAAAATATTGAGGTGTGCCTGCTTCCCTGCCTCCTTCAACGCTGCATGCGTCATCCCCACCATGGTGGTGGAACCCGAGGCCAGCGCATTCCTGGCCTCGTGGAATGTACGCGGCATGGCCATCAGATCCGGACGGACCGGTCAAGGTTTGTCCGCTGACGGCGGGGTATCGTCTTTCTGGGCATCCTTGAATTCCTTCATGCCCTTGCCGAGGCCGCGCATGAGCTCAGGAATTTTCTTACCCCCAAAAAGCAGGAGGATCAATGCAACGATGAGGAGAATCTCCGTAGGTCCCAGTCTTCCCATTTTCCTGTGGAAAGGTTGACAGGTTGCGCCCTTTCCATGGGGCAAATGTAGTGCGGGGAGACTTCGCACACCTACTGGAGCAGCCAATCCGCCGGATCCATCTTTTGGAGTTGGCCGTCCTTGCCGATCTTCCAGATCTCGATGTGCGCGGTACTTGTGCCTTCCTCCGTCATCACCGTACCTACCTGCTGTTTGGTTTCCACCTTGTCGCCCTTGTTCACGGAAACATCGCGCAGGTTGCTGTACACGGTGCGGTATGCCCCATGGCTCACCATTACAGCCTTGCCGGCACCGGGGATCACGATCACACTGCTCACTTCACCCCGGAAAATGGCGCGCACCGGCGCCCCGGGCATGCAGCCGATGTCCAGCCCGTTGTTTTCGATCATGATGCCGCGCAGCACCGGGTGGGCTTGCTTGCCGAACCCACTGGTGATGGTGCCCTTCTCCACAGGCCAGGGCAGCCGGCCTTTGTTGTTCTCAAAATCAGCGTTCAGTTCCTTGGCTTCCGGGGTCATGGTGAATTCCATTTCCCGCGCCTTGCCCGGTAGGGCGGGCTTGCTGGACGGTTTCCTGCTCTTTGCGATCTCCTCCTCAATGGCCTTGCGGATGGCACTTGCCAATTCCTGGCGCTGGCGTTCTTGCCGGGTGAGTGTTTGTTTCAGCTGGCCTTCCTCCTTGCGCAGTCCGGCAAGGGCATCTTGCTGGCCGGACCGGTCATTGGTCAACTTTCTCGTCTCCACCATTTGCCGGTCCAGCAACCGGCTCTTCTCCATTTTCCGCGCTTCCAGGTCATTCAATTTGGCGCCAAGGGCGTTGCGGGCATCGTTGATCAGTTCCGCCTGTTGGCGCCGTTGTTGTGCCAACTGCTCCAAATAGCGCGACCTGCGGAACGCTTGCGCAAAGCTTTCGGCGGCGAAGATGTAGCTGAGCCGGTCGTATGCATTGCGGTTCATGTAGGCGAACTGGACCATCCGCGCATATTCATCCTTCAGCTTTTCCAGGTCGCCCTCCAGCAAGCGCGTGCTGTCGCGCCCCGTCTGGATCTCCTGGTCCACCCGGAACATTTCGCTGTTCATCGTGGCGATCAATTCCTGGCGTTGCCTGATCTGGGCATCCAGCAGCTGCACTTGTTGCGCGGTGTTTCGCTGCTGGCTGCGCGACTTTTCGATCAGGGCGCTTGTTTCCTTGATCTGCGCGTCCAATGCATCCCGTTTCCGCTCCAACTCCTTCCTGCCTTGCGCCCATGCCGGCGCAAAGCTGGTGCCGAGCAGCAGGGCAAGCACTAGGAGCCTGCTACTCCATCGGCTTGAACTTGTCGGGGATGCGAAAGGGTAGGTTGAGCGGTCCATTCAGTTGGATGCGGTCCAGCCGCAGGTTGCCGGAAACAGTTTGGCCCGGTGCGGACAAAGAAAGCGTGACCACGGTAGGCAACGGCACCCCGTCGAAGTTGGCCCACTCGGAGTAACGTACATCGGCCATCCGGTCGTGTGCAAGATTGCTGATGGAAACGCGGCATGCGCGCATGCTGTCCGGATCTATCCAATACTTGTACACCATGGCCTCCCTTTTTCCTGCTTTTCGCAGGGTGCGCTCCAGCTTTTTCTCACGCATGTCCCTGTCGTTGGGCAGTGTGTCCCCCGGGGAGAGGTCCTCCGCCGCGCGCAGAAACTTTCGCTTCTCCTTGCTGGTCAGCGTGTACATGCCGTCCTCGCGGTCACTGCGGTATTTATCCGCCGGGTCTATGCCGATGGGTTTTCCCAACAGGGCCTCCTGGAGCAGGTCCAAGCCGGGCAGCATGCCGAACCGCTTTCGCGCCTCCGCGGTATCGCCCCGCCAAAACGTGTCGTGGAGCTTGTCCATGAATATCAGGGAGTCCGTGGTCAGCATTGCGCGTGCCACCTCAATGCCCAAGGCCGGCACCACACTGATCCACGCCGCACTGTCCTTGACCAAGCGCAGGTGCGCCTTGAAGTTCTTGCCGTCGTCGGGTGTCCGGTAGGATATTTCGGCCTTCGCGCTGTAATAGTGCGGTGACACTCCCGCCCCATTGGCAAGCGCGGCAAGCAGTTCCGCCGTGTTCCGCGGCTCCAAGTTGCGCGCCTTGGTTCCTTGCGCCGGCTTGCGCGTGCCGCAAGCCGAGAGGAACACGACCAGGCTGAGCAGGATGGTGCCGCGGGCATACCTCATTCCACAAGCACACCTTCCTTGATCTTTCTGTCGATCAAATCGCCCGCTCCACCGGCGGCTTTTGCTTTCTTCCACTGTTCAAGCGCCCCGGCGGCATCGCCAAGCTTGTACAGGATGTCACCATAGTGCTCCAGTAGCACGCCTTCATCCGTGCCGTTCGTCCTCAGCGCCTTTTCCTGCCATTCCTTGGCTTTGGCGTACTGGCCCTGTTTGAACAGGATCCATGCGTAAGTATCCATGTAGGTGGCCGTGCCGGGCGCCAGCTCATTGCTTCGCCTGCTCATTTCCTCGGCTTTTGCCAATTTCTCTCCCCGTTCGCTCAGGTAGTACGCCCAGTTGTTCAACACGGAGGCATCGGAATCGTTGATGCCAAGGGCTTTCCCGTAGGCTTCATCGCTCTTGGCAAAGTTCTTGGCGGAATTGTAAGTGTCCCCCAACAAACCCCAGAACTGGGCTTCCAGCGGCTTGTTGTCCACCACCAGGTCGCGACCGGTGACCAGCGCTTCGATGGCTTCATCAAACCGCTTCAGTTGATTCAGGGCAATGCCGTTGTACAGGAAGATCTCCGGCTGGGTGGGGAACAGTTCAGCGGCTTTTGCTGCATCCAAGTGCAGTGTGTCCCAGTCTGACAATTGGTAATCCAGTTGCAGCAAGGCGCTCCAAATGGGGAACTTGTCCTGTTCATGCACCAGAGCCTCCTTGAATGCAGCACGCGCTTGTTGCGGTTTGTTCTCGCGCATGAAGAAGTCTCCTTCAATGGACCATGGCTTTCCCGAGCTCGGATGCGCCTTCTTCATCACGGCAATGAGCGCGTGGCTTTGCTCCACGATCTTCTGTTGCGTGGAATCGGCTTTCCCGGACCCGGTCATTTGGTAAAAGCCAAGAAGCAACTGCATTTTGGGGTCAATGTCCAGGTCGGGGTCGGCAAAAGCTTCGCGCAATTGCTCAAACCCTTTGTCCAACTGGCCATCATCGTAGTAGAACTGGGCAAGTGATATGCGCGCCATGCTGTCGTCAGGGTCCGCCGA
>CALMYC010000156.1 GCA_937873385.1 uncultured Flavobacteriales bacterium | reverse complement strand
GTACAGCGTGCAGGTGAGCGCCCGGGTGGGTATGCTGTGGAGCGGCTTCTGCGGCTCCACCTGCAACCTTACCATCGACAACACCGCGCCGGTGCTGGGCGGCCTGATGGCCCAGACCCCGGCCGGGGAAGCCACGATGTGGCCCAACCCGGTGCGTGACGGCCAGGTGAACCTGCGCATCGGCGGCATGCTGGATGCGGACCACCACATCGCCGTTGAGGTACTGGACATCTACGGCAAGCAGGTATTGACCCGGGAGTTCGGCAACAACAGCGCGCAGTTCAGCACCATCCTGCAACTCGGCGAGCAGGTTGCAAGCGGTGTATACCTCGTGAAGCTCACGGTTGACGGACGATCCACCACGCAACGGTTGAGCGTGGTCCGGTAAAACCAACCTCCTCCAGGGAAGGGGCCGCTTCATGTGAGGCGGCCCCTTTTCATTCCCGATCTCCGCCTCGCCGCCGTGGCCGCCCTTCTGCCGAACGGGAGCCCCCGCACCTGATCGACCGGAATATGGAGCAGCATGACCACTACGACCCGGCAACGCTTTGCCACAGTGCGGTTCACTCATTTTCGTTCCTCACCGGACCATGGCCCCGCTTTCGTCACGAACAGGCCCGTGGCTGTGCGTAGCCGGGTCTCGCTTCGCACTTTCCCGCATGATCCGTGTCGTTTCAACCCTACTCCTGTTTGTCTTGTCCTCCATTAGGCCCGAAAGACTCCAACCATGGAGCGAACATGTACATCGTGCTACGGTCCATACCGTAAGGCCATGGACGCGGGATGCATACCCATGAAACGACAAGTTTTCAACGATCGCCCCCACCGAAGGGGGGCCTGCACATGGGGTGCAGGCTTCCAAGCCTACCGGATCTGGTCACTAATTGCAATGGTTTGCCGATAAGAAGGCTCCTTCCATCGGCGAATGAGCAACTCAAGGGAACGAGCCACTTTACAATGGTTGCCTCTCGTTCAAAACTATTCTGTTATTGCTTCTTAAAATACCGCTCCTCTATCTTCCCAGCCACAATCAAAGTCCCCCTCTTTCACCCACCCCTTCAACAAACCGTTCCACGGATGAGCAACCCACCGCGAACCACCTGGGTCATGGAGCAATTTGGTGATCCATGCCCACCCACTGAACATGTACCTAACCCAAACCCGAAAACTATGAAGCATCACAACACTGCCCTCCCCGGTTCAATCCCTTGGTGGAAATTAGTGCCGTTGCTTCTGCTGCTGCTGTTGGCCGGTGGGGCGTATGCGCAGCCAATATGTACAAACCACGTGGATAACAACGGTTCAACCGTGGTAACCTTCAACTTTCAAAATACGAATTCCTATGCGGTGGTCATCACTGACATTTCCGCGATCAGTTCGGCAGCGTCCATTTACAGGGGAGCCTGGTACAAGACTTCGGCAATCAATGGTGCGCCTGGTGCCATTAATGCCACTAATGGATGGACCCAATTCGGCAGTGGCCAAACCACCGTTCCATTAAGCACACTGACCTACTTGTGGGGCGGAACGCTCAACCTGGTGGTTCCAGCCGGAGCCACATACGGCATATGCGTAGGTGTAGGAGCCAATGCAGCCTTCAGCAGTGGCTCACTTCGGTATTCCACAATTACTGCAGGAACATACACCTTCCCCTCCGGTGGTTGCGACATCATCACCGGCACAAACATCAGTTATGGCGGCACATTGACCAGCCCCACCAACTCTCCTCGCGGCTTTATTGGTTGTGTGAACTTCATTGCCAACATTCCGTGTGCCGGCACGCCCACTCCCGGCAACACCACAGGTCCTGCCGCCGCCTACCCAACCACCAACTTCACCTTGGGCTTACAGAACACCCCCCCTGGAACAGGC
>CALMYC010000155.1 GCA_937873385.1 uncultured Flavobacteriales bacterium | reverse complement strand
CACATGATGCCCGCCTCCCGATCGCTGGGTGCGGAGTACAGCCGCCGCATATCGGTGTTGGACTTGGCCCGTGTGACGAAGAACGCCCCGGCCAAATGCAACGCGCACAATCGCTCGAAGGACAGGTACGCCCGGTCCATCACGTAGAAGCTTCCTGCTTCCGGAATGAGCAGATCCAACGCGTTCAGATCGTGCATCTTCCCATCGCTCACGTGGATGAGGCTGGGGATAGAGCCGCGCAGGTCCATGAGCGTGTGCAGCTTTACCGCCGCCTTCGCACGCCGGAACACCGCCCAAGGGAATGAGGCCAGGCAAAGGTCGATCGTAGTGGAATCCAGCGCATAGACCGTTTCCTTCACATCCAGCACACCCGGTTCGCTTCCATACAGGCGGCGGGCTTGTGCGATCAGCACCTGCGCGAAGTCGGCATACATCCGCCAGTCGCGCAGTTCGTTGGCGTCGGCCAGCGTGCTGCGCTTCACCGGGCTGCTCAACCCCATACGGTAGAGCTTCTCGGGTTGCGCACCCAAGCAGGTCTCGATGTCCCGAAGGCTCTCCCGATAGGTGAATTGTGCGAAGGCCATCACCCTGAAATGCTCGCGGCAGGACAGGGTTCGCACCTTGTGGTCTCCGCCGTAGCGCTCCACGATCCGGTCGAACGTCGTCCATGGAAGTTGTGCCAGCAACTGGCTGTAGAGCGTGCTTCCGATGTTCATCCCGCTTTCCTTGAGTTGCCCTCAAGGAAGCCATCATCGGAGATGCACCCCGATTCAAATCCGCCCCACGCTCTTTCCTTCGGAAACCCGCATCCATGCTCAGTTCAACTCATGTTCGACCTTCAGTTAACCGGACAGCAGTGATCCCGCTTCAAACTCACAGTGCCGCCATTCCACTCACATATTGTACGCACCATATGCAGACCAATGCCGGATCCGCTGAGCCCTAATTGTTTGGCAATAGCCCCGCTGAATCCTTCGTCCCACAATTGGTCGACTTCCTCCGGCTTGATGGAACAGCTAGTCATCTCCAAAGTGATTTGAACCTTCCCTTCCGCTTCTACAAAGCGGATTCCAGCTTTTGACCCGGGCAAGGTATACTTCACCATGTTTCCGAAAAGGTGCGCCATCGCCACGGTAACGGAAGCGAAATCGCAATAGGTCCGACCATGATATCCATCAATCTCAACAAACACACCCTTTTCGTTCAAGTCGGGATAGTAG
>CALMYC010000154.1 GCA_937873385.1 uncultured Flavobacteriales bacterium | reverse complement strand
GGTCTCGCGCAGCGGACCTTGATGAACGCTACCCCTTCATCACCTCCTCCACCATCGCCGGGCTGCCGATGAACAGCGGCGTGCGCTGGTGCAGCTCCTTCGGCTTGAGGTCCAGGATCCGCTGCTTGCCGTCGGAGGCCGTGCCGCCGGCCTGTTCCATGATCATGGCCAACGGATTGCCCTCGTACACCAAGCGCAACTTGCCGTTGGGCTTGCCCGTGGTGCCGGGGTACATGTAGATGCCGCCCTTGAGCAGGTTGCGGTGGAAATCCGCCACCAGGCTGCCGATGTAGCGCGCGCTCATCTTCCTGCGCTTGCAGGCATCGATGTAGTTGCGGGCCTGTTCGGGGAAGTCGAAGTAGTTGCCTTCGTTCACGGAGTAGATGCTGCCATCGGCCGGCACCTGCATGTTGGGGTGGCTCAGGCAGAACACGCCGATGCTGGGGTCCAGCGTGAAACCGTTCACCCCGTTGCCCGTGGTGTACACCAGCATGGTGCTGCTGCCGTACACCACATAGCCCGCCGCAACCTGCTGGCTGCCCGGCTGCAGGAAATCCTCCACCGTCACCTGGTCGTCTTTCAGCCTGCGGTAAATGCTGAAGATGGTACCGATGCTCACGTTCACGTCAATGTTGCTGCTGCCGTCCAGCGGGTCGATGGCCACCACGTACTTGCCGCTGGACGAGGCCGGGTTGTTGAACACGATGTGGTCGTCGTTCTCCTCGCTGGCCACCGCGCACACCGCGCCCTGGTTGCGCATGGCGTTGATGAAGCGTTCGTTGGCGTACACGTCCAGCTTCTGCTGGCGCTCGCCTTGCACGTTTACGCTGTGCTGCTCCGTTTCGCCCAGGATCTCATTCACCAAGCCGGCCTTGTTCACCTCACGGTTCACCAGCTTGGCCGCCAGGCGGATGCTCGTGAGCAACTGCGAAAGATCGCCCGTGGCGTATGGGAAATCCTTTTCGCGCGAGATGATGAATTCCGAAAGCGTGGTGATCGGCTGGGACATGATCGGGGGAATTGGGTCGATCGGGAGGATGTGGTCCGATCGCTCGTTGCAAATATCGCCATGCCCGACCTTCGCGCCATGGACCTGATCATACCCCAGCAGGAAACAGCGCCATGCAAGTGACCATCCGCCCCGCCGAGGTCCGCGACGTGCCAGCCATGCTGGCCTTGGTGAAGGAACTGGCCGTGTTCGAGAAGGAACCGGATGCGGTAACCGTGACGGAAGCGGAAATGCGCGATGCCGGGTTCGGCCCCAAGCCTGTTTGGTTCGGTTGGGTGGCAGTGGTGTCCGGTGGCGGACCTGCCAACGTGCAACCGGCAACGGACTACCGCATCCTCGGTATCGCCCTCTGCTATGAACGCTATTCGACCTGGAAGGGCCGGTGCTTGTACTTGGAGGACATTGTGGTGACGGAGGCGGCACGCGGGCAGGGCATCGGTGAGCGCCTGTTCCGTACCTGCGTGGAACACGGCGTGAAGGAGAACTACCGCTGCATGCGCTGGCAGGTGCTGGATTGGAACTCGGGCGCCATCCGGTTCTATGAAAAGTTCGGCGCGGATGTGTGCGCCGGTTGGCTCAACGGCGATCTTTCACAAGAGCAGATGCGCGCCCTGATGGGCTGAAGTGCCGGGCACGCACCACCTTGGCAAGTAGGAGCCGGAATGAAGGTGCTGGAAGGGACAGCCATGATTTGCGAACTGCTGTGCGCATCTTCGCGCCGCAAATACCATCTGGGGGGGAATGAAAGTGTTCAAATTCGGGGGGGCCAGCGTGAAGGATGCGGCGGGCGTGCGCAACGTGGCCGAAGTGCTCAAGCACTTCGCGCAGGACGACCTGCTCATCGTGGTGAGCGCCATGGGCAAGACCACCAATGCGCTGGAACTGGTGCATGCAGCTTGGCAGGAAGGGAAGGTGACCAAACCGTTGGTCGATCAGCTGCGGAGCGTACATCTGGCCGTGCTGTCGGAGGTGGTTCCGCATGATGTGGCCGCCATGGCTGAGCTGGTCCTGCATTTCGACAGGCTGAACGCGCTTCTGGAACAACCGGCCCCTGCCAACGAAGATCAGGGATATGACCAGGTGGTGGCCTTCGGCGAACTGTGGAGCACGCTGATCGTAAGCGCGTATTTGAACGCCGCAGGTTTTGCCAACACATGGGTGGATGCGCGCAAGGTCATCACCACGGATGGCCGCCACCGCGCGGCGCATGTGAAATGGGACCTGCTGGAAGGGAACTGCGCCACGCATTTGCCCTCGTTCCAACAGCAACCGCACCGCATGGTCACCCAGGGGTTCATCGGCCGAACGCAGGAGGGCTTCACCACCACCCTCGGCCGTGAGGGATCGGATTTCAGTGCCGCCATCTTCGCCTACGCATTGGGCGCCGAGAGCGTCACCATCTGGAAGGACGTGCCCGGCATGTTCAACGCCGACCCGAACAAATTCCCGGACACGAAGCTGCTGGAACACATCAGCTACAAGGAAGCGATCGAGCTGAGCTATTTCGGCGCCAGCGTGATCCATCCCCGCACCTTGCAACCGTTGCAACGCAAGGGCATCCCGCTCCATGTGCGTTCGTTCATGGACCTGGGTGCACCAGGCACCACCATCAGCGCGGCCACGGACCACGACACGTTGGTGCCCTCCTTCATCGTGAAACCCCGTCAATTGCTCATCAGCATCACCCCGCGCGACCTCAGCTTCGTGGTGGAGGAGAACCTCAGCGGCATCTTCAGGTGCTTCGCGCACCACAACGTGCGCATTGAGCTGATGCAGAACAGCGCCGTGGCCTTCACGGTGGCGGTGGATGATACGCCCCGGGCACGCCGGTTGATCGAGGAGCTGCG
Source organism: uncultured Flavobacteriales bacterium (assembly GCA_937873385.1). GTDB lineage: Bacteria > Bacteroidota > Bacteroidia > Flavobacteriales_F > PHOS-HE28 > PHOS-HE28. The sequence goes on along the minus strand of CALMYC010000154.1, from coordinate 8,524 downwards.
CGGTGAATACGAGGTGCTCTACAATGAAGGTTGCGAGCTGGTCACGGTCCGCCATTACGACGAAGCCACGCTGAGGCGGTTGATGGACGGGCGCGATCCGCTGGTGGAGCAGCGCAGCCGTGTCACCGCCAGGTTCGTGGTGAAGTGACCGGCCGCCAATAGCTTCGCGCCATGGACGCATTCCGCACCGGTCTTTCAGTGCTCTGCCTTGCCCTTGCCACACACGGCGCACAAGCGCAGCCCGGCGTGTCGGACAGTCTGAAAGCCGTGATGGCGGAACAGCGCACCGCGTTGGCACGGGCAGACAGCTCTGGCAACCGCACTGCGGCATTCGAGGCACGCATGCACTTGGCATCCCTTGCGGGCCCGGCGGAAGCAGTTTCTTGGCTCACGCAGGCGGCTGCCATTGCAGACAGTTTGGACCGGCCTGACCTGGGGGCCATGGCCCAGCGCGTGCTGGCGGCAAAGCAAGCGGCCTCCGGGAAGTTCAGCGCTGCTTATGGCGCATCCGCCCGGGCCGATTCCCTGCAGGTGGCAGGCAGCAACCGGGAAGCTGCACGAGCGGAGGAGCAACAAGCACGGGAGCTGCGCAATGCGGAATTGACAGGGGACAGCCTGCTTCAAGCCGCAGGGCTTCGCGAGCGTGGAATGGCACAAGCAATCGCCGCGCTTCAACGGAAGGCTGACAACTGGATGTACAGTGCCATTGCCGCGCTTGTCACGGGCTTGTTGCTGGTGGTTGGGCTGCTGTACCGCATGGGCCGCACCAGTGGCAAATTGCGCAGTGCCGTGGCCGGTCTGCGCGTGGAAGTGGAAGAATTGAAGCGGCGTGTGGCAAAACCGGCGCATGGTCCCATTGGCCGTGTATCTGCGGATGTAGCACCTGGACCGGAAGCGGCGAAGGCTGCGGATGCGGCCATGCAGGCGGTTGCAGCGGGCAAGTTCAGGCAGGACGGTCCCGAACGCCTTGCCACGTTGCAGGATGCGCGCAGGCGCGGCGACAATGACAAGGTGCTGCGCGTAGTGGCTTCCCTCAAACCGCAATTGCTCGGTTTTGACGCGGAGCGCTGTGCGCCGCTCATCACAAGGCTCAGGAACCCGGGCGCAGCCGCTGACCAACTGCAATGGAACGCGGACCTCGATGCATTGGAGGCTGCTGTGCGCGACCTGATGAAATAGCGCCACCCACCGCTTAGTAGGTGGACATGGGCGACTGGCCACCGGTCAAATGCATCGCGGCATCGGGCCGGTCGGTGATCAATCCATCCACGCCAAGGTCGATCATGCGCAGCATATCATCCTCTCTGTTCACCGTCCATGCCAGCAGCCCGATGCCGTGAGCACGAAGCAGTTCCACCAAGGATGCATCCACCAATTGAAAGGCAGGACTGCAATAGGCGGGCTTGAAACTGAGGCGCGCCAAGGCCGTCCTTGGGTCTTCACCGTTGTCTACCAACTGGGCCAAGGGGATCGAGGGGTCCTGCAGGTGCATGGCTTCCAGGATCGCGGGGTCGAAGCTTTGCACCAGGCAATGTCCGCGAAGTCCCGTCACTTGGATCTCCTGCACGATGCGCTGCGCGAACGCCGCAGGTGGTGGCTGAAATAGGCCGTACCAGGCGGGATCGCTTTTTATTTCGATGTTGAAGCGCGGCATGGGCACCGATTTTTCGGCGCACTCCCGGAGGAGGTGGTCATGGACCTCGGTGAGCGTGGGCTTCCACGGGGCAATGGCATCACGGGGGATCAGGCGGTAGCGCTGCACCTCTTCCACGGTCATGCGGTGGATGTTGGCCGATCGCCCTTCAGCCTCCGACAGTGCATTTCCGCCAGGGCCCAGGCAGGTGGTGTGGTCCATCCATGGCTCATGGCTTACCAGCACGGCATTGTCCCCGGTGATCACCACGTCCATCTCCAGCCAATGGCAGCCGGTTCGGGCGGCTTCCAGAAAGGCCTTGATGGAGTTGGCCGGGAAGGGACCGGAACAGCCGCGATGGCCGTGGACCTCCGGGGTCATGCGGTGCGCGGGGTGTTGAACACACCGGCCGCAATGTCCCGCAGGATCTTGTCTGCGAGCACATTGGCCAACTTGAAGTGGCTCTCCTCGGTGATGCCGGCCACGTGCGGGCTCAGCAGCACCTTGTCGCAGGCACGCAATCGCGCCACCAACGGGTCGTTCGGGTCCCGCAGGCCCGCCAGGGAGCGCTCCTCCAGGTCCAACACGTCCAGGCAGGCGCCGCGCACTTTGCCTGAATCGATGGCGTCCAGCAGTGCAGCGGTGCTGGTGATGGGCCCGCGCGCCGTGTTGATGAACCAGACGGGCTGGGCGCAGCGGTCCAGGAAGGCCGCGTCCACGAAGTGTTCGGTTTCGGCGGTCAGCGGCAGGTGGATGCTGATCACGGTGCTGCGTTCCTGCAATTCTTCCAAGGTGCTTTCCTGGACCAGCTCATTGCCGAAGCCGGTGCGGTACTTGTCGTGCACAAGCACCTTGACGCCAAAACCCTGCAACCGCTGCGCGAACGCCGTGCCCATCTGCCCGAAACCGATGATGCCCACGGTGTTGCCACCGAGCTCGTGACCGCTGTTGCCCTTGCGGTCCCACACCCCTTGGCGCACTTCGCGGTCCGCCTTGGGCACGTGGTTCATCAAGGCGAGCAGCATGCCCAGGGCATGTTCCGCCACGGCATCGCGGTTGCCTTCCGGCGAGTTGTACAGCTTGATGCCGCGCTCCGAGCAAGCCTCCTGGTCGATGTTTTCCATTCCCGCACCGGCACGGGCGATGAAGCGCAGCTTGGGGGCATGCCTCAGCACCTCAGCACCGATCATCAACCGGCTGCGCACCACCAGTCCCCCGGAATCGTGCAGTTGATGCAACAAGGCCTCCCCGCTGTATTCGCTGAGGTCCTCGCAGGTGTGCCCCGCCACGGTGAGGCGTGTGCTGAGCACGGGGTGCACACTGTCGATGAAATTGATCTTCATAGCAGGACTTCCCTTAGGAACAGTGCAGCGATGCTGAAGTAGATCACCAGCCCGGTGACGTCCACTACCGTGGCCACGAACGGTGCGGAGGAGGTGGCGGGGTCCAGGCCGAAACGCTTCAGCACAAGCGGGAACAGGGAGCCCACCAGGTTTCCCCAGAGCACCACGCCCACCAGGGAAAGCGCCACCACCAGGCCCACCAATTGCCAATGCGGGCCGTAGATGTCCATGAACTGGCTCCATACCGCCACGCGGAGGAAGCCGATGCAGCCGAGTATGACGCCAAGGATGAGGCCCACACTCACCTCGCGGCGGAAGATGCGCCACCATTCCTGGATGGTGATGTCGCCCAGGGCAAGGGCGCGGATGATCAAGGTGCTGGCCTGTGAGCCGGTGTTGCCGCCGCTGGAAATGATGAGGGGAATGAACAAGGCGAGCACCACCGCCTTGGCGATCTGGTCCTCGAAAAAACCCATCGCCGTGGCCGTGAAGCTTTCCCCGATGAAAAGGACCACCAGCCAGCCGGAACGCTTCTTCACCATCTCCCACAGGCTGCTGTGGCTGTAGGAGTATTCCAGTGCCTCCATGCCGGCCATGCGGTGCGCGTCCTCGGTTTCCTCCTCGCGGATGGCGTCCACAACGTCGTCGATGGTGATGCGGCCCAGCAACCGCCCGCGGTCGTCCACCACGGGCAGGATCACGAGGTCGTATTTCTCCATGATCCGGCTCACCTCCTCCACATGCTCATTGGCGCGCACGCTGATCACGTCGGGGTCGTACACGTCCTTGATCGGGGTGCGCAGGCTTGTGGTGAGCAGGGCCTTGATGGGAATGGAGCCCACCAGGCGGTCGTGGTCGTCCACCACCAGGATCACGAAGATGTCGTCCACGTGGTCGGCGTGTTGGCGCAGTTCGCGCACACAGTCCAGCATGCTGCTGGAGACATTCACCTTCACCAGCTCCTTGGCCATCAGGCCGCCGGCGCTGTGCTCGTCGTAGGTGAGCAGCTCGTTTATCTCCTTGCGCTGCGCCACATCCTCGATGTTGGCCAGCACTTCTTCCCGCACTTGGTCAGGGAGCTCCGCGATCACGTCGGCCGCATCGTCGGAATCGATGTGCTCGATCAGCTCATGGGCGATTTCCTTGCCGGTGTAGTTCTCCAGCAAGTTGTCGCGCAGGTCCTCCGGAAGGTCCAGCACCACCAATGCCGCGCGCTCAGGCTCCAGGCGCTCAAACAGGTACCTCGCATCGGCCGGTTCCAACTGGTCCAGCACCTCGGCAAGGTCAGCCGGGTGCAGGTCGTGTACCGCCGCCAACAAGTCCTCGTCGCGTTTTTGCGCAACGAGCTCCTGGAGCCGCTCCAGGTTGGCTTTGCTGATGGTGAAGGTCATTGCGTGGGGCTGTGCTCCAATTGCGGCCCGCGAAACTAATAAACCCGCTTACGCCCCGGTACTGGACGGACCGCATGCCAACGCCAGCCGGATGTAGTCTTCCACCCCGAGTTCCTCCGCGCGTTTCCGGGCGTATTCAGTTGGAATTCCGTGTGGCAGCCGGGCAAAGCCCTTGAGTGCATTGTGCAGGGTTTTTCTGCGCTGGCCGAAGGCCGCCTTCACCAGGGAAGTGAGCAGTTTTTCCTCCACGGGCAAGGAGGTCCTTTCATTGCGCTGCATCCGGATCACCGCGCTGCGCACTTTCGGCGGGGGGATGAATGCATCGGCTTCCACCGTGAAGAGCGGCTCCATCCGGTACCACAGCTGGGAAAGCACACTGGAGATGCCGTAGGTTCGGCTCCCAGGTACCGCGCAGAGGCGGTCGGCCACTTCCTTCTGGAACATGCCCACCACCTCGGGCACCCGGTCCCTGTTTTCCAGCACCTTGAAGATGATCTGTGTGCTGATGTTGTACGGAAAGTTGCCGATCACGCCCAGTGGCCCATCGCCGATCGCACCAAGGTCCATGCGGAGCAGGTCGCCCTGTACCACGTGCAATTGCGGCCATGTGGCGTGGAGGTGTGCCACGGATTCCACGTCGAGTTCAATGCAGGTGAGGTCAATGTCCGTCCGTTCCAGCAAATGCTTGGTCAGCGCGCCGGTGCCGGGGCCCACTTCGATCACGGTGCGGTAGCCGCCATGGCCGGTCAGGGCCTCGGTGATCCGCAGCGCTGTGGCACTCTCCTTCAGGAAGTGCTGGCCCAGGTGCTTCTTCGCCCGGACGAACGTCATGCCGTGTGGAGCACCTCCAACAGGGTGCGGAAGGACACGGCCTTCACGCCGTAGTATTTCTCGGATTCCGCGCGCAGGCGTTCCGAGTGCCGGGCGATGTACGCTTCATACGCGGCCATGTCGTTGCACATGTATTGCACTGCGTAGGTCACACCGCTGTCGCCATTGCTGATCACCCGGCAGATGCGGGCTTCGGTGAAGTGGCCCGTGGCCATCACATCGGGCAGGTGGGTGTTGCGCATCCACGCCAGCCACATCTCATGCACTTCGCTGTCCACGTTAACGGTGACGTTGTAGATGATCATGGAGTGGGGCCGTTGAGGAATTTTTGTTCAGGTGTGTCCAGTTTGTCGTGGTCGCCGCGCAAGCGCCGGTAGCGTTCACGCGCGTCCGCCGTGAAGATGCTTCCGCTTTGTTCAAAGAGCAGTTTCTCATACCATTTCTTCGCCTGTTCCTTGTCGCCGATCTGGTCTTCATACAGCTTGCCGAGGTCGTACATGGCGTTGTCCACCAGGATGTCGTTGGGATAGAGCTCAACCACTTTCTGCAAGAAAACCGCGGCCTCGGTGTATTGGTGCCGCGCGAAAGCGATGCGGTACCTCGCGTAAAGGATGTCGTCGCCCAGCTTGGACATGGGGAAGCGCGCGGTGAGGGTGTCCAGCACGGCTATGGCGCTGTCGTACTGGTGCTGCACGGTGAGCAGTTGCGACTTGGCGAAAAGGTCCAGGGGCCTGCTCACCGTGTCGGTGCCGAGGTTGTCGGTGATGAGCAGCGAGAGTTCCATCGCGTCGTTGGCGATCAGCTTGCTGGTGCTGGCTTTCAGCACGTCCAATTGGGCCTTGGCCCAAAGGAAGTCGCCGGTGTAGAAGCTGACCTTTGCGTTCCGCAGGCGGGCTTCATGCCCCAGCACGTCCTGCTTGAAGTCCAGGTCCACCTGTGAATAGAGCAGTGAAGCATCCCACACATCACCCTTGAGGATGTCGATGTCGCCCAGGTCCAGTTTGAGGCGTGCTTGCTGCTGGGGGTCGAGCCCGGGCATGGCAATGGCGTTCTGGAGCAGCACCACGGCCCCTGCCGCGTCATTCAGGTAGTAGGCTTTCAGCTGGGCCAGGCCGCTGATCAGCTTGACATTGGCCGGTATGCGGCCAAGCTCATCCAAGGTGCCCTCGTATTGCTTGCGGAGGTTGTCCAGTTGTTCCTGTGGCGGATCGGTTTGGCTGCGCACCTGGGCATCCAGCGCGGAAACCAGGCCGATCTTGGCCGCAGCGTACCAGGGCGAATCCCCGCCCATTGCCACGACGTAATCATAGCACTTGGCCGCAGTGGGCCAGTCCTCATTGTTCACGGCCATGTCCCCCAGTGCGATCAAACGCTGGCCCCCTTCCTTGAAGCGCTTGTCCATGGCCTTGCTCTGCACGAAGGCACTGGTGAGGTCCTTGCGCTGGATGTACATCCAGATGAGCATTTCCGGGTACAGGGTGTTGTCGGGGAATTTCTGGATGCGCCGCAACAGCTCGGTGCGCAGCAGGTCCGAGCGGTCGTCCGTGCTGCTGAAGTCGATGAAGCGCCCCAGTCCGTTCTGCACGGCTTGGAGATAGCTGGGGTTGACCTGCAGCAGGTCCAGGTAGTCGCTCACCATGCCGGGCACGTCGCCCTTGGCCGCGCGCAGGTTGGCCGTTTCGTAGAAGAAGTCCGTGGAGCTTTCCTTCAGCATTTTCCGGCCGCGCTCATAGGTCTGCAGGGCATAGTCCAGCTCATTGTTGCGCGCAAAGGCATTGGCCAGGTTGCGGATGGAGCCCTGTTCCGGCTTGAGGCCCTTCATCGCCTTTTCGAATTCCTTGACGGCCTTGGCGCTATCGCCTGCCTGCTTCATCACCATGCCGAGGTCCACCAAGTAGCGCGCATCGCCGCCCTGTTTGCGCATCTGGTCCTTGGCCAGCTTTTCGGCATCATCGAACTGCTTGACGCCAAGGTAGGCCTTCATCAGCTGCTCATAGTACAGGCTCGATGGCTGCCGGCCGTACAGTTTCTCATAGTAAAGCACGGCCTTGGCATAGTCGCCTTGCCGCATGTACTCAGCGGCCAGTTGCTCATCGGTGCCCGGTTGGGCCCGCAGGGCTGCTGTCCCGGCAAGTGTCAACAAAAGCACCAGGAAGGTTCTTGGGAATGCGGTGCGGTTCATGGGCGAAGCAGGGAATCAATGGCGGCACGCAAGGTTCTCCGGTCACTGAGCAGGTCTTGCGTCCGCAGGCTCAGGCTGTCCAAGGTGCTTCGCAGCATGGTGCCCCAGTGCTTTTCGGTTTGTATGGCACGGTTCCGGTGTTCCTTGTTCATCAGCCCGCTTTCCATGTCGTGCCGCAAGTCGCGCAGGCGCAACGCCGCACTGTCCAGCCGGGCAAGTTCCGCGGCCCGGGCGTCCAGCAACAGGGGCAGCCGCCTGGACATGGTGGCGTGGTAGTTGCCGAGCACCTCCGCCTCGTGTGGCAGCAGGGTGTCCTTGAAGCGGGCCTCTATGGCCGGGCGTTCCGCCTCGAAGAGCGAGTGCATGTGCCGCAATGCATTGGTGTCGGCACTTTCCAGTTCGGATCGCATGCTGTCGTTGATCTGGATCATCCGTTCCACGGCGGCCATTTCATCTGCACTGGCCCGGTGCGTGCATGCGGGAAAGAGGCCGGCCAGTACCAACGCAAACAGGGTGGCCGCCGGTACGGGCCTTGTCATTTTTTGGCGATGAGGTCGAAGCCGGTGTAAGGCCGTAATGCGGCCGGAATGCGGATGCCCTCCGGCGTTTGGTTGTTCTCCAGCAGCGCCGCCACGATGCGCGCCAAGGCCAGTGCGCTGCCGTTCAGCGTATGCGCCAGGCGGACTTTCTTGTCGGCCCCGCGGAAACGCAGCTTCAGGCGGTTGCTTTGGAAGGTCTCGAAATTGCTGATGGAGCTCACTTCCAGCCACCGTTTCTGCGCACCGGCATACACTTCCATGTCGTAGGTGATGGCGCTGGTGAAGCCCATGTCGCCACCGCAAAGCAGCAGTTGCCGCCAGGGTAGTTCCAGCGCGTCCAGCAGGCCCTTCACGTGGTTGGTCATCTCCTCCAGCGCGGCGTTGCTGTTTTCCGGCGCTTCGATGCGCACGATCTCCACCTTGTCGAACTGGTGGACGCGGTTCAGCCCGCGCACGTCCTTGCCGTAGCTGCCCGCCTCGCGGCGGAAGCAGGGCGTGTGGCCCACGCGCTTGATGGGCAGTTGCGCCGTGTCCACGATGGTGTCGCGGAACAGGTTGGTGATGGGCACTTCCGCCGTGGGGATCAGGTACAGGTCGTCCGCCGT
>CALMYC010000153.1 GCA_937873385.1 uncultured Flavobacteriales bacterium | reverse complement strand
CTGCGGTTGCGGAGGCGGGATCACCTCGGGCGGGGGCGGCGGTTCTTCCGGCTTCTCCTCTTGGAAGAGGTCCAGGTTCACATCCACGATCTTCACCTTCTCGGGTTCCTTTTCGGCAGGGCCCAATTTCGAGATCACAAAGGGCGTGCCCACGGCCAGAAAGAAAAAAGCCAATGCACACACGATGGCAATGCCAAGCCTGCTGCTATAATGCTCCCTCAGCTCATAAGCGCCGTATTCCTTGTTCCGGTTGGCGAAAACCAACTGGTTGCGGAGCCTCTGCAGCAGGTTCATCCACGAGGTGTCGTACGTGAGCAGCACGCTCAGCAGGAGCAGCACCGCGACGATGATCACGTAGGTCATGGGCTCAGAATTTTTGTTTCTCCGCGTCCAACAGGGCCTGTTCCACGGGCTTGATGGTGTCCTGCACGGCGTACTTGCCAATGCCGCTGATGTCCATTTCGTCCACCATGTCGATCATGTTGCGGTACTTGGCGTCCTTGTCCGGCTTAATGATCACAAAAAGGGCTTCCTTCTCCTTTTGTGCCTGGTTCTTCAACGAATCGTAGGCCGCTTCATCGATCTCCTTGGAATTGAGCTTTCGGCCCAAGTCCTGGATCCGGTCGAAGGTGTTCTTGTTCCAGTCGATCAACAAGGGTGTGATCTTGCTGAAGTCGGTCCGGGTCAATTGGGTCTCGCCCGGCTTGAATGCATCCTTGTAGTAGAAGATCTGGTCCCCTTTGGTGAGGAAAATGGTGACGGCGTTGTTCACCCTGTCCAGTGTCGGCTTCGGGGCATTGGGGTCTGGCGGCACCGGGAATGTCAACTGCAGCGTTGACGGCTTGTACATGGTGGTGGTGAGGATGAAGAAGGTGAGCAGCAGGAACGCCAGGTCGACCATGGGGGTCATGTCGATCCGCGTACTGCCTTTCTTGGCGCGCTTCTTCTGGTGGCGACCGCCTCCTCCTCCTCCGCCTTCAGGTACGTCTGCCATGGTTTGTCAATGTCTTTCCCGAATGTACGGGGCTTTCCGTGGTTGCCGGTTCAATCCTTGCCTACCTTGTTTGGAACGCTGTACACGCGTGGATCATTTTTGTTCGGTCGAGGAAACCTGCATGCGGCTTTCCTCCAGGTCGGTGACCATCTTGAAGCGGTTGATCTTCACCGTGGGGCTTTGGAAGATCTTGATCACCTTGTTGATGGTGGAATAGTTCACATTGCCGTCGCCCTTTAGCGCCACGATGGGGTTTTTACCGCCGGAACCACTGCTGAAGATGAGCTGCGTAACACGGATCCAATCCAGCAATTGGTTGTTTGTACTGTCCATGGGGATGCCCGGGGAAGCCTGGTCCATCGCCTTGCGCTCCACCGGCGAATCCAGTGACAGGTAGGCGGGCAACTGCTGAACCGGCATGCCGATGTCGTTGAGGTTGATGAAGCGTTGGACCTGTTCGGGGTCAACGGTGAACTTGTACCGGTTCGCCATTTCCTTGATCACTTCGCCACGCACCTTTTTATCCGTGAAATCCCAGAACACGCGTCCGGCGCTGTCCACGGTCACGGTCATCAGGTTCTCGGTGGGTACCGGCGACTGGCTGGTGCTGCTGGGTGTGTCCACCACCACGGCTTCTTCCGGGCGGAACTGGGCCGTGAGCATGAAGAAGGTCACCAGCAGGAAGCCGAGGTCCACCATCGGGGTCATGTCCAGCGCGGGGCTGGTGCGGGGCATCTTGAGCTTCGGCATGCTTGGCGGTTCCGGAGGTCTCGGGCTGGGTTTATCGTGGTGGTGTTCACTGCATGCCGCCCTGCTGAAAGGTGCGCCCACAAGTCGTGGGCGAAGCATGCTGCGCCACTACTTGTGGTTGGCCAGGGTTTGGCTCACGCTGAAGCCGGCCTCATCAATGCCGTGCGTGATGTTGTCGATCTTGGTGCTGAAGTAATTGAACATGATGATGGCGATGCAGGAACCACCGATCCCAAGGGCTGTGTTGATGAGGGCCTCGGAGATACCGGTGGAAAGCTGCGTGGCATCGGGCGTGCCGGCGGTGGCCATGGCGCTGAAGGCCCGGATCATCCCCAGCACCGTACCAATAAGGCCCAACAACGTGCTGATGGAGGCGCAGGTGGACAGGATCACGAGGTTCTTGCTCAGCATGGGCAATTCCAGCGCGGTGGCCTCCTCGATCTCCTGCTTAACGATGTTGATCTTCGTCTCCTTGTCCAAATTGCCGTCGTTGAGCACGGTCTGGTATTTCTCCAGCCCACTGCGCATCACGTTGGCCACGCTGCCCTTCTGCTCATCGCAGGCGGCGATGGCCTCATCCACGCGGTCGGAGGCCAGCAGCTGGCGCACATTGTGCAGGAACTCGTCAATACGGCCCTTGCCCTTGGCGCGACCCAGGGTGATGAAGCGCTCGATGGAGAAAATGAGCACCAGCAGGATGATGGTGAACAGGATGGGCACGATGAACCCGCCCTTGTGGATGATGCCAAAGGTGTGGTTGGGGTCCATGGCCACCGGATGGCCCTTCACCGGATCGCCACCCTCGAAATTGGCCGGGTCGCCCAGCACGAACATGTAAAACAGGATGCTGACGCCCAATGCCAGGGGAAAGGCCAAGGTCACGAACAGGCTGGACATTTTTCCGGATTGCTTGGTGCTCATGTAAGGATGGTTTCTTGGTTGAGGGAGCTCGTTCGCTCGTTCGCTTGTTCGTTACGCTTTCAATCTGGACTCCCGACGGTGATCAGAACGGGGGGCGCAAACATAGCAAGTCCGTTGTTTTCAACAATCAATGGGTCTTGGCCAAGTACAGGCATTGACCTGTTCGGGCCCGGGGCGAAAAGCAACGCAGCCAAGTGCCTGCACCTTGCACGCAACTACCGGTTCCATGGGGAACGGGTGAAATCCGGCCGGGAACGGCGATCTGGACCAAGGGCCGGTACCCCCGGGAAACGTGCGGGCCTTGGGAAAATTCACCAATTTTATCTTGGATTTATTTTACATGTAAATTTGTTTTGTCCCTTCGATCCAGCAATCATGACGACCTCAACCCCGGTAAGAACGGTGATGCATGCGGCCCATGAGCGCGGCCATGCCGATCATGGCTGGTTGGATGCGTGGCATTCGTTCAGTTTTGCCAACTGGCACAACCCGGAGCGGATCCACTTCGGCAACTTGCGCGTGCTGAACGACGACACCATTGCGCCAGGCATGGGCTTCGGCACCCATGCACATGAGAACATGGAGATCATCACCCTTGTGACCGAAGGTGCACTGAAGCACAAGGACAGCATGGGGCATGAGGGCATCATCAAAGCCGGGGATGTCCAAGTGATGAGTGCAGGCACCGGCGTGCGGCACAGTGAATTCAACCCGGACCCGGCACAGCGCTCCAAGCTGTTCCAGATCTGGATCTTCCCGCGGGAGCGTGGTACGGCGCCCCGCTACGACCAGATCACGCCAGACCCCAAGGGCCGCTTGAACCAGTTCCAGCAGCTTGTTTCACCGGACCCTGCGGACCCGGGCACCTGGATAGGCCAGGATGCCTGGATCCACCTTGGCGAATTGGAGGGCGGGTACAAGGCTGAATACACGATCAAACGGGAAGGCAACGGCGTTTACGCCATGGTGGTAAGCGGAAAAGCCACCATCAATGGCCTGCCTTTGAAGGCCCGCGATGCCATCGGCGTAGAGGGTCCGGACGGGCTGCACATTCAGACGGGCCAGGGCGGTGCCACGCTTTTGCTCATCGATGTCCCCATGGCACTGAAGTGAATTCGACAACCTTCAACACGAACATGAAAGAGCAATTGCAAGATGCCACGAAAGCGCAAGCTGCCAAAGGCACGAAGTGGACCATCGACCCAGTGCACAGCGAGATCCAGTTCAAAGTGAAGCACATGATGATCAGCACGGTGACCGGGAGTTTTGGCAAGTTCGATGCCGACATCGAGGCTGATGGTGACGACCTCAGCACGGCCAAGATCCGGTTCCAGGCGGATGTGGACAGCATCACCACGGGCAACAGCCAACGTGACGGCCATCTGAGAAGCGCGGATTTCTTCAGCGGGGAAAAGCATCCGCAGATCGTGTTCACCTCAACGGGCAGCAGGTCCGTGGACCGCGATGGCAGTTGGACGCTGATGGGTGACCTGAGCATGAACGGCATCACCAAGCCGGTGAAGCTGGATGTGGAATGGGGCGGCGTGCTGAAGGACCCCTATGGCAATACCAAGGCCGGGGTGAGCATCCACGGAAAAGTGAACCGCAAGGACTGGGGCATTAACTGGAACACGGCATTGGAGGCCGGCGGAATGCTGGTGAGCGATGAGGTGCGCATTGCCTGCGAAGTGCAATTGGTGAAGCAGGGTTGAGCGAACGATCCTGCCGTGGGGAAAGCCTGGCGCAAGCCGGGCTTTTTCCGTTGGATGCGCCACGTCTTCCTGGCGCCTTTCATTTGCAGGCTAGCCCGCAATGATCCCGGATGCGGTCACCGTTACCGTGCGCAACACGGGCGTGCCGTCCACCATGGCCTGCACAAAGTAGGTGCCCGGCTCCAGGCCCGTGGTGTTCACCAGCACCTGGCCGCCGTCGTAATGCAGGTCCATGGGCATGAACTGCCCGCAGTTGTTCAGCACTTGGAGGTCGGTGATGGCTCCTTCGCCCTGCACGCGGAAATGCCCGGGCACCGCCTCATTGCTGAATTGCAACAGGGGGGCCGGGGCGTACTCCACGGCAAATTCATCGGAGACCTCCAATTGGCGGATGCCGACGGTGGCCACCAGCCTGTAGTAGGAAACTCCGTTAAGCGGGGTCATGTCCTTTACTGCATAGGCGGTGTATCCATGTGTGGCTCCTTCCCCGACCTGGGAAAATGCCGGGTACCAGTTCATGCGGTCCGGAGAGCGTTCCACGGCAAAGCGGCATCCGGGCACTTCCGCCGCAGTGGCCCACCGCACCGTGACACCTTCGCCGTTCACAGGTTCGGCGATGAACGAGACCAGTTCAAATTCCGGCACAGCTTCGGTTGTGTGGGCAGGCACGGTGGCATAGCTGGGCGAAAACTTGGCCACGGCGGTGTTCCCGGATTGGGCAGCAACACCATGGTACAGTCCGGCGCAAGCGATCAGCAGGGTGATTTTCATGGTCTGTCGATGAAAACAGACCGTTCAACGAAGGAACCGCGTTTGGGTTCCCTGCTCGAAAAGCACCCCTATTGCAGCATGAGCTGTACAGTGCCCATAAGTCCTTCTGCACTGATGGAAAGGAGGTACACGCCGGGAGCTAAGGAAACCGCAGGCTGTACGGTTATGGCCTCGCCCTGAAGCACTGTTTGCGCAGACCAGACCAATTGGCCAACGGCGTCAAACAGCCGCACCGTTGCTTCGCCAGCCCATCCGCACTGCACATGCAGCTCGCCACCGGCGAAAGGATTCGGCCAAGCAGAAACGGGTTGCGTTGATCCATCGGGACTGGCGATCCCTGTGTGCAGGTCGCCCGCACAGGTACATGAGTCGGTGATCTGATCGTCAAAGGTGAGTGGATCGCCATCATTGCATGGACTGCCCACGGTGCCGGTCAACGCTGGGCACAGGTCGGTGGAATCCGTTACATAGCCCTGCGGTTGGGTGCATGCCCAAAGCTCCATGGCGGGGTCGCCAAGGCCGTCACCGTCCTGGTCGGCGAACCAGGCAAAAGCGGGGGCTTCCGTAACCTGGACGGTGGCGAAGCAGCCATTGAGCGCATACCGGAAAATGCCGCTGGAATCCACGGCTGGATCGTAGATGCCGCTGTGGGGTATGATCGACAAGAATTGCATCCTGCTCCAGGTACCGCCTGTGTCGGCGCCGGTTTCCAGGGCATGCATCAGGCTAAAGGCGGAATCGGCGGCGCACAGGGACCACATGGCATTGGGGCCGATGTTGGTCATTTCCACCGTAATGGTGGCATTTTGCGTGGCCCCCGGGCAAGTCACCGGGAACGGCACCGTGTACATGTAATCGCCGGGAACGTCCACTACCGGGTTGAATTTATTGTTGTGCG
>CALMYC010000152.1 GCA_937873385.1 uncultured Flavobacteriales bacterium | reverse complement strand
AAGGGCAAGCCCATGGTGGAAAAGGAAGGGTTCAGCCACCGGCGCTACCAGCAATTGTCCGGGGGGGTTCCGGTTTAGGGGCCCACGATCGTTGTCCACGCCGATGGCAACGCGCTTCGTTCCATGAACGGCGAGCTGGTGGAAGCCACTGCTCCTGCTACTTCGCAAGGGAACTTGCTCAGCGCCGACGCGGCGATCAGTGCCGCAAAGCGGAGCATCGGCGCCCAGGCCTACATGTGGGAATCGCCGGGAATGGAAGCCTTTATCAAGCGGGAACAAGGGGACCCCGACGCCACCTTCAAGCCCGTGCCGCAATTGGTGTACTACCCCCTCTCCTTCCCCAAGCTTACCGGGGAGTTGCGCTTGGCGTACCTGCTCGACGTTTATGCCATGCAACCCCGTTCACGGCAATATGTGCTGGTGGATGCGCGCAGCGGCGCCCTGCTGAAAACCATCGAACGGTTGCACACCATTGACGAGCCCGGCACCGCAAGCACGGCCTACAGCGGCATACAGCCCATCATCACCTACCGCCCTGCGTCATCCGGGCCCTATCAGCTCCGTGACCTCTCCCGCGGGGGCGGGATCATCACGTACGATTGCGCAAACACGGACAACTATGGCACTGCACAGGTACCCACCAACCCCACCAACAATTGGAACCTCGGCAGCCTCTATGCCAATTCCATCCTGGACGCCCATTGGGGCACCGAGAAAACATTCGATTACTACCTGAACGGGCACAATTGGTCCTCCTACGATAACAACGGGTCCCCCATGCTCAGCTATGCCCACTTCAACCTGGTGCAATATGGCTATCCCAACAACAACAACGCCTTTTGGGACGGCAGCCGGATGACTTACGGGGACGGCGACGGAACCAACTACAACCCGCTGACGGCCATTGACGTGCTGGGGCATGAGATCACCCACGGTGTCACGGAACATTCCGCCGGACTGGTGTACCAGGATGAGCCCGGCGCGTTGAATGAATCCTTTAGCGACATCCTCGGAAGCTGCATAGAGCACTACGCCAAACCGGCGGGATTTTCCTGGCTGCTGGGCAATGACATGAGCGTGAGCGGCTCGGCCATCCGCAACTTGGCAAACCCCAATGCCCTTGGCGACCCGGACACCTACCAAGGCACCAACTGGTACTTCGGCAACCAGGACAATGGCGGCGTGCACACCAACAGTGGCGTGCAGAACTTCTGGTTCTATCTGCTCTGCGAAGGCGGCACGGGCACCGGCCCCGCGTTGCCCACCGGCGTGGCGAGCGGAATCGGCGCCTTCGCCTCGATCGCGACCCGCATGGCAGAGCACGGCATCTCGCTCGAATCCATCGTCCAGCGCCGAAGAGAGCCGCACGCCGATGCGCCGGAACTCCTCCGCCCGCACTCGCCCCAGCCGGTCTTCCTCATCACCTATGAGACGACCGAAGAAGCGATCCGCGCCGCCGTGAACCAGATTTT
>CALMYC010000151.1 GCA_937873385.1 uncultured Flavobacteriales bacterium | reverse complement strand
GGAGGGGTGGCGCAAGCGGTGGCGGATACTGAAATGGTGTAAGGTCCAACGGCGTTGTTTGCCGCATCCTGCATCACGGCGTAGTAGTATGTTCCTGCGGGAACATCCGTAAAATAGAGCGTGAAATTGCCATCGGTACAGGATGTATCAGTAAAGCTTGCGGCTCCGATGAAGTCCGTGAATGGGCATCCGATAAAGATGCTTGTGAATCCGTTTCCAAATGCAGGAGTGGTTCCGCAATAGGAAAGGGCCAGGTTGGAGCATTCCGTGGTGGTGAACATTTCCCAAACCGCAGGCATGCCAAGGCTGTCATTATCCGTGGCATTCGTGTTGTCCCCTGTAAAGATCACCGTGGCACCCACTGCCAGATCTTGGTTTACCGCGCCGGAGCATACGTCATTGGCGGGAGCGCCACCACCACGCATCGTGGAGTTTTGATGGCTGGCAACATGAGCTGGAATAGGGCGAAGTGTTGCGGGCATTTCACCCGCTGCCTTCGTGGGGCGTTGGGCCATGCCGCTACCGGCCAGCAACAATGCCGAAGCGGTAAGAAGCGAAGCGTAAAGGTTGTTCATGGGTCTCGTTTTAGAGGCTTGGTTCGCCGCCAAAGATGCAACACAGCCAAGAGAATCCCACAAAAAGTTACCCACGTCCCGGGCCTCATGGCTCAGGCACCACCAGCCGAAACCCCTTGCCGTGCACGTTCACGATCTCCACGCCGGGGGCATCCGCCAGGTACTTGCGCAACTTGGCGATGTACACGTCCATGCTTCGCCCGTTGAAATAGTTGTCGTCGCCCCACACGGTACGCAATGCCTCCGGCCGTTCGAGCACCGTGTTGACGTGTTCACACAACAGGCGCAGCAGGTCGGTCTCCTTGGTGGTCAACCTGCGTTCGCCTTGCGGGCTGGCGAGCACTTGCTTGCGCGCATCGAAGGTGGCAGCACCCAGTTTGAACAGGGATTCGCGTTCTTCGGCCTGTACCGGCGCTGCGGCGCGCCGGAGCACGGCGTTGATCCGCAACAGCAATTCCTCCATGCTGAAGGGCTTGGTGAGGTAGTCGTCCGCCCCACTCTCGAACCCGGTCAGCGTGTCCTGCCGCATGTTTTTCGCGGTAAGGAAGATGATGGGCACTTCCTTGTCACGAGCGCGGATCTCCCGGGCCAGGGTAAAGCCGTCCTTCACCGGCATCATCACGTCCAGCAACAGCAGGTCAAAGCGGCCTTTTCCATACGCCCGCAAGCCTTGCTCCCCATCCACGCACAGTTCCACGTCGTAGTCCTTGGCTTTAAGGTACTGCGCCAGCAGCGTGCCGAGGTTGGGGTCATCCTCGCACAGCAGCAGCCTGGTCTTGTTCTCCATGTTCGAAAGGTATGGTGATGATGAACTTGCTCCCGGTGGAAGCGTTGAAACCTTCGGGGTCGCTTTCCACGTGGATGGTTCCCCCATGGCGCTCCACTACCGACTTCACGTAGCTGAGGCCGAGCCCGAAACCCTTCACATTGTGCACGTTTCCGGTGGGCACCCGATAGAGCCGTTCAAAGATCTTGCGCTGTTCACCACGCGGAATGCCGATGCCATTGTCCTCCACCGTGATGGTGATCGCGCGCGCATCGCTCTGCGTGGAGATGCGGACCACCGGTGCCACCGTGCAGTACTTCACCGCATTGTCAATGAGGTTGTAGAACACATTGGTGAGGTGTGTGCGGTCTCCGCGCACATGCGCCAGTTCCGCGCGGGGGTCCAGGGTGATGCGCCCGCCCTTGTTCTGCGCCTGCAGGGCACTGTTGCGCACCACCTCAGCCAACAATGCGTGCATGTCCACATCCGTGGTGCGGAGCCGCATGCTGCCATGGTCCATCACCGCGCTTTGCAGCACGCTTTCCACCAGCATGCCCAACCGTTTGTTCTCGTCGCGGATCATGCCCGTGAACACCCGCACCTGTTCGGGGTCCTTGGGGATGCCCGGGTCGTTCAATGCCTCGCAGGCCAGTGAGATGGTGCTGATGGGCGTCTTCAGTTCATGGGTCAGGTTGTTCACCAGGTCATTCTTGATGTCCCCCAGCCTCTTTTGGCGGAGGATGGTGCGCACGGTGTAGCCGAAGATAACGGCGATCAGCAGGAGGAAAATGGCTGATGTGGCCAACATGGGCCACAGGCTCCTGAGCAGTACATAGGGTTTTGCGGGCATGTTCAAATGCAGCCACCAGGTGGTTCCCGAAGCCTGTGCCTGCGGCCAGTCATTTCTGAACAACTGGGTGCGGTGGGCGCTGATGCGCAGCAGGGAACTGTCCACTTCACTGCCGGCGCTCATCAGTATGGTTTCCCCTTCCCGGGTGTACACGCCATAGTCGAACCGGCCTTCGATGTGCCTGAGGCGCAGCTCCTCCGTGATCAGGGAATCGAGCAAGCGCGGGTCTATGCGCTCCTTGATGTCGGGGAACATGCCCGCCGTGAGCAGCCCGCGCAGCAGCTCGTCCAAACTGTCCTCGCTCAATCCGGTCCGCCCTGCGGTGGTGTCCGGGGGACTAAGTCCCTTGTCGATCAAGGCGGCATCATGGCTTGCACCTCCGGGCAATGCATTCAGGCTTCGGCGCGCATCGGCACGCTCCAGCCTGTCGCTCACCGCCACAAGTGCGTTGTCTATGCTCTCGTTGAACTGGGCATCCTTCAGGGCCAAGGTATCCCGGACCCATTTCACCTGTACCAGGACCAGGCCGAGCAGCGCCACGCTGATGGCCGCGATCAGCCAGGTAATGGTCCGTTTTTCCATGAACGACTAAGCTATCCCGGGCGGGCATCGGCGGTTCTGCCGGTTAACGATGTTTAACTGGGCCGCGGCATGCAAAGGAAATAGCCGCAGCCGTGCCACAAGCAGTCCGCACGCGTGCGTACCGGTTAATTTTACGCCGACATGGACAAAGTGCTCAACTACATCAACGGCTCCTTGCGCCCGGCGCAAGGCGGGGGATGGCTGGACAATTACGCCCCGGCGCAAGGCATCGTCTATGCGCAAATTGCCGACAGTGGCGGGGAGGATGTGGAATTGGCCGTGCAGGCGGCCCGGGCAGCCTTGCCCGGCTGGATTGCATTGGGCCGGCAAGGCCGGCATGATGCATTGATGCGCGTTGCCGCACTGGTGGAACGCGACCTCGAACTTTTTGCAAAGGCCGAAAGCCGCGACAACGGAAAGCCCGTGGCCTTGGCGCGCAGGGTGGATATTCCCAGGGCCATCGCCAACCTGCGCTTCTTCGCCACCGCCATCCTGCACTGGGGCAGCGAGGCCCACCTCACCGACGATGTGGCCGTGAACTACACCGACCGCCAGCCTGCGGGCATTGCGGGGTGCATCAGCCCATGGAACCTTCCATTGTACCTCTTCACGTGGAAGATCGCACCGGCGCTTGCAGCGGGATGCACCGTGGTCTCCAAGCCCTCGGAGATCACACCGTACACCACGATGATGCTGGCGGAGCGCTGCATGGAGGCGGGCTTCCCCGCGGGTGTGCTCAACATTGTGCAGGGCACCGGGCCCAAGGTGGGGGCGGCCATCACGGCCCACCCTGAAATACCGGCGATCTCGTTCACGGGCGGTACCGCCACCGGTGCACGCATCGCGGCCGTGGCGGCCCCCCTGTTCAAGAAGCTCAGCTTGGAGCTCGGGGGGAAGAACGCCGTGCTGGTGTTCGCCGATTGCAATTTCGATGCAATGCTCAAGGAGACCGTGCGGTCCTCCTTCAGCAACCAAGGCCAGATCTGCCTCTGCGGCTCACGGATCCTGGTGGAACGCCCCGTCTACGCAAAGTTCAAGGCGGCTTTCCTGGAGCGCGTGAAGGCATTGCATGTGGGAGATCCCGCCAAGGAAGGCACCGATATCGGGGCTCTGGTGAGCGAACAGCATCTGCAGAAAGTGCTCGGCCACATTGCGTTGGCGAAGGAGGAGGGCGGCACCATCCTTTGCGGGGGTGAACAAATGGTGATGGACAAACCCCTGGACAAGGGCTGGTACCTGGCTCCCACAGTGATCGAGGGCTTGGGGCCGAAGTGCCGCACCAACCAGGAGGAGATATTCGGCCCGGTGGTCACCATCCAGCCGTTCGACACGGAAGCGGAGGCCATTGAAGCCGCCAATGGCACACCCTATGGCCTGGCTTCCATCCTGTGGACCACCGACGGGACGCGCATGCACCGGGTGGCGCATCTGCTCAAGAGCGGCATCGTGTGGGTGAACTGCTGGATGTTGCGCGACCTGCGCACGCCGTTCGGCGGGATGAAGCAAAGCGGTGTGGGCCGGGAAGGCGGTGTGGAGGCACTGCGTTTCTTCACCGAGGCGAAGAACGTCTGCATCAAGCTGTAGGCGCAGACCCGCCTGTGCGTGCGGGACCCACGTCCACGCCCCTGTTCGGCACGCCCTTCATCCCGTTCGTGAAAAACCAGCCCAAGCGCTTGTCGAACCAGCGCTCGAAGCGAAGGAAGATCACGTGCAGGTTGATGGCCAGCTTTTGCATGGGACCGGTGTTACGAACCATGCATAGGCAAGGTTCGGGCCCTTGCATGCAGCACGTGTTGCCCGGCTGCCATACACGCTTCAAACCAGGGGCATCTCCGCAAAAACCAACTCCGCACCTTCAACAGGCACCTGTTGCACCCGGGTCCCGCCATGCAGTACAAAGCGCCCGACCATCTGCTTGGCAGCTTCCGGATGCAGCAGCCCCCCGACCAGGAGCATCCGGTGCTCATCCCCATGCACCACTAAAAAGGAAGACGGGGCAACCGCAAGCCAGGCTCCCGCCCGGTCCACCTGCTCAACAGTGGCGGGGCCTGCACCGGAGATCTTGAGCAGGACGGATTGCATCCCGGGGGACCACTTTCCGGAATAGATCAGGGACAACCGGTGCCGCATGGCCATGCCGCGCAGGGCGTCCGGTGCAAACGCCGCGCCGGGCATGGCCAACTGATCGCCGAGTTCCAGCATGATACTGAACCTGTACAATGCCTCCCCGATCGGTCGGAACGTCCAGTCCACTCTTCCCTGGGCCCTCCGCACCATCTCTATCAGGCCCAGGCCCGCACCGCGCACACCGGGCACGCTGGTCCGCTGCATCCCCTCCATGAAAAGGGTCTTTAGTTGCTGGGGAGTCTTGCCGCGCAGCCCGTTGAGCAATCCGTCCAATTTTATTTTTTGTGGCGTGGTCACTGGATTTTCCGCCGTCAAACGCTGGCCCTCTTGTCCAAATTGAAGCATGAACAAGCTCCGGGCATCCCCCCAGGGCGCCATGTCCTTTGTGTCCGCGCGATGGCGCACAATGTTCTGGAAGGTTTCGACCATCACGTAGCCAAGCCGCCCGCGAATGGCCTGCACATAACCTGCTGCCGGGTTAATGGCGGAGGCAAGCTCGATCAACCGTGCGGAATGCTCGTCCGCGAAATCCCCGCTATACCCGAAGAGGCCATGGCCACTTTCCATGCCTTGGCAAAGGGAAAGGGCAATATCGGTTTGCATGTGGTGCCAGGCGAAGATAGCGGACGGCCCTTGGTTTACATTCGGTGCGATGATCACCCCGGCATTGGCGGAGCGTGCCCGCCTCCATGTGCGCCGCTTTTTCTCCAAGCACATGCCGCACCACCTGCGCTTCCATGATGTGGAGCACACGCTTTCCGTCACCGCAATGGCCAAGAGCATCGGACGCGCTTCGGGATTGAAGGGACAGGCCCTTCTGCAATTGGAGGTCGCAGCGTTGTTCCACGACACGGGTTATGCGTTGAAATACAACGGCCATGAAGCCGAAAGTGCAAAGCTGGCCACGGCATGGATGGGCAAGGCTGGCGTTGCCGGCCCCACCATTCGCAAAGTAGCCGCGCTCATCATGGCCACCCGCCTTGGGGAAAAGCCACGCACGTTGGCCCAATGCGTACTGCGCGACGCGGATTCCGCAAAAGCCGGACAAGCTGATTTCCTGGAAAAGAGCACGCGGCTAAAGGCCGAAGTGGAAGCCTGCACGGGCAAGCCGATCGCTGCCGTGAAATGGCGCCGGGAAAACCTGGCCTACCTGCGGAGCCACCGCTTTTACACAACTTATGCGGAGCACCGCTTCGGGCGCCAGAAAGAGATCAATCTGCGGGTGCTCGGATCAAAAGCTTCATCCCACAGGGCTGCGCGCAAGGCCGCGGCATCCGTCCGGGAGCCCTTCATGGACCGCGACCTGAGCTGGCTCGCGTTCAATGCCCGCGTACTCCAGGAAGCACAGGACCCGGGGGTGCCCCTGTTGGAGCGATTGAAGTTCGTGGCCATCCACAGCAGCAACCTGGACGAATTCTACAGGGTGCGCGTGGCCCAACTGCGCAATTTGCGCAAGCTCGGCAAATGGAACCGCAGCGCGCTGGGGGTGCCTCCGGACACACACATTGAGCACATCAACAGGGAGGCGCTCAAGCAGCAGCAGGCGCTGGGCAAGGTGTACCGCACGGAACTGATACCCGCACTTGCCGAACACGGACTCCGCATCCGCAACGAAAAACAGCTCACGCGCCACCAGCGCACCTTTGTCCAGGACTATTTCAACCGCGCCGTAGTCCCGTTGCTCCGCCCTTTGGCCCTGCGCCAACCCAATGCCATCTTCATCGAGGACCGCAAGCTGTACCTGGTGCTTGCCATGGCGCGAAAAGATGGAGGCAAGTCCCGCCGCGTGGTGTTGAATGTGCCCAGTGACACGCTGGGCCGCTTCCTGTTGTTGCCTGCACACAGGGGCGGCACTGACCTGATCTACCTCGATGACGTGATCCGTGCGGGCCTTGCGGTGTTCTTTAAGGGCAGCAAGGTGAAAAGTTGCCACGCCATCAAGGTTTCGCGTGACGCGGAGCTCTACTTGGATGAAGAATACACGGAGGACGTGGCCGAAAAGGTGGGCCGGAGCCTTCGCAAACGGAAAACCGGTGTGACGGCCCGCTTCCTGTATGATGCCGCCATGCCGCGCACGATGCTGGCGGAGGTCCGCCAAGCCTTGAACCTCAAGAAGGGTGACATGGTGGAGGGTGGGCGTTACCACAACCTCAGTGACCTGGCCTCCCTCCCCATTGCCGACCATGCCAACTTGAGGGATACACCCTTGCCGCCTTTGGCCCATCCGGCGTGGCTACCTGAAAACCCGCTCCGCGCGCTGGAAAAAGGCGACATCCTGCTGCATTTCCCGTACCATTCCTTCAGCCACATTACGGGATTGCTGGAGTACGCCGCATCCAACCCCGCCGTGCGCCGCATCGCCATCACCCTGTACCGCGTGGCACAAGCTTCGCTGATCTGCGCCTCGCTGGTGAAGGCCGCCCGGAACGGCAAGCGGGTGGACGTGGTGATGGAAATACAAGCCCGGTTTGATGAAGGGAACAACCTGCACTGGGCTACCCTGCTGAAAGAGGCCGGTGCCCATGTTTCCTATGGCGTGCCCGGCTACAAGGTTCACGCAAAACTGCTGCTGCTCGAACACGGAAGTGCACTAGCCCCCTCCCGCCTTGCCCTGTTGGGCACCGGTAATTTCAATGAGCACACCGCCGGGGTGTACAGTGACCTTTCGCTGCTTACCGCACGGAACAACATAACCGGTGAAGTGGCCGCAATTTTCAGGTCGCTGATGAAGAATGAAACACCCGGCAATACCACCCTGTTGTCCACCTCCCCGGACCAGTTGCGAGCCTTCTTGGAACAGGCCATCGATCGGGAAATCGAACATGCCTTTCTCGGAAAGCAAGCCGGGATCTTCTTGAAGCTGAACAGCTTGGAGGACAAGCCGCTGATACGCAAGCTTTACGATGCGGGCCGTGCCGGGGTAACGGTGCGCCTGATCGTACGGGGCATGTGCTGCCTGGTTGCGGACATGCCGGGCTACAGCAGGAATATCAATGCCATCAGCATCGTGGACCGCTTCTTGGAACATGCCCGTGCGTACGTTTTCCACAATGCGGGGAAGCCAAGCGTGTACCTGGCCAGTGCGGATTGGATGGAACGCAACTTGGATCGACGCGTGGAGGTTGCCTTCCCAGTACTGGACAGAAAGAACAAAGCGGAGATCCTGCGTTACCTGGAAATCCAATGGGCTGATAACGTAAAAGCACGGGTGTTGGATGCGCGACAAACCAATGCGCGCCGAAGGTTGGGACCCGGAATAAAACCGGTGCGTTCCCAGATCACATGGTACCGGTTGCTCAAGAAGGCCGGTGAATAAGTCAATTCGCTGGTCCATGCGTATGTATTTCATTTATCTTTGCCCTCCGATTTGCGCACTATGTGTGCGAATTGAAATACTGGGGGATTAGCTCAGCTGGCTGGAGCGTCCCGCACAACGTGCGGGAAGGTCATCGGCTGAGTTTGAAATACTGGGGGATTAGCTCAGCTGGCTGGAGCGTCCCGCACAACGTGCGGGAAGGTCATCGGCTGAGTTTGAA
>CALMYC010000150.1 GCA_937873385.1 uncultured Flavobacteriales bacterium | reverse complement strand
GGGAACGCTGAACCTGCAAGGTCCGCTGCGCGAGACCTTGAGGGAACGCTGAACCTGCAAGGTCCGCTGCGCGTGAACTTGAGGGAACACAGAACCTGCAAGGTCCGCTGCGCGAGACGTTGAGGGAACGCTGAACCTGCAAGGTCCGCTGCGCAAGACCTTGAGGGAACGCTGAACCTGCAAGGTCCGCTGCGCGTGAAAGTGAGCGAACACTGAACCTGCAAGGTCTGCTGCGCGTGAACTTGAGGGAACGCTGATGGAACCCGCGTCTCTATGCTGCTTCCACTTCCACGTGGTAGCCGGCATGGTTGCGCACGTTCAGTACGCGGCCATCGGCCCAGACCAGGTACTGCCCCTTGATGCCTTGCAGTTTGCCGGTGATTGCCGGCAGCTTGTCCAGTTGTACGCTCGCCAACTTGGGAGGCACGTTGTACAAGGGGTACGCCAATCGCGCCACGGGTGCCTCCGGGATCAGGTACGGGCGCAATTCGGGGTCCAGAACTTCGAACACTTTGCTTCTTGCCTCCAGCAATGCCGCTTCGTCCATGGTGACATCGGACAAGAGCAACATTTTCCGCCATTCCGTGCGGTCCGCGAAGTGCTGCTTCAGGTCCACCTCAATGGCCCCGGCGAGTTGACGGTACGGCACCCGTGCAATGGGCAGGGCGAGCATCGCTCCTTGATCGATCCAGCGCGTGGGGACTTGTGTGCTGCGCGTTACACCCACCTTCACACCACCGGTGTGTGCGAGGTACACGATGTGCTCCTGGTTGTGGTGGTCCTGTTCCCACCGCACGTCGCGCCCCTTGCCGAGGTGTGCTTCGCAAAGTTCCGGCCGGATGATGCAAGGGCTGGCCTCCGGCGCAGTTTGGAAGCACGGCCAGCACATGCCCTGGCCGTAGAACTTCTTCACCGGCCGCCCGCATGCAACACAGGTGCGCACACCGGAAAAGCGCAAGGTGAACGCTTGCCCGATGAACTGGTCCAACGTCACGGTCCCGCCGCCGGCATCCATGCTGTACACCACGTGTCCGGCCTCACCGGCTGTTTGGGCAGGGGCCAGCGTTGCAAGCATCTTGCGCAATGGAAATCCGTTCATCATGCGGGGATCAGTACCTTCCCGCACGAAAGTAGGCGCACCCGAACCTTCCATGCCCGTCAACGCGCTGTTCTCCTTCCTGATGAAAAAGCGGCTGCAGCAGATCGAGCTGTTCCGCGACCATCCCCATGAGGCCCAGCTGGAGGTGTTCCACAAGCTGATCGAGGCTGCACGTTACACCGAATGGGGCAGGCACTATGACTATGGCAGCATCCGGAACGCCGATGAATTCCGCCAGCGCGTGCCGCTCCAGGACTACACGGAGGTGAAACCCTGGGTGGACCGCATGCGGCGCGGTGAGCAGAACCTGCTTTGGCCCACCGACATCCGCTGGTTCGCCAAAAGCAGCGGCACCACCAACGCCAAAAGCAAGTTCATACCCGTAAGCCGTGAAGCACTGGAGGAGTGCCACTACAAAGGCGGCAAGGACCTCATCGCGCTGCACTACGGCATGTTCCCGCAGAGCAAACTGTACTACGGCATGAGCATGGTGGTGGGTGGCAGCAGTGCCATGGAGCCCCTGCGCGCCGATGCCTACACGGGCGACCTCAGCGCCATCATCATCCGCAACCTGCCCATCTGGGTGGAGGTGCGCCGAACCCCGGTGATCGAAACCGC
Organism: uncultured Flavobacteriales bacterium; assembly: GCA_937873385.1. Taxonomy (GTDB): domain Bacteria; phylum Bacteroidota; class Bacteroidia; order Flavobacteriales_F; family PHOS-HE28; genus PHOS-HE28. Next base: position 6,722 of record CALMYC010000150.1, on the reverse strand, counting down.
GCTCATGGAGAACTGGGAGGAAAAGGTGGAGCGCATGGCGCGTGAAACCATGCGCGAGGACGTGCGCAGCATCGCAGGGGTGCCTTCATGGACCTTGGTGGTACTGAAGCGTGTGCTGGAACTGACCGGCAAGCAGCACATCATGGAAGTATGGCCCAACCTGGAACTCTTCATGCACGGCGGGGTGAGCTTCCGTCCGTACCGCGAGCAATACCTGCAGCTGTTCCCTTCCCCGAAGGTGAACTACCTGGAATCCTACAATGCCAGCGAGGGGTTCTTCGGGATCACGGACCGGCACGGCTCCGATGAGCTGCTGCTGATGCTGGACTACGGCATCTTCTTCGAGTTCATTCCCCTGGAGGACATGGACCGCGAACAGCCCCCCACCAAGCTGTTGCACGAAGTGGAGGCCGGCCGCGAATACGCCCTCGTGATCAGCACCAACGCGGGATTGTGGCGCTACCTGACCGGCGATACCGTGCGGTTCACCAGCACCATGCCGTACCGCATCCATGTCAGCGGCCGCACACGCAGTTTCATCAATGCCTTCGGCGAGGAGCTGATCGTGGAAAATGCCGACCGCGCCATCCAGGCCGCATGCATGGCCACCGGCGCGGTGGTGAGCGAATACACCGCCGGGCCGATCTACATGGACAGCGAAGCACGGGGCGGCCATGAATGGGCGATCGAGTTCGGCGCCGCCCCGGCGGACCTGGGGCAGTTCACCACCGTGCTGGACCACACGTTGCGCGGCCTGAACAGTGATTACGACGCCAAGCGGAGCACGGACACCGTGCTGCGCTTGCCCGTGGTGCACGCCTTGCCTCCAGGCACCTTCCACCTGTGGATGAAGGAACGCGGCAAGCTCGGCGGGCAGAACAAAGTGCCGCGGCTTTGCAACGACCGCATACTTCTGGACCAGTTGTTGCATCACCCCTCGGCATGAGGCACCTCCTACCCTTCCTGCTGGCAACACTGCCGTGGGCAGCAGTGCTCCCCCAGGAAACTCCGCGGCATTGGGAGGTGGATGCACCCGTGGACCTGTTCACCACGGACGAACTCGGCAACCTGTACACCCTGAGCGGCAACGACCTGCACTTGTACAGCCGTGACGGTGCGCACTTGGCGCACAACAGCCTGAACAGCTTCGGGCCCATCAGCAGCGTGGATGCGTTTTCCTCCCTGAAGCCGTTGATCTTCTCCCGTGCCCAAGGCCAACTTGCCCTGCTGGACAACACGCTCAGCATGCAGGGCTCCACCATCAACCTTGCACGAAGCGGATACCCGCAGATCACCTTGGCCGCCGTGGGCGTGATGGCGCGCTACTGGCTTTTCGACGACCGGGACATGGCCTTGCTCCGTGTTGACGACCAACTGCGCCCGGTGGCCAATACCGGCCGCCTGGACCAGGTCCTGAGCTTCACCCCGCAGCCCAGCTACATGGAGGAGGCGGACGGGCGCTTGTACATGGTGGACCCGGCACACGGCGTACTTGTTTTCGACCTCTTCGGCACCTTCGTGCGCACGCTGCCCATCCTCGGTGTGCAACGGGTGCAGGTGCGCGACGGCTTTCTCTGGTACGTGCAGGACGGTGCGCTGAACCGCTATGACCTGCGTGCCTTCAGCGTGGAACCTGTGCCTTGGCCGGGGTCCCCGGCCCCCCTCCACGTGCTGGATGCCCGCATTGAACACGGGCGGTTGTACCGGTTGCTGGCGGACCGCCTGCAGGTGGACCCGTTGAAACCGTGACAACACAACCCGCCCGCGGGCCAAGCCCCTGTCCGGCACCGCAACACTTTTCCACACCCGGCCCGATCTTGCACGGCACGGGGTATTTTCGCGATCTTTCCAATCAAGACCACAGCAAGGACATGTACATCGCCATCGCAGGAAACATCGGATCCGGAAAAACAACGCTCACGCAATTGCTGGCCAAGCACTACAAGTGGGACCGCCTGGAGGAAGCCGTGGACAACAACCCCTACCTGTTCGATTTCTACAAGGACATGCAGCGCTGGAGCTTCAACCTCCAGATCTTCTTCCTCAACTCGCGCTTCGAGCAGCTGCTGGAGATCCGCCGCAGCGGCCGCAACGTGGTGCAGGACCGCACCATCTATGAGGATGCCTACATCTTTGCCCCCAACCTGCACGCCATGGGGCTGATGACTACGCGTGATTTCGAGAACTACTTCCGCCTGTTCCAGAACATGGACAGCGCAGTGACGCCTCCTGACTTGATGATCTACCTGCGCGCCAGCGTGCCCAACCTGGTCAGCCAGATCGCCGAGCGCGGCCGCGAGTACGAAAACAGCATCAGCATCGACTACCTCAAGCGGCTGCACGAGCGGTACGAAGCGTGGATCAGCACGTACGACAAGGGCAAAGTGCTCATCATCGACGTGGATGAAAACGCCTTCCACACCAACCCGGAGGACCTCGGCAAGATCATCAACTCCATCGATGCGGAGATCCATGGCCTGTTCCCGAACGAGGCACCCGTGAAGGCGGCGCCGGTGAAGAAGGCCGTAAAACCCGTGGTGAAGAAGAAGGTGGCGGCGAAGGTGAAGTAGTGGGAGTTCGTAGTGTTAGTTGGTAGTTCGCAGTTGTTGGTTGGTAGTTGTCAGCTGTCAGTTGCCAGTTGTTCGTTGTCAGTCTGGAGGCTCAATTCAGTTTTCCTCGGGGCCTTTATGCACCACACGATACGCACCAACTGAGGGCTACCCGTGCTGCTCAGTGCATCACCACCATCCGCATGGTGGCCATGCCCGTTGGTGTGCGGAGTGTGTAGAAATAAACCCCTGCGTCCAGGTTCCGCGTATTGATCTCCACTTGGTGCTGGCCGGTGCCCGTTGGCCCGTCCACCAATGTTCGGAGCAGTTTGCCGTTCATGTCGTGCAAAGTGAGGCTGGCTGGCATGGGGTTCTTTAAGGTGAATTGGATTTGGGTATGATCATTCGCCGGGTTGGGCAAGCATTGCTCCAAGCTGATTCCCTCCAGGCCATCTTCCTCGCCAATCGCCCACGAACAAACTTTTGGGTCATCATAAATAACCCGAACTATTGGCGTAGTGGAAATGGAAGACCATGCATCCTCAGTGCTTCGATAGAGCAAGGAGCTTTGCGGGGCACTGTATCCGCTTGTACCAAAACGAACATCGCCCCACTCGAAATGCTGAACCAGGACAAAGTAATCCCGGCCTCCTTCAATGAAGGCCGGAGAACCAAAGTACAGATCGACAACAACCAATCCACCCATAGGGGATAAGTCCCATGGTTCTACTGTATGATAACCAGTTTCAATCAGTGGCTGTAGTGAATCATCCAAAATTTGGGCGTTGATCTCAACTCCCGTTGCAGAACCGGATGCAATGGCTACCTGCAGCTCACAAATGCCGAAGTCATTCGCCACGTGGAACCAATTCCCGACCTTGTATGCATTGCCTCCTTCTTCTATGGATCCATCCATCGATCCCCCGTCACGTGAATATCGGTGACCGCCTATGGACACCAGCAATGTGTCTGCATTGTCGAACGTGAACATATCGGTATCCTCAGCCAGCACATCGTAATAAATATACCTGTCGTCCTCTTGAAAGTCGAACCACGATGAAGCTTGGGGAGTCCACAATGGCGCATTCCAAACCGCCGTATCTCCGGGCGCAATGGTATCCAGTAACTGGCTCTGATCATAGCCGTCCGATGTGGTGATGTGTGCGATCACGTTGGTGGCAGGCAGGTATCCCGCATTGAAACAGGTCATGTTCAACGCCCTTGGTCTGACCTCGATATTGGGCATTGCGCTATAGTACACCGAGTCAAAGCTCGCATTGGTGTCATAGTTCCAACTGGTTGTCGCTGCTGTCACCAACTGAAGTTCATGTGCGGGCTGTTGCACCAGGGCCACATCATCCACCATCCAGGCGTAATCGCAATTGCCAACGTAGCGGAAGCGGAACCAGACGGAATCCTGCAAGGCGGCCATGGAACTGATGTCCAAGTGGAACACTTCGGCGTTGGCGGTGTATTGGCCCACGTTCAATTGCACGTTCACCTCGAAGGGCGTCCAGGTGCTTCCATCGCTGCTAACATCCACGTAGGTGTGGCCTTGGAATTTGCGGTAGAACTGCTCAAACTGGAGCTGTACATGGGCTTCGGCGCTCAGGTCAATGGGTGCAACGGTGGCCATGTAGCCGTTGTCCGGCCCGCAGGGCAAGCCCGAATCGAACAGGGCATAGCCATTGGCGGCGCTTGTGGAGCTGATGGCAGGCATCGGATAAGTTCCACCGGGGACAGCCGTTCCAACAACCCAATTGTGGCCTGTGCTGTCCAGCGTGCCGAAGGTCCAGTGTGCGGGATCGGAGAAGTCATCACTCCAGATGGGATCGCTGCGAAACCTTCCGGAGGAGGTGTGCGGGTGCGTTGCTGCCACCTGTCGTCCATGGTCGCGCATCAATGGCCAAATTGTGCGCTGCGCCTGGAGGTCGTTACTTCCGAAAGCTGTAAGGAAACACAACAGCGGGATGGCGGAGTAATGCTTTGCCACGGGGATGGGAGTTTGGGAAGCAACTCAAAGCTAATTGGATTTCCCTGCGTCAAGGTCCGCTTCGCGAGACCTTGATGGGACTCCGCTTCGCGAGACCTTGATGGGACTCCGAACCAAGGCAGGTTTAGTGCATCACCACCAAGCGGCGTGTGGTCACTCCTTCTACCGTGCGCAATGTGCAGTTGTAAACTCCTGAGGCGAGGCTCCGTGTATCCACGTCCACTTCGTGTGTGCCCGCAGCCATCCTTCCGGAGGCCAAGGTGCGCACCGGCCTGCCATTGATGTCGAAGAGATCAAGTTGCGCATGCACGCCCTTGTTCAATGCGAAGCTGACCACCGTTTGGGCATCGGCAGGATTGGGACGCGCATGCAGAAGGAGGCCTACATCGTTCCGCTCTGCAATACCAATATCAATATCCGTTATCAAGCGCACCATCGGTGTGGGGGAGATGGAATACCAGGTGTCGTTTGAGGCCCGGTACAGCAAGGAAGTCTGGTCCTGGCTCAGCCCGCTGGCGCCCACCCACATGTCAACTCCGCCAAAGTGCTGGAAGGCCACGAAGTAGTCTCCCGGATCCAGTTGAACATAGGAATCAAAAGGGAGTGTGATGAAATTCGCCTCACCGATCCCGTTCAGGTCGTCAGCCATTACAGTATGGTAAGCGGTTTCCGCAATGGGCTGCCGGTTCGCGTCCAGGATCTGCCCGTTCACCTCAACGCCCACTTCCGAGGTGGAGGACAGCGCCACTTGGATCCCTGGGGAAAGATGGCTGTTCCGCAAATGAAACCAATTGCCCACCCGGTAGGCATCGCTGCCATCACCAACGGAAGTTTGCCGGGCCCCGTTGTCCCGGGCCATGATGAAATCATCGCTCACTTGGATGGTCATTGCACGTGCATTGTCCGTGGTATCCGTATCCGCACTGTCCGCCACGGCCGTGAAACTGATGGAATGGGCTCCGGCAATGGCCGTGGGCGTCCACTGCGGGCCGAACCAAGTAACCGTATCCCCCGGCGCAATGGTGCCCAGGTTGCTCGCTTGGTCGTACCCGTCGGAAGTAGTGATGTGGGCCATCACGTTGGTGGCCGGTTCGTAGCCCGCGTTGAAGATGGTCATGTTCACGGCCAAGGGCCGGATCTCCGCGTACGGGAAGATGCTGTAGTACAATGAATCGTAGGTATCGGCAGTATTGAAGTTCCAGGTGGTGGTGGATGCCGCGACGAGGCTGATCTCATGCGAGGGCTGCTCCACCAGTGCCACATCATCCACCATCCACGCGTAGTCGCAGTTGCCCGTGTAGCGGAAGCGGAACCACACCGTTGCCTGCCCTGCCGCCACTGCGCTGATGTCCACGGTGGTGATCGCGGGGTTGGCGGTGTACGCACCGGTGGTGAGCTGGGAGTTCACCTCAATGCTGGTCCAATTGACATGGTCCGCGCTCACGTCCACCCAAGTCTGCCCTTGGAAACGCCGGTAGAATTGCTCAAACTGGAGCTGCACGTGGGAAACTGCAGTGAGGTCAACGGGGTTGGCAACGGCCACCCAACCATTGTCCTGGCCGCACATCAGGTCGGAATCGAAGAGTGCAAAACCGTTGGCGGCGGTGGTGGACATGATGGTGTCGATGGCGTAGTCACCCGAAGGCGGTGTGGTGCCGATCACCCAATTGTTCGACGTGCTGTTCAAGGTGCCGAAGGTCCAGTGCGAGGGGTCAGAGAAGTCATCGCTCCAGATGGGGTCGCTGCGGAACAGGCCCGGTGACGGGCCCGCATGTGCGGCCACCGCATGATGGCCCGCATCCCTCAGGTTGGGGGCTGCCGTACGCTGGGCCTGCAGCGAGTTGCATGGCCAGGCCAGTGAAAAGATCAAGAGGGCGGGGAGGTAATGTTTCACCATGACGGTTATGTGAGGGGTTCACCTCAAACCTACATGATCCAATCCGGATCTCCTTCGCCCAACCGGGCCCGGCACCCCGCAAAAAGGGCTGCCAGGATCAGGCAGCCCTCTGGAATTGCAGGAAAGTCGTGGTGGTCACTTCGCCGTCACCCGCACCGCAATGCGGCGGTTCTGTGCGCGGCCCCCCTCCCTCGCCGTTTCCGCCCCCGGGGGCTGCCCCCCGGGCGCCGGGACCCGCCGATGAGGCGGAGGCCGGCGACGCGGCCGAGGGGGTGAGCGGGTT
>CALMYC010000149.1 GCA_937873385.1 uncultured Flavobacteriales bacterium | reverse complement strand
TCCTCCCCGTAATCGACCCCGAAGGGCGTCGCACAGTACAGGTCTTTGAACATGGATGTTAAGACGCGATAGCCCTGCGGCCCAAGGTCACAAGAGCGCTCTTCGCCCCAGCTTGTCCCGGGTCATTGCCCCTGGCATCGCCGCCAATACCCTTGCTTTCCAATACCGGCCAGCACTCTGGCACGTTCCGTTGCCTGGAGCTGCTACCTTTGCGGACCATGCGGTTGATGCGTCCGTTCCGTGCCCACGGCTTGGCCGTGATGGCGATGCTGCTGCTCCTCCTGGGCACTGCGGCGCCGGCATTGGCGCGCATGACCTGCGTAATGGGCGGGCCCAGCATCCTGAGCTTGGGGCAGGCCAAGGAATGTACTCCGGTGGACCACGAACATCCGGAGACCACGGTTTCCGCCACCTGCTGCGAGGTGCTGCAAACCCAACCGCAACGCACGGACTTTGTCCCTGCGGCCAGTGTGCTCATGCCGGTGCTCGGCGCCGTGGTGATGCCCGCAGTGGTCGTCCCTTCGCAGATCAGGGGACCTGAGGTTCCGCGCGAACGGCTCCTCTCACGTCCCCCTCCGCTCGCCTGCGAACGGCGTTTGGCCAACCTCGGCCATTTCCGCATTTAGAACGGTCTTCCTGGTGTTGGCTGCGGATTCCCCGCGGCCCGTCTGTTTTTGTTCCACCTTGAAGAACCCTATTGAATGAACCCAGGACAACTGGCTTTTTTAATTGCATTTTTTCCCCTGGCCACTGTGCTCAGTGCCCAGGAGGTGCTGCACGGCACGGTGCACTTCCGCGGAAACGACCAACGCGTGGAACCCCTGCCCGATGCCCGCGTGGGCTGGGCGGACGGGGCCGCCGTGATGACCGATTCCGCCGGGCACTTCACGCTGGCCGCTCCTGGGCACTGGCCGGCCACGCTCGTCACCACCTCGTTCTCCACCACGCCCGATTCCATGTTGATGATCGCCATCCCAAAGGCACCGGTGAACATTACCGTGTCGGGAGCGGTGGAATTGAAGGCGGCGGAGGTCACCGAGCGCCAAAGCAGCACCCGCCTCAGCCTGCAAAGCTTGCAAGCCATTGAATCAATCGGCGCGCGCGAATTGAAGCGCGCCGCCTGTTGCGACGTCAGCGAAAGCTTCGAGACCAACGCCACCGTGGACGTGAACTACAGCGATGCCGTCAGCGGCACCAAGACCATCCGCATGCTGGGCCTCGATGGCAAGTACGCGCAGATCGGGGTGGAAAACGTGCCCTTTGTGCGAGGCCTCTCCGCCAACAGCGGCCTCACGCTGCTGCCCGGGCCATGGATCAGCGAGATCAATGTGAGCAAGGGCATCGGCACCGCCGTGAACGGCCCAAACGCCATGACCGGCCAGATCGACCTGCACCTGGTGGACCCAGCCACGGCACCTGCGCTATTCACTAACTTTTATGTGAACAGCCAAAGCCGGGCGGAGCTGAACGTGAACGCCGCGCAGCACCTTGGCAAGGGCGGTGACAACCTCTTGATGGTCCACGGCAACCTGATGCAGCGCGAGCTCGACGACAACGGCGACGGCTTCCTGGACCAGCCCCTCACCAAGCGCTTCAACATCATGGACCGCTGGATGCAGCGCACCGACAAGCGCACCACCCAGGTGGTGCTGCGCTACGTGACCGACGTGCGCAACGGGGGACAAATGCAGGGTGCGCCCTACGGGGAATCCTCCCTCGGAAGACGCTATGCCGTGGACATCGGGAACGAGATGGCCGACGTGATCGTGAAGAACGGATGGATCCTCAACGACCCCGGCAAGAGCATCGGCATCCTCTCCAGCTTCCGCAACCACACGGTTTCCTCCGTGTTCGGCGACAACAACTACCAGGGGGCCCAGCGCAGTGCCTACGCCAACGTGGTATACCAGCAACTGCTGAAGCACAACGACCAGATCAAGGCCGGTGCCAGCTTCCAGTTTGATGACTACGATGAGCTCTTCCGGCCCGTGCCGGACCAACGCATGGACCTGGGCCGCACCGAGCGCATGCCGGGCGTGTTCACCGAGTACACCCGCACGCGCAACCGCTTCACCCTGGTGGCCGGGCTGCGCGCCGATTTCAACGGCAAGTACGGCGAAGCGGTCAGCCCGCGCCTGCACCTGAAGTACGATATCGCGCCACTGACCACCCTGCGTTTTTCCGCGGGAAGCGGCTTCCGCAGTGCGAACCCCATCGTGGAGACCGCAGCGGCACAGGCCAGCGCCAGGCAGGTCCGCTTCGAGGGCGACCTCGGCTTTGAGCGTTCCTGGAACACCGGCGCATCCCTGCTGCATAAATTCAAGTGGTTCGGCAGGAAATGGAGCCTTGCAGTGGACGCCTACCGGACGGACTTCACCGCACAGGTGGTGGCCGACATGGACCGTGACCCGCAAACGCTCGCCTTCTACATGCTCAAGGGCTCCAGCCATGCCAATAGTTTCCTCACCGACGTGCAGGTGCAGCTCAGCAAGCAATGGGAGCTGAAGGCCAGCTATCGGTACTACGATGCGGAGACCACCTATGATGGCGTGCTGCGGGAGCGGCCGCTAGTGCCCTCCCACCGGGGCTTGATCGACCTGGGCTATGTGGCCAAGGATGAAAAATGGCGCTTTGACGTCACGCTGAACGGCTTCGGCACGGCGCGCCTGCCCATCACAGCGGGCAACCCGGAGGAATACCGCATGCCTGGGCGATCACCGGCTTACGCCACGCTGAACGCGCAGATCACGCGCGTGCTGGGCGATTGGGAGCTCTACCTCGGTGGCGAAAACCTGACGGGGACCATCCAACAACGGCAGATCATCTCGGTGGACGACCCGTTCGGCCCGTATTTTGACGCCTCGTTGATCTGGGGCCCCGTGAACATGCAGATGGCCTACTTCGGCCTGCGCTACACCTTGAAGCACAAAACCACAACACCTGTAAAATGAGGACCGCAATTCGAATCATGGCCACGCTTTACCTGCTGCTTGGCGCAGGCAGCACGTACAGCCAGGAGAACCACGGCAAGTTTGCTTCCGTGGACATCCGTACCAACGCCGTTTGCGACCAGTGCAAGCACCGCATTGAAACTGAAATGCTGTACGTGAAAGGCGTGCAGGCCGTGCGGGTGGACCTGGACAAGGAAACGATCCATGTGGACTACAAGGCCGGCAAGACCGACCCGGCCAAGCTGCGCGAAGCCATCTCCCAGATCGGTTATCTGGCGGATGATGTACAGCCGGACCCCAAAGCCAGGGTGGCCTTGCCGTCCTGCTGTCAAATGACCAAGGATGAGCACGATGCCCCGCCCCCGGCACCGCCTGTTCCTACCGCGGCGCCCGAAACGGTTCCTGCACCGCGACACTGATAAGAACGGCAATGGACACGGGCCGAAGGGATCCGTGTCCACGGCCCTACATTGGGCAACAAAAGACAGGCTGCATGGCACTCGTCCGCACCCTCAACGGCAACACGCCCAGCTTCGGGACCGGCCCCTTCCTGGCTGAAACCGCCGTAGTGATCGGCGATGTGGTGATGGGCGACGGATGCAGCGTGTGGTACGGAGCGGTGGTGCGCGGGGATGTCAACAGCATCCGCGTCGGCCACCGCGTGAACATCCAGGATGGCGCCGTGCTGCACTGCACGTATCAAAAGTGCGGTCTCACCATCGGGGATGATGTCAGCATCGGGCACAATGCCGTGGTGCACGGGTGCACGGTTGAAAGCAAGGTGCTGATCGGCATGGGCGCCATCGTGATGGACCAGGCCGTGATCGGCACGGGCAGCGTCATTGCGGCGGGCGCAGTGGTGACCCAAGGCACCGTAGTGCCGCCGGGTTCGCTCATGGCCGGCATGCCCGCCAAGCGGATCGGGCCCGTGAGCAAGGAACTCTCCGAGGGCGAGATCGAGCGGATCGCGAAGAACTACGGGCTGTACGCAAGTTGGTTCAAGGAAGGGTGACCGCGTTGCTCCGGTGCGGGCGGCCTCCGGTCCTTCCCAAGAACAGGTACGCACATGGTGGATGACGGGATGTTCAGGATGGACAGGAGAATGCAATTGCCCCCATGTTGGCGCCTGCCCATCGCGCGTGCCGACCTCAACCACTACAGCAGCACCAACCGGCCACCTTCCCACAGGCCTTGCCTCACCGTGCCGGTCTCCAGTCGCAACCGGTCAAGCACCGCGTGGAACCGCTCCGGCTTCCCGCTGGTCCAGCATTCCAATGAGCCTTGGGCGCCGGTCGGTGCTTGCAGGCCCTGTTCCTCCAGCAATTGCGCCAGGCGGCGCGCTATGGCTGCGGAAGGCTCGATCACGCGCACGCCGGGCCCTGCGATCTTTTCGATCAACGGCCGCACCAACGGGTAGTGCGTGCAGCCCAACACCAGCGCATCAATGTTGCGCGCCAGCATGGGGTCGATCCAGCCATGCAGAAGCCGCTCCAGCTCGGGTCCGTCAAAGTGGCCTTCATCGATGAGCTGGGCAAGCCCGGTACAGGCCTGCTGGATCACTTCCACCCCGGTGGCAAAGCGCTCCACCACCTCGGCCAAAGCCTTGCTTTTCACCGTGGCCTGCGTGGCCAACACGCCCACCACCCCGGTGCGCGTGTGTTCCACGGCGGGTTTCACGGCGGGCTCCATGCCCACGAAAGGGATCCCGGGAAATTGTTCGCGCAAGGGCTTCAGCGCGGCGCTGCTGGCGGTATTGCAAGCCATGACGATGGAGCGGCAGCCCTTGTCCAGCAACGCTTCGGTGATGGCGGTGCTGAAGGCGAGGATCTCTTCGGCGGTGCGCTCACCGTAGGGCACATGCGCGTTGTCGCCGAAATAGAGCAGGCGCTCCGCTGGGAGCGCCTGCCGGATGGCCGCGGCCACCGTGAGGCCGCCGATGCCGGAGTCGAAGATACCGATGCGCGGGGCGTAGCCCATGCAGCGGCGGCTTATTGGATGCCGAGCTTGGTCTTGACCAGGGGCATGATGTCCGTGCCGCCGCCGGTATAGAGCACCATGCCGGTGCTGCTATCGAAGATGTACGTAAAGTGGTTCTCGTCCGCCACATCCTTGATGGCCTTGTTGGTGCGGTCCACCATGGGGGCCAGTAATTCATTCTCCTGCTTGCTGAGGTCGTCCTTGGCCTTGTCCTGGGCGTCACTGATGCGCTGTTCCAGCTCTTGGATCTCACGCATGGCCACCTGTTGCTCGGTCTTGGTCATGGTTTCGGCCTTGCTCTGGGCATCTGCCACCTTGGTCTGGTATTCCTGTCCCATGGCCTTCAGGCGGTCGTCCAAGCCCTTTGCGAAATCCTGCATCTTCGCTTCGGCCGCCTTTCGTTCAGGGAGCATCAGCATCAATGCCTGGCGGTCGATGTGGCCGAGCTTTACCGTGGTTTGTGCATGCATGCCGGTGGAGGCCGCCAACATTACGCACAGGGTCAGGATCTTGTTCCTCATGGTTTTCTTGGTGTTCACTGCTTGGGTTTCATGTTGATGTTCCCTGGAACGGAGCTGCCGTTGGGAGGGGTTGTCATGCGCCCGCCATCCTTGCCCGGGGCCGGCATTTTTCCACCGTCGTGCGAGGGGGCTTCGTTTTCGCCGTTGTCATCCCCGTCATGGCCACGGAGGTTGCCCGCATCCTTGCCGTCCTTCCCGGGGCGGATGCCCAGTTTGCGGAGCACGCTGTCGCTCTTGTCGTATTTCTCACTTGCGTAGAGCACGTTGTTGCCCGCGCTCCCGATGTCGAAGATGGCGACATAGGTGGTGCCAGCCACTTCCTTGATCGCGTCATAGAGCCGGTCCTGGATGGGCTGGATCAGTTCCTGGCGTTTTTTGAAGAGGTCGCCACCCACGCCAAAGCGCTTCTGCTGAAGGTCCTGCGCCTCGTGCTCCTTTTGCGTGATCTCATCCTGCCTGCTTTTCTTCATCTCGGCGGTCAACAGGATGGCTTCCGCGTTGTAGGCCTCGCGCAGCTTTTTGATCTCGCTCCACCGCCCGTCGATCTCGTCCTGCCATTTTTTGCTTTGCCGGTCCAGTTCCTGCTGGGCCGCAGTGTATTCCGGCATCTGGTCGAGGATGTACTTCGTGTCCACGAAGGCGATGCGCTGTGCGCTGGCGGCCCCTCCGGCGAGGAGGAACGTCATGAGGGCGGCGCGGAGAAGGTGTTTGGCCATGGTGATATGCCGTCGAAAGTAGGCGATCGCGGTCAGAGCTCGCCAAGATCTATGCCGATCGTGAAGTGGAACTGGCTTTTGGCCATGTTGGGCTTTCCGGGCACGTCGTCGAAGCGCCATCCGTAGTCCAGCCCCATGGGCCCGAACATGGGCAGGAAGAGGCGTAGCCCGATGCCTGCGCTGCGGTACAGTTTGAAGGGGTCGTACCGGCCGATGTCGCTCCAGGCATTGGCTGCTTCGGCAAAGCCCAGTGCGAAAATGGTGGCCTGCGGATTGAGCGATACGGGGAAGCGCAGTTCGGCGGTGTACTTGTTGACGAAGAAGCTGCCGAAGTTGGGCGAGAGGGAAAGGTCGTCGTAGCCGCGCAGGGCGATGATCTCCCGGCCGTCCAGCTGGAAGCCGGTAAGGCCGCTGCCGCCGAGGTAGAAGCGCTCGAAGGGAGAGTCGCCCTTGCGTGCGCTGTAACGGCCGATGAAACCGTAGCCTACGCGGCCCATGAGCACGAAGTCGTGGCCGGTTTTGCTGCGGGTGAGCTTGGTGAACCACTGGCTGGTGAATTTCCACTTGTGGAATTCCGCCAACCGGTACTGTTCCGCCGCAGGCATCAACGTGTAGTTCACGTCCGGCTGGAATGCGGAGAAGGGTGGGGTGGCTTTCACGGAGATGCTGGTCTCGGAGCCCTGGGTGATCCAGAAGGGTTCCGCGATGGACCGCCTGGCAAAGCGCAGTTGCAGGGCGTACACGTTGCTGGTGCCGTTGGTGAAGGCGAAGAGCGAGTTCCAGTTCTGCAGCCGGTATTGCTGGTAGCTTGCGGTGAGGTTCAGGAAGAAATAGTCGTCGGGCCACTTGAGCCTTTTGCCCATGCCGATGCTGCCGCCCAGGATGCCGAGCTGTTGGAAAAGCGGGTCGTCGGAGGAGACCCCGTTGGTCTGCCGGGTGTAGTAGCCCCCTACGCTGAGCGAGTTGGGCTTGCGGCCGCCCAACCAGGGTTCAATGAAGGAGAGGCTGTAGCTCTGGTAGTAGCTTCCGTTGGTTTGTGCGCGAAGGCTGAGCGTTTGGCCATCGCCGGCGGGCAGGGGGGTCCAGGCGCGCCGGTCGAACATCTTGCGCACGCTGAAGTTGGTGAAGGAGAGGCCGAGGGAAACAAGCACGCGCCCGCCACCGTAGCCGCCGCTGAGCTCCAGGCGGTCGCTGGGTTTCTCGGCCACGGTGTAGTCCAGGTCCACGTTGCCGGTCCGCGGGTCGGGCGTGGGGGTCACGCCTACTTGGGCCGGGTCGAAGAAGCCGAGGCTGATGAGCTGTTGCTGGGAGCGGATCACCTCGCTGCGGTCGAATAGGTCCCCGGGACGCGTGCGGATCTCCCGCCGGATCACATGGTCAAACGTCTTGGTGTTGCCCCGGATGTTCACGTCACGCACGCGGTATTGCTTGCCCTCGCGCATGCGGACCTCCAGGTCGATGCTGTCCCCTTCCACACGTTCGATGGGCTCAGGGCTGAAGCTGAGGTAGCCGCGGTCCATGTACAGTGAGCTGATGTCCGCACCGCTGGGGTTCATGTACAGGCGGCTGTCCAGGCGCTTCTTGTTGTACACGTCCCCGTGCTTGATGCCCAGTACTTTGGCCAGGGTGTCGCTGCTGTATTTGGTGTTGCCGGTGAAGCTGATCTCGCGGAAGTAGAACCGTGTTCCCTCGTCCACGGTGATGTCGATGGCGACCTTTTTCGCGTTTGCGAACCGCACGGTATCCTTGGTGATCGTGGAGTTGCGGAATCCTTTTTCGTTGTACAGGTCGATCAGCTTCAGCTTGTCGTCCCGGAAGTCGGAGTACTTGAATTTGCTGCTGCCGAAGATGTTCCACCAGCGCTTGCGCTTGGTTTCCTTCATGGCCCGGCGCAGGCGGCTGGCGCTGATGTTTTCGTTGCCGTGGAAATTGATGTACTTGATGCGGATGCGCGGCCCGCGGTCCACCAGCATGCGCAGTCGCACGCTGTTTTCAAGGGAAGTATCGGTGCTTTGCTCGATGCGCGCATCGGCCTTCAGGTAGCCTTTGTCGCGGAAGTAGAGGCGCACGGCCTGCACGGCATTGGCTTTCACGGCATCGTTCACCTGTTGGCCGCGCTGCAGGTTGATCTTCTCGCGCAGCTTGTCCGCCTCGCCGCGGCTCACCGTGCCCGCAAAGCCGTAGCTGGCCAATTGGGGGTTTTCCTTCACGATGATGTTCAGGAAGATGGTGGTGCCGCGCACCTCGGCCTCCTCGATGCGCACGTCGGTGAAGAGCTTTTGGTCCCAGATGGCATGGATGGCCTTGCCGATGCGGTCGCCCGGTATGGTCACCTTGTCGCCCACCCGCAGCCCGCTGAAGAGCTTCACGGCATTGGGGTCGCGCGTTACGCAGCCGCTCACGGTGATGCCCCCGATGGTGTATTCCTTGGGGTAGCTGTAGTCCATCTTGGGCACATCCAACTGCTGCGCGCGGGCGCAGGGTGCCGCGGCCAACAGGCCGAGCAGGATCATGCCGTGCAGGAGGGCGGTGCGGGCGCGGGCTGCCGTGTGCATCAGGGGTGGGTGGCCTGTTCGCGGGTGAGGCCGAAGCGGCGTTCGCGGTGCTGGAAATCCAGGATGGCCTGGAAGAGGTGCAGTTTACGGAAATCAGGCCAGAGCACCGGGGTGAACCACAGCTCAGCATAGGCGATTTCCCACAACAGGAAATTGCTGATGCGATGCTCGCCGCTGGTGCGGATCAACAGGTCCGGGTCGGGCAGGCCATGGGTGCTCAGGCGCTGGTCGATCAGGTCTTCATTCACGGCGAAGGTGTTCAGCCGCCCTTCGCGGATGTCGGTGGCAATGCTCCGCACCATGCGTAAAATGTCCCAGCGGGCACTGTAGCTCAAGGCCAGGGTGAGGGTGATGCGCTCGTTGCGCTTGGTGCGTTCCATGGCCTTGCCCAGCGCCCCGCGGCATCCGCTGGGCAGGCTGTCCAGGTCGCCGATGGCATGCAACCGGACTCCGTTGCGGTCCAGCTCGTCCACTTCACTGGCCAGCGTGTTCACCAGCAGTTCCATCAGGGCATCCACCTCCGCTTTGGGCCGGTTCCAGTTCTCGGTGCTGAAGGCATAGAGCGTGAGGTACTTCACCCCGGCCTCCGTGGCGGCGGTAAGTGTTTCACGGATGGGCAGCACCCCGTTCAGGTGGCCGCTGATGCGTTGCTCGCCCTGTTGCGCAGCCCAGCGGCCATTGCCGTCCATGATCACGGCGACATGGACGGGTACGCGGGCAGGGTCGATCTGCGCAAGCAATTCCTGCTCGGTTGGGGGGGTGGTTTCTTTCACGGGGGGGCGAAGGTCGCAATTCGGCGCGTTCGTTGGACCTAAACGGGTATCGAACCAATGTTAACGGCTATTTTCATCCGCTTGCAGCCCCCGCAGCGGTTGCGGACCGATTGCTCCCGCAGCGGTCTCCCGCTCCCCCGCTCCCGCAGTGGTCTCCCGTAGGGGACCCTGCGGCCAGTGCTCACTTCCGCTTCTTGTTCCAGATCGCATCGCACTCGGTAAAGCGGGTGAGCAGCAGCGACACGGTGATGCCCGTGTACTGGTACCAATCGCGTGTTTGGCCGTCACCGCGCGCCCGGCCCGTGTTCAGCCCGGTGGTGCGCAAGGGGCTGGGGTCCGCCAGCAGGGCGGTGAGTGGACCAGCTTGCTCAAGCAAGGCCGAATTGTCCACGTACGTGCCGCTCACGTCGTCCAAATAATCCGTGTAGGTACGGCGCAAGCCCCATTCCAGGTCCAGGTCCACACGCTTGGTGAGGGCGAACTTGAAGCCAAACCCAAAGGGGATGCAGATCTGGTTCAGGCTGTAGCCCTTGCCACCGCCGATGTTCTGGCCTTCCGTACCAAGCGGTTGCAGGTCATACCAAGTGTCATCGAGCAAATTTTGCGGGTTGAAATGGTAGTAGGCCAGCCCGCCGAAAACGAAGGGCGTCCAGGTGCGGCTGTCCTTGGCCAGTCCGCGGTACTTGAAAAAATTGATCTCCAGCAGGGCCGAAGCCTCGAAGATCACCGAGCGGAAGCCCAAGTTGCGCAGCTGTTGCAGCGGGTCCTTGGATTCAAAGTCCCAGGCTTCCACCTTGCCGTACAGCCCTTGCAGGCGGAAAGCATAGCGCTCGTTGAAATTATAGCGATACATAATTCCGCCCGCCAGGTGTGTGTGCTTGGGGTAGTAGCGGGTGGGGTTGAGGTCACCGATGTAGAAGGTGGTGCCGCCGGTGAGGCCCAACTCACTGACCTGCGCCCGGGCCGGCAGGGCCAGCAATAGCGGCAGCAGGTAAAGCAGGCGGATTTTCCTCATCGGGTTGAAGAACGGCGGGGCGGCGCGATCCGTGCGTGGATGGTGCGAAATTAGGGGTGGCTCCTGCAGGATCGTTGCTTGCTTAGGTAGGGTTATGCACAACACAGCCCATGAGGGAGTACAAGTTCATGGACAACTACGGATCGAACCCTGAATTGGGCGGGTATCCTTGGGCGCGAGTTTGGAGGCCCCGGTGGAAAAACTGAGGGTGAACATGGAGCAGTGCAAAATGGCAATGTGCCAGTCTGTTCCAAAGGGCTTCAGTTTTACCCCTGCCCACGCTCCAACAGGGCGAGGAGCCGCTTGTTCATATCCTGTAGCTCCTTGATGTGCGCTTCGAAGCGGTCCAGCAATGGTTGCATGATCTCTTGGGGGAATTGCTGAACCAACTGATGGTTGTACCAGCCATTGGATCCACCGCTATTGTGGCCAATGTGGAATACCACGGAATCGGGTGAAAGCAATTCCTCCACCGGCACCTCCAAAATCTCTGCGATTTTCCCCAATCGCTCCACGTCCATCTTGATCTCACCCTTTTCCAAGCGGCTGTATGTGCTCTGTGAAATGTTGAGACGCTCGGCCATATCCTCATCGCGCAGCCGGCGCAGTTCACGGAAGTGGCGGATCTTTTCGTGGATCATGATGGATGGGTTTGGCAGGGGTCCGAAACTAATGCAGGAATTGCAATCACTTATGCAGGAAAAGGGTTGGATATGCGGAAAGCAGGTGTTCGGTTTGTGACGGGGAAAGTTGCGATCCATCACAAGAACACCATATTGACATGAACCTGTACATTGTCTCCACAACACGTGTTGCTCGTCGAAGCTTGCCTCGTAGGTGGCCTGTTTCCTCCATTGTCGCGGTTCTGGCTGGGTTGATGGTGACAGGCGCTGCCCTTGCAGCCCCCGACTTGGAGTTATCCTTGGTGGCCAGCAACTACAACGGGTACAACATCAGTTGCTTCGGCATGAAGGATGGCGGCATCGACCTCACGGTGACCGGAGGGACCACACCTTACCACTATGAATGGAGCAATGGCGCCACCACACAGGATATATCCCAATTGGCGGCAGGCTATTACAAGGTGCAGGTGGTCGATGCGAACAATGAAATCGCCACGGCGGAGATCACCTTGGAACAACCGCTACCCATGAAATTGGACGTGGACGTATATGAATACCCGAACGGCTACAACGTGAGCTGCTATGGCTGTTACAATGGCAATGCTTCCGTGGTGGTGATAGGCGGGGCAGCACCTTTCACCATTTCGTGGAGCGACGGCCCCATAGCGCCCAATCGTTACAACCTTGGCCCCAAGGATTACAAGATCACCGTTGTAGATGCCAATGGCTGCGAGGGTGCCTCCGCCACCATCTTGTTGCGCGGCCCCGAACGCAGTGATTGGAGCATGACCGGCAACGCAAACACCTTTCCGGGCCAGCAGTATTTGGGAACACCGGATAACAAAGACCTTGTGGTGAAGACCAATGGAACAGAGCGACTCAGATTGACTGCTGATGGGAAGGTACAGATAGCCGGACTGAACACTGGTGGCATCCTAAAAGCTGGTCCGGATGGAAGTGTCTCCACCGTGCAGGACGATGACACCCCACAACCCTTGGATCCGCTCCCTTACTGGAGCACACATGGCAACTATACCAACACCACGAATGAATTCAATGAGGTATTGGGAACCCGGGATGCAACGCCGCTTAAGGTAATCACGGACAATGTGGAAAAGATGCGGTTGACCTCCACTGGGCGCCTTGGTCTTGGCACCACGCTTCCATTGCAGAAATTCGAAGTACACCACACGGATATTAGGGGCGGCATGCTTCTCGGCAACGACCTTCCTGGCAATGCGCACAGCGAGATCCGCTTCAATCAAGGAGCCACTGAAAGGTGGGGGTTGGGTTGTGACCTGGCAGCGCTTGGCGACCAGGACTTCTTCCTATGGGATGATGTGGCCGGTGAGGTCCGCATGTATGTGGATGAAAACGGGAAAGTGGGCTTGGGCACAACGCTCCCCAAGGGGAACTTCCATGTGCGCAGCCCCGGGCCTACCAAGGCGGTTGTGTCCGCCAGTAATTCAGAGATCGCCGAAACCTGGGTGTACAACAATGACTTCGGATACGGCCTCCGGGTTGATCCGGGAGGAAGGGGCCGGATCATGTATGACTTCAATACCCCCGAAACGGCGATCAGTCTCACCAGATACGGCAAAGTCGGAATAGGAGTGGACCCTCCGGATGACAACAATTCCATCTATAAACTATATGTCGATCAAGGAATTGTTTGCCGCGACGTAAAGGTGACCATTGAACAGTTCCAAGACCGTGTGTTTACCCGGGACTATGACTTGATGTCCATGTCCGACTTGCGCAATTTCCTGAACAAGCAGGGGCACCTGCCCAACATGCCCAAGGGCAGCGATGTGGAGGCCGCCGGCGGGATGGAAGTGGGCGACCTGCAAATGCGGTTACTGCGCACCGTGGAGGAACAGGCGCTTTACATCTTGCAGTTGGAAGAGCGGTTGAAGTTGGTGGAAGCCAAGTTGAACCATTGAACAACAAGCGCAATGAAGCTGCCGCACCTTGGTTGCTTGTTTTGGACATTCGCCGCCACAGCTGCGGGGCACGCGCAATTTGTTACCTTGGAAGGCAAGAAATTCATGTCTGGTGGGCAAGAATTCTATCCGGTGGCCATGAACTACAGCGTCCTGTTGACCCGGAGCAATTCCGTACAAGGCCAGCCGTCCCCTGCGCAGATTTATTATGCTCCGGATGCCTCTTTTGGACCATCGCGTGACTTCGATTGTCTGGGGGAAACCAACTGCCGGGATCGTTTGCTCACCGATTTTCAGAAAGTCCGGAGCATGGGGTTCAACACAGTTCGAATTACGGGATGCCTTGCTGTCCGGTACCGCGATACCCCTGAATATGGAAATGACGAGCGACGATTCAATCTGGAAATTTACCGGAACCCGATCCAATCTGATGGGAACCACGATGCGGGTCATGTCACTGTGGATATGGAACAAGGGATGGACGGACCCTATTCCCAGCGCCTGTTCGACCTGATTAACGGTGTGCTTGACGTGGCCCAGGAGGCGGACCTGAAGGTAATCCTCCTGGTGGCGGGTCCAGGCGGCCGGAAGCCGGGGGAAAACCGCCGCTACATGTACGAGACCTTCGACCAACAGGCAGTGGATGATTATGCCAACTACCTGGCCCACTTGGCTACTGCCATGCAGGGCCACCCGGCCTTGCTTGCCTACGACTTGTTCAATGAGCCGCAATTCAACTCGCTTGAATACCAGCAGTGCAGTCTGCCCGACCCCAATGCGCAACTCGGGGAGGTCCGTATCTGCGGGGACAAATGGCACAAGGAGGACATCTGCTCCTTTACGGACCAATGGTACACGGCCATCAAGCAGCACGATCCAGACCATCTGGTAACCTTGGGTGGCTTGGGGCTTTACGAACTGGAGGTATGGGACATGGGTGCCTTGCACCTGGATTTCTACTCGCTGCACATATACCCTTATCCTGATTATCGCGGAAACTGGAGCGATCCGCAGAGCCGTGCCCGGTTGCAGGCGGAGTTCTATTGGTTCAGTCAAACGTGCCCCATGCCGTGGATCATCGGCGAGATCGGGTACAGCGCCAATGATGACGAGCATCCACCACATACCGGCATGGGCCCGCAATACCACCAGTATCCCTACATGGACGGCACCGAGGCCGACCAGGCTGATTTTGTGCAATGGAGCCTGGACATCACCCGCCAATACGGAGGCTCAGGCTGGTCATGGTGGTACTTCCAGGAATTTCGTTGGTGGGACTTCTACTATCCGCTCAACACCACGGATAATGTTGGGCCGGCATACAAGCACTATGACCTCATGCGCGGCATCTACTACGCCCTGCTGAAGCCGGGCGATGCCAACAACGACTACTACGACAAGCTGGCCGTGCCCGTGGTGCAGAACTACAGCCCCGCGCCCATGCCCGAAACGCCTGCCCCCCCACCGGCCAATTACTACAATTGGGACAACCTGCCGGGGGATGTGTTAACCACGGGCACTGTGGTGGATGATGCCACAGGGATCTCCATCCCTAATGCCAATGTGCGGTATTGGGTCCGGGCAGCGGATGATCCTGTGAACCCTCCGGACAACCCCGATAATAAGCCTTATGAAAGCGCCCATTCTGATGTGACGGATGGAAATGGGAGCTTTACGATCCATCGTGAGCCCCCCTTGCAAGGATTTGCTACCCCGGACATCTACCAGCTTATCGTGGTGGGCCTGGGCACCAATTCCATCGGGCGTGGGGAATGGTCCGGGAACAGCATACCGGCCAGCTATGCCTACGCCCTGCACCGCAACCCGTTCGTGTATTCGGGCAGCCTGCAAGGCTTGGAGTTGACCAGCTCCACGGCGGAAGGCCAGCACCGCTTTGCCGCCTGGACGGACCTGCAGGTGCAGGACATCACTGTCCACCCCAGCCCTGTCCCCCCGGAATCGCAGCCCATTGAGATGGTGGCCCGCCGCACTGTACACCTGCAACCGGGTTTCCGTGCAGAGGCGGGCAGCGAGGCGCATGTCCATCTGGAGGAGACTTTTCCGGATTGCTTGGATGAAAGTTTCCAATACCCCACCCTGGTGCTTGGACCGCCCGCCCCGCCGGAACACCTGTTGAAAAGCACGCCCGTTGCCCCCAAGTTGGAACTGCGCTTCCAAGCGGCCGGCAAGCCCCGCATTTTCCCCAACCCGGCACAAACTGCACTGTGGGTGGAACTCCCCACGGACGACCCCGCGTTCCTTGAACTCTATGACGGCCTCGGCCGGCTGGTCGGTCGCTGGTCGGCATCTGGCCAAAGCATCATGATCGATGTGGCGCGGCTGGCAGCAGGCCCGTACCGCCTGCGGATTGTCCAGCGCGGTACTGAAACCTCCCCCACCTTCATCAAAGAACCCTGACCATGAAGCTCCTGAGCCAATCCTATTGCCTTGTTACAGCCGCCATGCTTGGCCTGCCCGGCCTACTATGGGCCCAGAACGCAGCATGGGCCAAGCTGATCCACGGGCAATACACGGAAACTCCCGGGTCGATGTGCCGTGATTACAATGACAACATATACATCTGTGGACGAATGAGCACGGGTGATTTGGATGGGCATTCTTGGGGTGCAGCGGGAACCTATGACTCGTTCATGGCGAAATTCAATTCGGATGGCAGCTATCAATGGTCGGTGGGGTTTGGCGGTGGGGACATGGGAGGTCCATCCGATTGGAATGAAGGGGACGGTGCATGGAAGATTTCCTATGACAGCATTTCGGATGCCCTGTACTTGGCAGGGGAATATCAAGCAACGACTTGGGGGGATTCGGCATGGTTCGGTCCTGGAATGGCCATAGCGGGCCATGGTGCGTTCTTGGCCAAATACGACTTGGACGGACATTGCCTTTGGGTGCGATCCACCCAAAATGGGGTTGGGGGAAGCATTGCGGTGGATGAACTTGGGCAAGTGTACCTGTATGTGTTCAGCGACGACAGCTACTTTATGCAGAATACCGTGTTTGACGGCCTCCCCTCCATCACCTTGCCCAACGGACAATCGGTAGCCAAGTATTCCCCCGGTGGCGAGTTGTTGTGGGCCAAGAACATTGGCCATAACATTGATGGAACCATCTTGGTACGGAATGGCCACCTGTATTTTGTTGGAGGAAACTATGGTACAGGTGCAATGTTTATGGATGAGTCAATCGAGGAGAATGCCACACTTGGAGTCGCGCTTATGGGTTCAATTGACACTAGCGGAAATGCGATAGAATGGTTGCGACAATATCCGGCCAACTCTAATTCTTACCTGCCAAATGCAGAAGCCACATCCGATGGTGGTTTCATACTATCCGGTGCATTCAAGGACAGCCTTTTCCTTCCAATGGATACCTTAATTTCCAGTGGGTCTGGAAGTGATTTTGTATGCTTGCGAGTGGACAGCTTGGGCAATGTGGCCTGGCACTTCACCTTGGATGCTACTCTCCGCTCTACGCCACTTGTATCGCAAGCCCCGGACGGTAGTTTCCATCTGGCCTTTACGTTCGAGGGTTCCTTCACCTTTAATGGGCAAACGATCACTGCGGCCCATGACATCGACTTTGCTGTGACGCGGGTTTCTGCGGATGGGACCTTGCTGGGCATCGAGACAAACGGACCGGTATCGGCAGGCCGCATCGGTCTGGTCACCCTCAGTGATGGCGGCCCGGTCCTTGCCTGCCCGTTCACCTTTACCATTGACCTTGGAAATGGCCATGTACTGACCGGAGCAGCGGACATCTTCGTGGCCAAGCTGGGCCTTATCACCGGCGTTCAGTCCTATACCATGCCGGATGCTGGCGGGCAGTTGCTCATCTACGCCAACCCCAATCAAGGCACCTGCAGCATTGAGCTGCCGCCGGAGCTTCTGCACGAACAGGGCCTGGTGCTCCGCATCCTGGATGCGCAAGGGCAAATTGTACAAGAAAGCCCGCTAAACATCACGGAGGGCACTGTGCATTTGGACATCCGCGCACAGGCCGCAGGCACCTATGTGGCCGAGGTGGTCAGCGGAAATTTGCGGTACACGGGACGGATCGTGTTTGAGTAAATCGTTGTGATCAATAGGCGTATCTCTGAAAATGGACCCGCAGGTACAGCGTTGCACCATGGATTACCCAGTAGCATGTTTGGGCTTGTTCCTGCTTGCGGCATTAACTGCATCAGCGCAGAGCAGTATCAGTCTGCACGGCGACCAGTTCATTGATGAGTATGACCAGCCTTTCTTCCCCATGGTGATGAACTACTATGTGGACATGGCTTTCCCGGCCGGGCAACCGCCTGTTGGCGGCCATTATCCTTCGGCCGCGGAAATGGCAGCCAACGTACATCTGGAGCATCCCAGCTTTTTTGGACTTACCGGGGCCTACACCAATCAGGCGGATATAACACAGGGAGCGCCGCAGATCCTGCATGCCCTTTACGAGATCAAGTACTCAGGCTTCAACGCGATCCGCTTGGTGATGACGCCGATCAAGCGGCCCGGGCTCGGATTTAAGATCGAGCTCAAAGATTACGGCACCGCTCAAAACGTGCATGAGGCCGACATCTTTATCGATCCGCCTTATGACCCGGCGGTAAATCCCGCCATGGCTTTCCACCTCAATGCGGTGCTTGAGGTATGCAGCTTGGCCAACGTAGCCGGGTTGAAAGTAATGTTGATCACGGCCAACAGCCCGCCTTTCCCGGAACTGATCAATGGCAATGCCGGAGACCCCCAGATCGAGGATTATGCGGATTTTCTGGGCGAGCTGGCCAAGTTCATTCATGACCACCACGTATATAACCTGCTCGGCTATGATCTTTATGGAGAACCTGGCTTGGCCGAACTTGGCCAATTGAAGGATACGCCCCAGGGCATGCACACACGGAGCCAGATCTGTGCGATCGTCCACTCCTGGACTTCGGCGATCCGTGCATACGACGACCACCTGATCACCGTGGGCAACTATCCCGGTGAGGGGCCTTTTAACGGTGGTTGGGATCCTTTATTGATGGATATTGACTTCTCCACCATCCACCAGTACCCAGAACCGGCACGTTTTGAGTATGACGCGGACCCATCTACCTACATACAAAAATGCACCCGGAGATTTGGGGACTTGATGTACCATGTTGACAGAACGCTGCGCAAGCCATACATGATCGTAGAGACCGGGTTTATTGCACACGACCATGACACTCCGAACGATGGCTTTTCTTATCCCATATCAGTCCAAGGGAATGAGACGGACGAGAATTATATTGTAGAGCAGACTTTCCCTTTTATCCGTAATTCCCGCGCCTGTGGATATGGATGGTGGCTTTTCCAGGATACCCACTTTGAAAGTAACGGGCCCATGGATCCTCCCGATCCCAATGTTGAGCATATAAGCGGGGATTACTTCGGCTTGCTGAACCATGGTGATCCAGCCCCCTTGGACGTGAACAACGGCATAAGCGGCTATGAGGTATTCAGGAAGCAGGCCGCCTGGACTTTTGCCGATTATGCTGTAAATCCGCCTGCGGCAAACCCTACCGCCTTTGGCCCGGGTTCACCAACGGTGGACATGAGCGAACCCTACTACAACCCATTTGGCCACCCGGAGAATACAACGAGTGTGGCATACAACGGCAGCGTCTACTACGGCACAGTGACCGGCCATGTGCAGGACGAACAGAGCGGTTTGCCCATCGTAGGGGCGTACGTCAAGGGGACTTGCATTGTGGCAAGAATTCCGAATGAAATAGACTATGATGAAGTATATCATTCTACTTACACATTTACGGATGAGCATGGTGATTTCATTTTGCGCGGCTATGATACCCAACCAGGGGGAGATGATGAAGTGGGTACGATTGGTTTTCCGGATAGGGACAAATGCATCATGGACCTCAAGGTCTCCACCTACGGGGCGGGCTGGATCCAATATGGAGAATGGGACGGTAGTACACCCATACAGCAGAACCAAACCTACACACTCCATACCGCATTCTCAAGCATCGACGGGGTGTTGGATGGAGTGACCGTGGGGTTGAGCGACGTTCAGGATTTTGAGGCCACCGCCAGTATAACGGCAAAACATTTCATGGTGGAGGGTGACGGAAATGTGCAGGGCGGCTCTTCATCGATCAAAGCCACCTACGAGGTTCACTTACTGCCCGGCTTTCATGCCCAACAGGGTTCGGACGTACATGCCTACACTGATCCGGTGCTGATGGATTGTGGAGCGGTGGATGCAGGCAATTTGCGCATGCTGGTTCCTGTCGATGAAGATGGGCAAACCAATCCGGCAAGACCAGATCGGTTCATCGGGTTGGTCCTCCATTCGGGTCCGCGGGCCGAGGAATTCCAAGTTTCGCCCAATCCCACGGACGGCATGGTGTCCGTGACTTGGCGGTGTGCGAACTGTGCTGAGGCAAGCCCGGCCCAATTGACCGTTACCAGCACGGCGGGCACGGTGGTGCTTGAGCGTCCGGTAACACCGGGAAGTACCGAGTTGGGCTTGCACGCTCTCGCCGCTGGCACATACAACGTGAGCATCGAATTCCAGAACAAGGTCCATACCCGCCGGATCGTCATCCAATAACCCAAATCCCATGCGCACGTTCCTTACTGCTTGGTTGCTGGCACTTCTCGCTCTTGTTTTATCCTGCCCTTCGTTGGCCCAAGGCTGGCAGTGGTCAAGGCATTTTGGTGGACCGGGACATGATTTTGGCCAGGTGGGGGCTGTGGATGCCGCTGGCAATGTGTATTGTTTTGGGAACTATGCGAATTCAGGTCCGGGTACATACCATGATCTCTATATCGGGCAGGATACTTTGGAAGGCACCTTGGCTGGGTATATTGCAAAGTACGATGAGGAAGGCACAATGCTTTGGGCATTGAACTTTGCATGTGACAATGTGTCGGGCAGACTTTCCGTTACGTCCATGATATTGGATTCTTCGGCCAGCACGCTAATAATCACAGGCGGTCATTGGTCATCTTGCACCATAGGGAGTATTTCATTGCCTGACAGCGGCGCGTATCTCGCCAAAGTTGACCTGGATGGAAATTGTTTTTGGGCTGCGAACATCGGTTCCGCCAGAACAGCCGGAAAAGGACTGGTTCTGAATGATCAAGATGAACTGTTTGTCAGTGGAACGATTTCCCATTTTGGTACTTCCTATGTGGGGGATCAAGCCATTGCGCCTGGTTCGTTCTTGGCGAAATACTCACCGGATGGCACGCAGTTATGGGCCAAATCGTTGACCATTGGTGTTGGCACACAAGGTTACTCTCGATACACACCCTATACATTGCAATACAAGGGAGGCTTTATCTATGCACATGGCCCTTGTTTTGGCTCGCCAAACGGAGAGCCGATAGTCGCTGATTCGATTACAATACCCATGTCCCAAGGTGTGGACCTTTTGGCGGCTTTGGATGCGAATACAGGAGTTGCAGTCTGGTTGCGTGATTTTGGCCTGGGAAGCAGCGGAGGGACCTATGGGTATGATAACCGCATGAGGGTATCTGGAACTGGAGCGGTTTATTGTATTGGATCGATATATGATGGAGGCTCCGCCTTTTTTTCTTCGGATACAACAGTTTTGTTACCGCCCAATGGACTTTCCTACTTGGTGAAATATTCGCCAAGCGGAGTATTGCTCCAACTTCACACGTACGATCGAATTGGGATGGGAGCAATCGATGTGACCCAGGATGGCTCTATCCTAATTACAGGGTACGTTATTAATGAACCTATAACACTCGATGTGTGCAGTGGTGCTTCCGGCCAAGGGCTGTTCGTGACACGCATGGACAGCATTGGCAATTGTATCAATATGATTGCTACCGGCTATGCGACAGGCACCAGCATATTACAAACAGCACAAGGCATATACTTAACAGCGACAACTCCCCCCAGTCCCCAGTTCAACACCAACACTTTGCTTGGCGAAAGCGTGACGAGTTATGGCTTTGAGGACGTACTGCTGGCCAAGTTGGACCTGAGCTTGGGCGTCCAATCATTTTCCATAGGCGGGAATGATGGGCTGAACATTTACGCCAACCCCAACCAAGGTTCGTTCCAGGTGCAAGTGCCCGAGGCCATCGCCAATGCGCCGCATCTGGAACTTAAGATCTACGATGCAATGGGGCGCTTGGTTTTGTCGCAAGGCATCGGTACCGAGGATACCCATCCGCAGTTGGACCTGTACGATGTTGGTCCGGGTCTCTATGCGGTTTCGCTTACGGATGGCCGACGGGTTTACCATGGGAACATGGTTGTGGAGCAGTAGCTGATGCCTGGTCAACGCAGGCTTCCCTCAATCCCCGAACGCACATCCAGCCCCCAGCTCAGCTTGGAGCGCAGCGTGTCCAAGAAATCCTGGCCTTCCAGTTGCACCAGCTTCACGGTGTGGTCTGCGGGGCGCACGTCCAATGGAGGAAAGCTGTCCATCACCACGCTGCGCGAATCGAGGTTCACCAAATATTTCTCGCCGCGGGCGTCCACTTCCAGCGTTACCGTGCTGCTGCCGGGCACCACCAAGGGGCGCACGTTGAGGTTGTGCGGCGCAATGGGGGTGATCACCATGGCATCGCATTGCGGGGCGAGGATGGGGCCGCCGCAACTGAGCGAATAGGCCGTGCTGCCGGTGGGGGTGGAGATGATCAGTCCATCGGCCCAGTAGGTGTTCAGGAAGCGTCCGTCCAGCCGGGCATGCACGCTGATCATGGCGGCACCGTCGCGCTTGTGGATGGTGACCTCGTTAAGGGCGGTGTCGTGCTCGCCGAAGCCGGGACATCCGCGCAGTGTAAGCAGGGCGCGTTCCTCCGTGCTATACCGGCGTTCCACCAAGGCTTTCAGGGTGGCGTCCACGTCCTCGATGCGGGTGTTGCTCAGGTAGCCCAGCCGCCCCAGGTTGATGCCCAGCATGGGCACTGACGCACGGCCGATGAAATCCACACTGTCCAGAAAACTGCCATCACCTCCCAAGCTGACCAAAAGGTCCAACCGGGCATTGGCGGCCTGGTCCATCAGCTCGGTGTCCGGGGCCACGGGGTTGCCGCCAGCGGCCATGCGTTGCGCCAAGCCGCGTTCCATCACGGGAACTGCGCCGGAGGCTGCTATGCGCGCCACGATCATGTTGATCGTAGCGGCCGCACTGGCGGGGGAAAGGCGTCCGTGTAGGCCGATGCGCATGCCGCAGGTTAGAACGGTTGGGTGAAATGTAGGTAGAAACCAGTTTCGGAAAGGCGGTTCACGGCCCATTCCATGCGCAATACTTGGTCGTAGCTGGTCACCAGGTCCAGCCCCAGGCCATAGCCCTGCTGCCATTGGTTGGCCAGTGGATTGGCGGCGCCGTTCACCGCATCGGCCACATAGCCTTGGTCCGTGAAGGCATTGAGGTACACCGCTACATAGAGCGTCCGGAACGCTTCGAAGGGGATGGCTTCCACGCGGTAGGTGCGCGGCTTTACCAGTGCGAACAGCAGGTTGGCCTTGCCGAGGAACCAGTGTTGCCCATCGATGATGTAATATTCATAGCCGCGCATGTAGTCCCCATACCCCAGGCCTTCCTGCAGGAAGTAGTGGTCTCCACTACCGGCGGAAACCTTGCCCGCCAAGCTGCCGCCGAAACTCCAGCGCTGGCCTTTTTTCCAACTGCGCTGCACGGCGGCCTGCAGGTTGGTCACTTCGGGCTGTTCCGGCCCAAGTCCGCTGTGCTGCAGTTCCAGCTTGGCATAGCTGCCGCTCAGGGGGAATGCCCGGGAGTCGCGCCGGTCGAAAACGACCGAGTATCCGAGGGTAAGGAATTCGGCCCGGCGGCTTCCGCGTGACAGGAATTCGGGGTTGCGGAGCAGCACGGTATCCTGCACGGCAACGTCGTTCCAAAAGATGGACCACGTGTGCCGAAGGTCGTGCGTGCGCCTCAGCGTGGCGCTGGCACCCGCGTGCCACTGGCGGAAGATGTTCTGTGCCGGTGTTTTAAGCAGGACGCGCTTGTTCGCCAGTGTACCGATGGTGATCTCGTCCTGTTCGCGGTAGCTGCCTTCCACCTCCGCGCCCCATTGCTGGTCGTGGTCAAAGGCCGGCACCTTGTAGCGCAGGCCGAACCGGCGTGAGTAGCCAAGCTGCACCAAGGCGGACAACGTTTCGTTCCGGCCCCGCATGTTGAACCGGTTCAGCTCCAGGCCGAAGTTCAGGCGGCTGAGGTCTTTGGTGAGCCACCAGGTATTGAAGTTGGGGTCGGCAAAACGGATCAACGGCTGCGGCCACCAGTACCAACGCTCCCCAACGGTGATGGTGATGAAGACCTCGTGCGGGCCGAGGAAAGTGGGCAGGAGCGTGGCGAAATTGAAAAGCCCGAGGTTCAGCAGGTTTTCTTGGCTGCGGGCCAGGCGGCCGTACAAATCCCCGGAGGGCAACGTATCGCCTTCCCGGAAGGTGAGTTCACGCAGGATGATCTTCTCCTTGGTTTGCCTGTTGCCTTCCACAAGGATGCCGGATACCACGAAGGGGCCGGTAAAATCCATGGTCTTCGGCTGTGCTACGGCAGCGGCCCATGGCAGCAACAACAAGAGCAACAGGACCACGCATCCCCGGCCTTCAGGTAATGGGCTCATGCTAGGCTGCCGGTGGTGATCAACCTTCATGCCGGGGGAATGCGGTGCGGGGGTGGTGGGGTGGGAATGTGCAAAAATGCGAGTGCAGCTGATCCATCGCTCTCTCCCTTGCACCCTCGCACGCGCCCAACCTTGTACTCTTGCACGCCACCTTCCTCACATCCTCATCATCCTCATCAACCCCTCATACCGGTCGCGCAGGTCATCGCCCACCTGCGATCCTTGGAACGTGGTGCGCACCGTGTAATCGAAGCGGTCGAATGCCTTGAGGACCGCACTGATGTCCTCGCGGTTGATCTTCAGCGTCACCTCCATGCGCGTACTGTCAGGCAAGTTGGAACAATACATGCTCATGACGCGGGCTCCTTCGTCCTCCACGATCCGCGCAATCTGTTGCAGCGCATAGTCGTTGCGCGCCATCTCCAGCACCACCACGCTTCCGGCCTCCTCCGCATTCACCAAGCCGGCCATGCTGCGCACCAGTTCAGGTCCGCCCACGGTGCCGAGATAGCGGCCGCCCATGTCCAGCACGGGCACCACCGGCAAATTGCGCCGCGCCATCATTTTCAGCACGTCGTACAGGTGCTGGCGATCGCGCACGTAGGGGATCTCCACCTGGTCCATCAACATTTCCACGGTGGCCGATGGGTCGTTGCTGTTCAGTGCGGCTTCCTCCTTCATCAGGCCCGCCAAGCGGCCCTTGGCCACCACGGGCAGCACCGGCGTGTGGAACTCGTCCATGAGGTCCAATGCGCGGGACACCGGGTCCTTCGGGCTCAGCGGCTGAATGGTCTTGGAAAGCAGGTCAATGGCTTGCATGGGGTTCGTGTTGCGCCCGGCCAAGGGTACTTTTGCGGTGCCAATGCGGGACCAAGGTATGCGGCCCGGACACATGACCAAGCTCAGCGTTAACATCAATAAGCTCGCCACATTGCGCAACGCGCGCGGCGGCAACAGGCCCGACGTGTTGAAGTGGGCGTTGGAGATCGAGCGCTTCGGCGCACAGGGCATCACCGTACACCCCAGGCCCGACGAGCGGCACATCCGCTATGCTGACGTGCGCGAACTGAAACCGCTGCTCACCACGGAATTCAACATCGAAGGCTATCCCAACGAAAGCTTCATCGGCCTGGTGCTGGAAGTATATCCCGCACAGGTCACCTTGGTGCCGGATCCCCCCGGCGTGCTCACCAGCAACGCGGGCTGGGATGCACGGGTGCGCAAGGCGGAACTGAAACAGGTGATCGCGCGCTTCAAAGCAGTCGGGATACGCACGTCCATCTTCATGGGAACGGACACGGAACAGATCGCCCATGCCGCTGAAACGGGAACGGACCGCATTGAATTGTACACCGGGCCGTATGCCGAACAGTACGCGATGGACCGCGAGGCAGCGGTGGCCCCGTTCACGCGTGCAGCGGAAAAGGCCCGGCAAATGGGACTTGGGCTGAATGCCGGGCACGACCTGGACCTGCGCAACCTGGCCTGGTTCAAGGCCCGGGTCCCGGGGCTGGTGGAAGTGTCCATCGGACATGCACTGGTGTGTGATGCCCTGATCTACGGGATGGAGAACACCGTTCAACTTTACCTGCGTGAGCTGCGATGAGCGTGGACCTGTTCTTCAGGCGCGAAGGCCAAGGCACGCCCATCGTGGTCCTGCACGGGCTCTTCGGCAGCAGCGACAATTTCGGCCACATCGGCCGCACGCTCAGCGCGGAGTACGACATGATCCTGGTGGACGAGCGCGACCACGGCCGTTCGCCGCACACCGATCACATTACCTATCCGCTGATGGCGGAGGATGTGCATGCGCTCTTCACCAAGTTGGGCTTGAAGGAGGCGGTGCTCGTGGGCCACAGCATGGGCGGCAAAACGGCCATGGCCTTTGCACAGCGCTGGCCGGAACTGCTCAAGCACCTGGTGGTGATCGACATCGGTCCGCGCGAATACCCCATCGGCGACCATGCGGCCATCATCGAAGCGCTTTCCACCAGCGATCCGGGCAGCAAGGCATCGCGTGCGGAAATGGAGGCGCACCTTGCCCGGTACGTGCCGGAACGCGGCGTGGTGCAGTTCCTGATGAAGAGCCTCTTTTGGGTGGAACCGGGCAGGCTGGCCTGGCGTTTCAACGTTCCGTTGTTGCAACGGGAGATCAACAACATTTTGGGAACATCGGGACCGGACCTGGTGAACGTGCCTACGCTCTTCATCCGCGGAGGCAAAAGCCCGTACATCCCCCGCGAGGACGTTCCGCAGATCAAGGAGCAGTTCGCCAACAGCCGCATCGAAACCATTGCATACGCGGGGCATTGGGTGCATGCCCAAGCGCCCGATGAAGTGATGGACCTGATCCGTTCCGTGGCATGAGGACGCTCTTGGTTTGCAGCATGCTCATGGCGCATGCGGCCATGGCGCAGGACAGTGTGCGCTACAGTGGCGGCTACGTGTTCAAGGATGGCATCTACTTCAACTTCCAAGCCTTTCGCGGGAATGGACCCAGTGTTCCGTTGGAAGCGATAAGCACCGCACAAGGGCAGCGGATCGCGGATCTGCGAAGCGCCGGCGGCAAGCTCTTTTTCACGGACAGCAGCGGGGGGCGCACCAGGCTGGACATGGACGCCATCTGGGGCTTCTGCGACAAAGGCGTGGTGTACGTCCGTGCCGGGAACGACTTCTCGCGCATCGGCCTCATGGGTGCATTGGCGCACCTTGTCTATGATGCCACCTACCGCAACTACGACCCGTACATGATGGGCGGCGGCACTGCCTACACCGTGCAGGAGCAGCGTTTCCTGGACATGGCCACGGGAGCTTTTCTGCCTGTCAGTGCGGCCGGGCTTTACACGGTGATTGCACGGGATGCCGTGCTGAAGGAGGAGTTTGATGCATTGAAGAAGAAGGAACGCAACCGGCCGGAAACGTTGTTTCTCTTCATGCGGCGGTACAACGACAGGCACCCGCTGTATTTTCCGGGGAAGAATTAGCGCGTGATCAGGACCGTGCGTTGTGAACAAAGGCCCTGCTGCACCTGCAACTAACGCGTCCACGCTCGTGTTCACTGGTCAAGGGCACGAACGGGGACTCTCGCGGGCCCACTCCCGCACTCGCTTGCGTGTTTCACAACGCGGGCACGCGCCCGGCTTTTTGCCGGGTGCGTGTGCATTGTAGGGCGTCCCGCCCGCCTACGCTACCGTAGGATCTGCGCGGAGATCTGCAATGCGAACCCGAGTGCAAGCAGGACGAATCCGAAGTAATGAGCCACCAAACTCCATCCCGGCGCTCGGCTTAACCGGTAATTCCAATGATCTGCCGAGTGCCCGGCGCTTAATCCGCCTCAGGCGGGTTCCTGCTACATTCCCCAGCGCCTCCGGAAAGTGTGCTTTAAATGTTCGGTGATGAGGGTTGAAAAGGCCGGAGGCCGCGAGAGGGCAGGCACTCGGCAAACAGCCGAGCGCCGGGA